>JAZOSU010000024.1:0-28992 GCA_045657265.1 Eubacteriales bacterium | reverse complement strand
AACAATTAACGGGTCCTTTTTTATGATGCTGTTTAATTTTCAATGTTCATTCGCTACCCCTCTTCCGAAGAGTGCCTAAATATATTACCAAACTGTTTCTACTTTGTCAACACCTTTTTTTAACTTTTTTTCGTTTTTTTACGATAAAATTTTAATATCATCAATTATTTCCGCATTTCTGCCAGAATCTACCAAAAGTTTTTGGATTTCAAGTTCAAGTTTATCATTATTCTTTGGAAAACCTGTTGTCATAATACGAACTGTTCCCCCTTCACCGCCAAGTTTTTCAAGTTGCGAAACAGCTTTTAAAATCGACGTAGACATACTATTGCCAACATAAACCTCATTATATACAGCAGGTTCGGTTGCTTTAAGTCCAGCAGACGCTCTTATGCAATAACCGTAAACCGTATATTCCATTCTTAAAGAATACTCGTCACCATAAGAAAGAATAACAACTTGTGATTTAAAAGTCATAGAAAGTAACAACACACCCAGAGCTATATAAACAATGTATCTTCTTGAATCAAAAAACGACAATATTTTTTTCATAATACCACTCCAAACAATTTTTATACATTATACTATAGTAAAAATATGTTTTCAATATTTTTCATTAAATGTAAAAAAACTATTTATTTTATTTAAAAAATAGACTATAATATAAACAAATACTTAAGGAGACAGATAAATGGAATTATTTCCTGATATAAATAGATATAACAATATACATTTTATAGGCATCGGCGGAGTTTCTATGTCCTCATTAGCCATCCTGTTAAAAGGAAACGGAAAAAACGTAAGTGGTTCTGATTCCACAGAATCCGCAAACACAAAAATGCTTAAATCTAACGGAATTGATGTATACATCGGTCACAATAGTGATAATGTAAAAAACGCCGATCTGATTGTATACACTGCCGCAATATCAGACAGTAACCCTGAACTTGTATACGCAAAACAAAACAATATTCCTATAATAGAACGCGCTGTATTACTTGGGATGTTAATGTTAACATACAAACATTCTATTGCAGTAGCGGGTACACACGGTAAAACAACAACCACATCAATGATAGCCTCCGTAATGTTAGCGGCACAATATGACCCAACCATTCTCATTGGTGCCCATTTCAAACAAATCAACGCCAATTACAAAGTGGGTAAATCAGAATATAGCGTGTACGAAGCTTGTGAATATGTAAATTCATTTTTGCACTTCTATCCTGAATCAGCAGTCATCTTGAATATCGACAGTGATCATCTTGACTTTTTCAAAGATTTAGACAACATCAAAGATTCATTTTTAAAATTTACTCAAAACATAAACGATAATGGCTTAGTTATAATCAATGGCGATGATATCAATTGTAAGCATATAATCGATAATTGTACAAAAGAAATACTTACGTTTGGTCTTGATACGCAAAATACATGCTATCCTGAAAACATCAGATACATTAAAGGCAAACCTGTATTTGATGCAATATATAAACACGAAAGAATTTGTGATATAGAGTTATCGGTTTTTGGAAATCACAACATTTTAAACGCTTTAGCAACTATATGTGTCGCCAAAATGTATCAGATTAATAACGATAAAATAAAACAAGGTTTACTTGCATTTGAAGGTGCAGACAGAAGATTTGAAATTAAAAAAGAATTCAACGGTGCACTTATTGTAGACGATTACGCACATCACCCCACCGAAATCAATGCAACCATAGCTTCAGCAAAATCCGCAGGTTTTAACAAAACGACTGTAATATTCCAACCACACACATACACAAGAACTAAATTTCTTATGGATGATTTTGCAAAAGAACTTTCAAATGCTGATCAGGTAATTCTCACCGATATATATAGTGCGAGAGAAATCAACACTGTTGGAGTGAATATTCTTGATTTGAAAGAAAAAATACCAACTTCTATATATATCAGCAGTTTTAATGATATTGCTGATTATATAAAATCAAATGCAAAACCCAATGAACTCTACATTTTAATGGGCGCAGGAAACATAAATCAAATTAGTGAATTATTATAAAAATAAAGCTTTCCATTCATTTGGAAAGCTTTATTTTTTCAAGATATACTTTGGAATTATATATTTCATCATCTGATTTAAAGTTATCAGAATACACTTCGATAAGTGCAGGACCTTTATAACCGTTTTTAACAAGTAAATTCATTATTTTTTGGTGATCAACCTTTCCTTGTCCCGGCAACATACAAATATGATTATCATCGTAATCATTAATATGAAAATTAACAACATCTTCTCCCATTGCCTGACATACTTCATAAGGATCACTACCACCTTTATTGGCTTGTTTAATATCTAAAGTAAATTTAACAGTACCCTTACCGAGTTTTTGACGCAGTTTAAAAACAAATTCCGGATGATTAATACTATTAAAGAAAACATTTTCATGTGACAGATAAACTCCGTGCTTTGCACTAAGTTCCAAAAGCGGATCGAGACATCTGATATATTTATCAATATCAGTAAGTCCAATCCCTCTATCCCCATGTATATTAATTACACTTGCACCGAGCATAATGGCTGTTTTACAATACAGTTCGTACATTTTTTTAGAATCTTCAATTCTTCTGTCATAGGGAGAAAAGAACATATAATTTTCAAGAGCACTTGTAAAAGGATGTATAGAATGAATTTTAAGTCCGACTTTATCACACTCAGATTTTAAACCAATAATATAATCCTCACTCAATTCACAATAAGTATTAAGAAAAACTTCTATAGTATCAAATCCAAGCTTAGAAACTCTATTAATAGTTTCTTCCGGATGCATTGGATAAAAGCAAGCTAAAGAAATACCTATTTTCATATAAAACACCTGTTAAATAATAGTTATTTTTCCACCAAAACCATATTGAAATCAACTGATAAAACCAATAAAATTTTAATTAGGCAGGTGAACAAAATGAAAAATATATCTAATACATCAAAAATAATTATATGGCTTTCAACAATAATTTGGGCAATAATGATGTTAACCATAAGTTTTTTGATGTATATCGACATAAAAATAAGTGTACATTATTCTTTTGAAATATGGTTAGAATTAGTAAAATCATTATTACTTTGGCACATAATATGCTGCATCATAGCATTACTAACTGATATTATTCAAAAGAAAATTAAAAAAATGTAAATCAGGGGAACCATTTAGGTACCCCTGTTTTTTTATTTGTTTCTATCTTCAAGAATTTTATTTATTGATGCAATTTTTACACAAACAATAAAACGCTCAACAGCCGCAACAAGTTGTTCTTTACTTGGAAAAGACGGAGCAATCCTAATATTACTGTCGTCAGGATCTTTTCCATAAGGGAATGTTGCACCCGCATTTGTAAGAGTAAGACCGGCATTTTTACAAAGATTAAATATTTCTTTTGCGCACCCAGGTAAAGAATCGAAACTTATGAAATATCCACCTCGAGGTTTAGTCCATTTGGCAATACCCGTTCCCTCAAATTCACGTTCAAACGCTTCTATGATAGCATTAAATTTAGGAATAAGAATGTCGGCATGACGTTTCATATGTTCCATTATACCGCTTTTATCCTTAAAATATCTGACATGTCTTAACTGATTAATTTTATCAGGGCCAATGGTCTGAACTGTCATATATTTTTTAAAGTTATTTAAGTTTTCTGTACTTGAATATACAAGCGCAACACCGCTTCCCGGGAAAGTGATTTTTGACGTAGAAGCGAACATAATCGGCATATTAGGATTACCATACTTTTCGCATTCATCAAAAATATTTTTCAAAGGAATATTTTCGTAAAAATCATGGATGGCATATGCATTATCCCAGAATATTTTAAAATCAGGTGCCGCCGGAGTTAACTGAGCAAGTTGAGTAATTACTTCATCAGAATAAACAACACCTGTGGGATTAGAGTATTTAGGAACACACCAAATACCTTTAACTTCCTCGTCATATTCCACATAACTACGAACAACATCCATATCAGGTCCGTTTTCCGTCATAGGAACAACAATCATTTCTATGCCAAACAGTTCGCATATGGAAAAATGTCTATCATAACCCGGTGATGGGCAAAGAAATCTTATTCTTTCTTCTCTGCACCAAGGACGAACGCTATCACAAAAACCGAAATTATACGCTCTTGATATAGTATCGTACATCATATTAAGGCTTGAGTTTCCACCAAGAATAATGTTCTCAGCTTTCAAACCAAAGACGTCTGCAAATAATTCTCTTGCACAAGTCAAGCCTTCTAAAATGCCATAGTTTCTGCAATCGAGAGAATTTTCCGCTTCGCAATCTTCATTGGTAGAAACAGCTCTTAAAATTCCTTCGGAAATATCAAGTTGATCTTTGCCGGGTTTACCCCTAGCCATATCCAATTTAACGCCATCTGTTAAATAGCTATCATAGATTTTAAGTAAGTCTTTGCGTAAATCAACAAGCATCTCGCTTGTCATTGAATGATAAGTCATAAAAGTCTCCAATTAAAGGTCAGCATTTTTAACTGTTCTCGGGAATGGCAACACATCACGAATATTAGCCATACCTGTAACATACATAATAAGTCTCTCAAAACCCAGTCCGAAACCAGCGTGTTTAGTTCCGCCAAATCTACGTAAATCAAGATAGAATTCATAACTATCTTTATCAAGACCTAATTTATCCATTTTTTCAAGTAAAACATCAAGTCTTTCTTCTCTTTGGCTACCGCCTATAATTTCACCGACACCGGGAACAAGAAGATCCATTGCAGCAACCGTTTTATTATCATCATTAAGACGCATATAAAATGCTTTGATTTCCGCGGGATAATCTATTACAAATACAGGCTTTTTAAATATTTTTTCTGTGATGTATCTTTCGTGTTCAGTCTGTAAATCCATACCCCACGAAACAGGAAATTCAAAATCATCTTTCACTTTTTCAAGCATAGCTACAGCATCGGTGTATGTCACTTTGGCAAAATCATTTGAAACAATATTGTTCAAACGTTCAAGAAGTGTTTTATCAATAAAATTATTAAAAAATTCAAGTTCGTATTTGCAATTTTCAAGCAGATAAGAAACTACAAATTTAATCATTTTTTCTGCAAGTTCCATATCATCGTTCAAATCGGCGAAAGCAATTTCAGGCTCAATCATCCAGAATTCAGCCGCATGTTTTACGGTGTTTGAGTTTTCGGCTCTAAAAGTAGGACCAAAAGTATATATTTTATCATATGCCTGAGCAAAGCATTCTGCATTCAACTGACCTGAAACAGTAAGAAATGTATTTTTTTGAAAGAAGTCACGTGAAAAATCAGGTTTACCTTCTATTTTATCAAAATCAAGCGAAGTAACACGGAACATTTCCCCTGCACCTTCACAGTCAGATGTTGTAATTATTGGAGTATGAACATAAGTAAAACCATTTTCATTAAAAAACTTATGAATAGCATAAGCTGCTTTTGAACGAACTCTGAATACTGCTGAGAGAGTATTGGTTCTAGGTCTCAGATGTGTCATAGTTCTGAGATACTCAAGTGTATGACGTTTTTTCTGAAGAGGATACTCAGGTGAGCTTACACCTTCCACAGCAATTTCAGTAGCTTTTATTTCAAAAGGCTGTTTTGCCTGTGGAGTTGCACAAAGTACACCGCTTACTATTAAAGATGCACCAACATTTTGCTTTACTATTTCATCATAATTAGTGACAACATTACTTTCTAAAACAACCTGAATGCTTTTAAAATGACTGCCATCATTAAGTTCAACAAAAGCAAAATTTTTAGAATCACGAATGGTACGAACCCAACCGCAAACAGTAATTTCTTTATCATAATATTTTTCTGCGCAAGTATACAACTCACTTACTGAAATATGTTTCATTGACATCCTCCAACAAATAAATCCTTAAAAATTTCCAATAATTATACCATAAAAATATCAAAAATTCAATACAAAATATCATTAATTATTAACAGAAATAACTACCGGGGTAATATGTTTACTAAACTGTTTATTTTTACCTAACAAAAAAACAGAAACAAGTGCAAAACAAAACGCAATAACTGAAGTTAATATTGCTAATGAATTATTTATTTTTAAAAAAGCAAAATAAGCTACAATCGGAAAAATAACAGGCAAAACAAAAATCATAAGCAAAGCAAAATAAACATATTTAGATTTAGTTTCAACAGTTACAGTATCTCCTATTTTTACATTCAAATCACAAATAGCCGTTACATTTACAATTTGGTTACAAACAACCGAACAAGAAGCGCAGTTATCTCCACAAGCTCCTTTTCTTTTAACCGAAACTGTAACACACTCATTATTAATAGCAACTACTCTTCCAACACTTGTCATAATTCACCTAAAACACAAACAGCAAAGCTTTCGCTTTACTGTTTGAATAATCATTTATGATATATCTACTGTTAATTGATATTTACCCAATACACCGACTTTACATTCTTCAGGGATAAGCGCATAAACAGAAACGCTGTTTCTTCCTTTGGTTTGCTTTTTCTTTTGAAAATCAACAACAATTTTTACATTTGAAGAGTTAATCTTTTCTATATCAGAAGCAAGTCCCCTAAAAGTAACATTAAGTGTTTTGTCAACAACAACTGCTTTTTGTCCTTTAGCTAAATTTTCTATAGTAAAATTGTTAAATGTAATCGATTTGGTACGAACATCGCCGAATTTCACATCAACTAAGACCGAATTGATACCATCAACATTTTTAATACCATTCTGAAGGGAAACAACATATTCCTGAGAAAAATCATCCAATTTTTCAGAAACATCAATTGTTCCCAAATCATAACTATTAAGAGTATCTATCACATCTGCACCACCTGCAACGGTAATTGTAGCAGGGTCAATCGTAATAGTAGCAAAATTCCCTTCAAATCCGCCAGAAGAATTCACAAGAGTTGCAGAAAGCGGAATATTTTTTGTTTGCAAAATATTCACGGTGACATCAACTTTTTCAGCATCCGCCTTAATATAATCTTTTGAAATCACATTACCTTCAGCATCAACAAAATCATACTCACAATTATATACTTTTGTTTCAGTAAATTCTTTTTCTGATATTTTAATTTCGGCAGAAGAAATTTTAGAAACTTTTGATTCAGGCCCCTCAATATTAATAATATTAGGAACACAAACGGGGTCATTTTTCACATAACCTTTTGCAACATCACCCTGCGCAATGACATTAATTTTAACCTGAGCTGTGGCACTTTTTTCAAATTTTAAAACTGCTTCTTTAACCGATTGATCAATAATCTGTATATTTTGCCCTCCGGTATCAATTTTTACAGGGAATTTATATTCACCGGATTTCGTAGCACTTGACAAATCAACATAAGCGGTTATTTTATCAACGTTCAACATCGAAATAACATCACGTGTAGCTCTGTATGTAATGTCTAAAGTATCATCATAATCAGTAACAAGAACAAGTCCTTCACCTGCCGGAACAGAATCCTCAGTATTGATATCAATCTTAACATCTAAAATTTTTCTTGTATCTTCGGGATTAGCCTGAACAATCACAAACCAAGCAACCAAAGCAAGTAAGAAAGAAAAAAGTTTAGAACCCCAGTTGTTCTTTAAAACCAAGATAACAGACTTATATTTATTCTTCATCATCTGCCACCTCTTTTTTGAAAAATCTAAACGGATCAAATTTCTTTTCAGTAAGTAAAAACTTTTGTTCAAGCAATTTACGAAGTTGCTCTTCTGTAATGCCGGTTTCTATTTTACCATTCATAGCATAAGATATTTTACCCGTTTCTTCAGAAACGACAACTGCCAAAGCATCTGACGATTCTGTAATGCCGAGAGCCGCTCTATGTCTTGTACCAAGCTCTCTGTTAAGTTCAAGATTCTTACTGATCGGAAGCAAACAACCGGCTGAAACAATTCTGTTTTCCCTGATTATAACCGCTCCATCATGCAAAGGAGTATTTGGGAAGAAAATAGTTATTAAAGTTTGAGGTGTAATTGCCGCATCAACAGGAAAACCTGTATCAAGAATATCGCCTAATCTACCTGATAATTCAAAAACAATTAAAGCTCCTATACGTCTTCCGGACAAAATCTTACAGCTTTCACACACACTGTTAATCATGTTATTGGTTTGTTCATTAAAATCATTTTTATTAAAAGACTGTATACTGCGCAGAGAACTGAATTTAACCCTTCCTAAACGTTCAAGACCTGAGCGAAGTTCAGGTTGAAACACAATCAGGATAGCAAAAAAACTAAGTTGGATAGTATTTTTCAAAATATAAGTAAGTGCCGAAAAATTCATCCATATAGCAAGTTGATACAAAGCAAGAATCACAAGAATACCCCTGATAAGATGGCTTGTCCTTGTTTCTTTTGCAAATTTCAAAACATAGTATATCAAAACCGCAACAATCAAAATATCCAAATAATCAACAGGAAATTTCATTGTTGCAAAAATACCTATTAAATTTTTAAAGAATTGTACAATCGGTCCCATCAAATTTAACCTTTCAAAAAATGGTATAATGCTTTTCTACATTATACCATACTAATATTATAAAATAAATAATAAATTAAAATTTTTTTAAACTTTTAACTAAAAAATCAATTTCATCTTTAGAATTATAATAACCAAAGCTGATTCGTACCATTCCAATCTTTTCCGTACCCATTTTTTTGTGAAAAAGCGGTGCACAATGAATTCCACTTCTTACACAAATTCCTTTTTCATTAAGATATCTTCCAACTACGTCAGATTCTACTTCTTTGACATTTATGCAAGCAACACCTACAAAATCACCTTTTTTATAATCAACATAATTAATAATATTATCTATTTTTGAAACAGAATAATAAAAATAGTCAGTCAATTCCTTTTTATGTTTAAAAATGTTATTTATTCCTATGCTTTCAATAAATTTCACACCACTATTTAAACCGACAATTATTGGTGTAGGCAAAGTTCCACACTCAAGTAAATCAGGCATATATTCCGGTTGTTCAAAATTAAAACTATCACTGCCGGTACCACCACAAATAACAGAAAACGGCAATTCGGAACGAATAGCAACAAAACCGCTTCCTTGAGGTCCCATAAGACCTTTGTGAGATGGAGCACAATAATAATCGATATTCAACTCTTTGAGATTTATAGGTATAATCCCCGCGCCCTGGGATCCATCTACCATAAGTTTTATTTGTTGGGGTAACTTTTTTCTTAATAATCCAATGGGCATTATTTTTCCACAAACATTTGAGCATTGCGTACATATAACCAATTTAGTATTATGCTTTACATGTTTCAAAAAGTTATCAACCGTATTATTATCATCATATAAATCTGTCTGAACAATTGAAAATTCAACACCCGACTTACTCTTTAAATAAACAGGTCTTATGACGCTATTATGTTCAAGGTCAGAAATAATAACATGATCTCCGCGTTTTACAAGTCCTTGAATAAGCATATTAAGCCCAAAAGTCGCATTAGGGACAAAAGCAATATTTTCTGCCTGTTCCACTCCAAATAAACTTGCAATATTAACTCTTGTTTCATATATTATTTCAGATGCCTGAACCGATAAATCATGACCACTTCTGCCTGAATTAGCTCCGTTAATTCTAAGCCAATCGTTTACCGACTTACATACACATCTTGGTTTTGGAAACGATGATGCCGCATTGTCAAAATAAATCACAATAAATCATCCCCATAGTAGTTTTTTTCTTGTTTATGAAGATGAACTTCTCCTTTTTTCATTGCATCTATAGCTTTATCAAAGTATTTATCATTAAAAGAAATGCCGTAAACACAGCCTTTTATTCCGGGGTTATCCGTTGATTTTTCAACTTTGGAATGAATTCCACAATTATATAAAAGTTTATTAGCTTTCATTGCATGAGTCATATTTTTACACAATATTTTCATTTTAATCACCTGCTTTTTGTTATACATTACATTATATTCAAAAATTAAAAATACGCTAAAAGTTTGCATTTTTATTATATAAATGGTAATATATTGTAGAGGAGGATGATTATGAATATTTCACCAAAAGAATTAAACGAAAACATATTCAAACTAATTGCTGATGACTGGATGCTGATAACAGCAGGCGACAAAACCAAAGCAAATACAATGACAGCAAGTTTCGGTGGCTTTGGAGTTTTGTTTTTTAAAAACATCGCTCATATATACGTCAGACCCGAAAGATACACATACGAATTTTTAGAAAAATCCGACACTTTTTCACTTTCGTTTTTTGATAAGTCATATAAAGACAAATTGGCTTATTGCGGTAAAACAAGCGGAAAAATAGAGAACAAAATAGAAAAATGCGGTTTTGATTTAAAGTTCGCACAAAACGAAACCCCATATTTTGAACAAGCTTCAATAACGATTATCTGTAAAAAAATATATGCTCAAGATATTAATAAAGAATGTTTCTTAGATAATGAAGCATTTGAAAAAACATATTCCTCCGGTGGTATGCACAGGATGTATATCGGAGAAATCATTGATATAATTAAAACGTAAATAATAAAAATGAAACTGTTTCAATCAGAAACAGTTTCATTTTTTTCATTTGTGGATTGTTCTTCATTTTCAGATTCTTCCGGTTGTTCAAAAACCTTGCCAAGTTCAGTTAAAGCGGTTTTAAGCTGAACATCTTGCTGAGCAGTGAGTTCATAAAAGTTTTCTTCAAGTTCGGGTGTAAGTTTTATAACAATATCCGGAGACACACCGACACCTTCGTAATTTTCTCCACTTGGTGGATAATACATTTTGGTAGAAAGATACAAGGCACCGGTACTTAGAGGTATAATTTCCTGAGCATAACCTTTACCGTAAGTAGTTTCACCAATTAATTTACCCGCTTTAAAATCTCTGACAGCTGCAGCAAAAAGCTCACCGCCACTATAAGTAGAATTATTAATCAAAACAACAAATTCTTTGTCAAATTTTTTAGCATCAGATGAATACACAGTTTCTTCTCCGGCTTTGTTTGTCAAAGAAACAAGATTACCTTCAGGTAAAAGGAAATCGAGTATATCAACAACAGAAGATAAACTTCCGCCAACATTATTTCTCATATCAAATACATATTTTTTAGCACCGTCTTCATTTAAAGATTCGATTGCTTTTTTGAAATCATCTGCTGTTTTATTATCAAATTCAGAAACATAAATATATCCAATATCGTCATAAAGCATTTTATATTCAACGCTCGAAGTGATATATTCACCTACAGTAACTGTTTTAGATATTTCTTTATCATCTCGTTGGATAACAAGATTAATATTTTTCCCAATTTCAGCTTTAAGCATAGAAACAGCTTCATCGTATGTTATATCAGAAACTAATTTATCGTTAATTTTATAAATCAAATCTCCTGATTTTATACCAGATTCATCTGCAGGAGAATTGGATTTAACATTTACAACTTTAAGTATTCCTGATTTAGCTACATATTTAACAGTTATACCAATACCTGAGTATTTACCTTCAAGTTGCGCAAGGTATTCAGCATACTTATCAGCATCCAGATACGTACTATATTTATCTATTCCTTCAACATAACCGCTAAGAAGAGTATTCATTGCTGATTCCTGATCGATTTCGCCAACATATCTTTGATCAACCGTTTTGTAAATTTCACTTATTCTGTCATAAAAATTTTCTTTAGCAACAAGACTGGGCATTAAGCTCGTAAGATACATATAAGTCATCAGACAAGCAAGTACAACTGCAGCAATAACAATAAATATAACTGTTCCGACTTCAATCTTTTTCTTCATAAAAATTCCTTTCAATTATGAGTAAGTAAAACTCATAACACCGCTGAAATAATCAAGAGGATTAGTATAATCGCCATTTTTCATAATCTCAAAATGAAGATGAGGTCCTGTAGAATAGCCTGTACTTCCAACATAACCTAAAGGTGTACCTTTTTCTACAACCTGATCAACTGAAACAAGCAATGAAGAAGCATGACCGTACAAAGTGGCATATCCATCACCGTGATTAATAACAACGTAATTTCCGTAGCCGCGATTATAACCTGCTTTAATAACTGTGCCGCCTTTAGCTGCATATATAGTCGAACCACTTATACCAGAACTTGCAATATCAACACCTGTATGCAATTTATAAACACCTGTCACAGGATGAGTTCTGTATCCGAATTCACTTGTAATATTTTTAAATCCAGAATCAAGAGGCCATCTGAAATTTCCATTATCTACCACCGTTGTTTCGGTGTTTTGAGAAAGCGCAGACCTGATTTCATTTTGTAATCGTTCCTCTGCCGCTTCAGCTTCAAGAATTGCTCGTTTTTTAGCTTCCTGAGAACTATTCATCTCATCAATAAGACGATCACTTGCTGCCTGTTTTTTAGATAAAGAAGCTTCTTTATTTTCAAGTAAAATTGCGGCACTTTCGTTTTTTTCCTTGTTTGCCGCTATTTCTTTTTTCTTGGCAGCAATGGTTTCTTTACTCTGTTTGACCTGATTAATAACAGCGTTGTCTTTTTCAGTGATTTGTTTTACTATTTCAATTTTAGAAATAAAATCATGAATCGTTTTACATCCTGCAAGAATTTCAAGAAAAGACGCATTTCCTTGTTCATATGAATTTCTTATTCTTGCTTTGCTCAGTTCAAGACATTCATCGAGTTTGTCTTGTGCTTCATCAAGCTTAGTCTCCGCATCCTCAAGTTGATCATCCAATGCGGAAATCATATTATTAAGAACAGAAATTTCGCTTTGAGTAGCATTGATTTGTTCATCAATTATACTTTTCTTTTCAAGTTCTTTTTCTTTCTTTTCTGAAATAACATTCAGTTCTTTTTCGAGCTTTTCTTTTTGCTTTGCAAGATCATCAAGTTGTTGCTGCATCGAATCAACCGAAGATGCATCAGCGGAAAAGCTACTAATGAATATTCCGGAAAACATCGAAATAATCATAAGAACAATAATTATTAAAGCTAAAATAGAATGGATTTTTTTCATACTTAATTAAACCTTCAAATATTTGCGTATAGAAAGAACGCTTCCCAAAACGCCAACCAAAAGACCTATAATACCAAAAATAGCAATCAGATACATGATAGTGGTGCCAAAAGGTACTATACTTGCAGAAAGAAAAGCAAGGTCAGACAAAAGCGGAACTACCACATATGAATAAATACACCATTGAAGAGCAAGTGCAAGTACAGTTGAAACAATGCCTATAATTATGCCTTCAAGAACAAACGGAAATCTGATAAATCCATTTGTTGCGCCGACATATTTCATAATATTTATTTCATTACGCCTACTGTACATCGTAAGTTTTATAGTGTTTGAAATTATAAACAAAGAAACAACTGCAAGGATAATAAGAATCCAAAGACCGAGTGTCTGCAAAACATTTCTTACAGAAAGTAAAAGATCTACAACTTCCTGAGAATCTCGGGTATTCGCAATTTCTTTCATATTAGAAATTTTAAATGCAACAGATGAAAATTGATCAATATTATCTATCTTAATTCTGAGTTCATTTCTGAGAGGATTGTCATCACCATCATATCCATCAAGATATTGACCGTTTTCCCCAAGGCTATCCCTGTATTCAGCAAAAGCTTGTTCTTTTGTAACGTATTCAACTTCAGAAACCCCATCAATTGCAAGAATTTTATTACAAAGCAATTCTCTTGACGAGCTATCCTCCTCATAATCATCGCTGATAAAAGCTACTATTTCATTTTGAGCTTCAAGATTATCCATAAAACTCATAACATTGGCAGAAGCAAGATAGACAGTGCCTATAATAAGCATACAAGCAATAAGAACAAAGACTGAAGCAAGGGTCATAAGAGCATTTTTATACATACTCTTAAAAGAAGATTTTATAAAATATAAAAAACTACTTGTGTTCATTGTAATCGTAACCACCTGTTATATCGCTTATTATTTGTCCGTCTTTTATAGCAATAACTCTTTTATTAAAATCATCGACCAATTTTTTATCGTGAGTTATAACAATAACTGTTGTTCCTTTTTTGTTAATTTCCATTAAAAGCTCCATAATTTCACGTGCAAGAGCAGGATCAACATTTCCTGTAGGCTCATCAGCAATTATAGTTTTCGGATTATTAACCAAAGCTCTGGCAAGCGCAACCCTTTGCTGCTCACCACCTGAGAGTTCTTTGGGATAATTCTTTGATTTATGTCCAAGACCAACAATACCTAAAACATAAGGAACCCTACGTCTGATTGTTTTATTGGAACATCCGATTACTCTCATAGCAAAAGCAACGTTTTCATAAACAGTCATTGTATCAATAAGTCTAAAATCCTGAAAAACCACGCCCATACTACGTCTGAGTTGAGGGATTTTACGTTCTTTCAGTTTGTTCATTTTAAAATCATTTACAATTACTTTACCACTCGAATGTTTTTCTTCCCGTAGCAGTAATTTAATCAAAGTACTTTTACCGGCACCACTCGGTCCTATTATGAAAACAAATTCTCCGTCATCTATTCTGAAACTCACACCATTCAAAGCATTAGTTCCATTTGGATAATTTTTATATACATCATCAAATAAAATCATTTTATCATTCCATTAATTAAAATTTTGTAGGATTAGAAACAAGATATTTTTTAACCATCAAAGCAACTTTGAAAACAATAGCATGATCAAATCTACGAAGATCAAGACCTGTAAGTTTTCTTATTTTTTCAAGTCTGTAAACCAATGTATTTCTATGTACAAATAATTTTCTCGAGGTTTCAGATACATTAAGATTATTTTCAAAAAACTTTTGAATGGTAAACAAAGTTTCATAGTCAAGAGAGTCTATTGACCCTTTCTTGAATACTTCATTAAGAAACATTTCACAAAGAGATGTAGGAAGCTGATAAATCAGTCTACCAATACCAAGATTGTCGTATGTCATAATATACTTTTCAGTATCAAAAACTTTACCCACTTCCAAAGCTATCTGAGCATCGTTGAATGATCTGGGCAAATCTCTTATACTATCAACAATAGTACCAATGCCAACATATGCTTTCACATACAATTCAGAGTTAATTATATCAACAATACTTTTTGCAAGTTTTTCTAGATCTTTGGTGTCATTTGTGTCTTTCACTTCTTTTACAAGAACAATATCTGTTTCATTAACATTAATTATAAAGTCTTTTTGTTTATCAGGAAACAGACTTTGTAAAATATCATAAGCTGACACATCGCCTTTATCTACAAGCCTGATAAGAATAACCACTCTTGATATTTCAGTTTCAAAATGAAGTTCACGAGCTTTAATATAAATATCACCCGGAAGAACATTATCAAGAATTACATTTTTAATAAAGTTTTTCTTATCGAATTTTTCATCATAATATTGCTTGACATTAAGAAGAGCAATAACAACTAAAGAAATATATTTTTCAGTTTCATCATCTACGCCTTCAACAAAAGCAACGAATTCAAAACCGGGAATCTGACCAATAGGTTTATATGTGCAGTTATCATCTTTAACTACATCAACAGAATTAGTAAATGATGAAATAACGTGATCACGTTTTTCACCTATTTTTATAAGATCGCTACACGCCACAACGGTACCATATTCATCAAGTACACCTACCGTTTTGTTAATACTATCTTTCAGTTGATATACAACTCCCTGAAAAAATCTATTGGACATAGATAATCCCCCTATACAAAATAACTAATTATGATAATATTTTATAACAAATTATTTTCGATTTCAACAGTTAGTTTATAAATTTTTTGTTAAAAATAAACAAATTGAGTAAAAAACTGCTAATTTTTATGTTTTTTTGTTAAAAATCAATAACAAGTTATTTATAAAAAACAAACAAAAAAGCTACGTTCAATTGAACGTAGCTTATATTGTTTATTAAATTAGTTAATAATTGTAACCTGTGTTTCTTTATCAAAAAGATGTGCGTGTTCAAGGCTAAGAACAACTTTAATTTTATCATCAGCTTTAGCTTCTGAAGTAGGAGCAACTTTAGCTGTAAATTTAGCACCATCAACATTAAGATAAAGGAATGTTTCAGCACCCATAAGTTCTGTAACTTCAACATCAGCTTCGATGATGTATTCAGGCTGAGCTTCAAGATATCTTTCTTCATCATGAACATGTTCAGGACGAATACCGATAACAACAGTTTTGCCAATGTATTTTTTAACATCATCATTAACTTTTGTTTCAGGAAGTTTAAGTGAGTTACCTTTAAACTCAACATAAAGATCGCCATTTTTCTCAACGATTTGAGCTTCAACGAAGTTCATCTGTGGTGAACCGATAAATCCAGCAACAAACATATTACAAGGATATTTGTAAAGGTTCTGTGGAGTATCAACCTGCTGAATAAAGCCGTCTTTCATAACAACGATTCTTGTAGCCATTGTCATAGCTTCAGTCTGGTCATGAGTAACGTAAATAAATGTAGTAGCAAGATTGTGATGAATTTTAGAAAGCTCTGTTCTCATCTGTGCACGAAGTTTAGCATCAAGGTTTGAGAGCGGTTCGTCAAGAAGGAATACTTTTGGTTCACGAACGATAGCACGACCAAGAGCAACACGCTGACGCTGACCACCTGAAAGAGCCTTCGGTTTTCTGTCGAGAAGATGGCTTATATCAAGGATTTTAGCAGCTTCTTCAACACGACGTCTGATTTCATCCTTTGGTGTCTTTCTGAGTTTAAGACCGAAAGCCATGTTATCAAATACAGTCATATGAGGATAAAGAGCATAGTTCTGGAAAACCATTGCAATGTCTCTATCTTTAGGAGCGATATCATTGACTATTCTGTCACCGATAAAAAGCTCACCCTCTGTAATTTCTTCAAGACCAGCGATCATTCTAAGTGTTGTGGATTTACCACAACCTGAAGGACCAACAAGTACGAGAAATTCTTTGTCTTCGATTTCAAGATTAAAATCCGAAACAGCTACAACGCCGCCGGGATATCTCTTATAAATACCTTTTAATGATAAACTTGCCATTAAAACGTTCCTCCTAAGTCACATTTTTTTAAAAATATAATTTAACAATATAACTATAACATATTATTCGTAAAAATCAAATGTTTTTTTAAACAAAAATAATCAGTTCTTTTTGTGCAAAATAGCCTATTTTGTCATTCCAACAAATAATTGAGGTTCGTTTTTGTCTATTTTGCCATAATTTTTTCAAGTTCTTCAGCAGTTAAAAACTTATATTCGCCAAAATTCAACCTCTGATCAAGTTCAAGATTGCCCATAGCAACCCTTGACAAAGAAACAACTTTATTATTGAGACTTAAAAACATACGTTTTATCTGATGAAATTTGCCTTCTGAAATTTTAAGCATACATTTACCATCACTCGTTTCAATAAAGTCCGCAGGTTTGCAAGTATATCCATCTTCTAAAACTATTCCTTTTTTAAAAGCATCCTTATACCCTTCATAATCACTGTGTTCAAGGGTTACAATATATGTTTTCAACACGTGCTTTTTAGGAGAAAGAATATTATGAGCAAAATCACCATCATTAGTAATAAGTAAAAAACCTGTTGTATCTTTATCCAGACGTCCTGCTACAAAAAGATCGTGTTTTCTGTCACTTTCTTTTAACAAATCAATAGCAGTCTTAGTTTTATTGTCTTTTGTTGCACTTAAAACCCCTGCCGGTTTATTCATCATAATATAAACAAATTTCTCATAGTTGATTTCTTTTCCATCAACAATAATCTTAGAGCTTTTTTCATCCACCTGAAATGAAGACGAACGAACACAAACACCATCGCAAAATACATTTCCGGATGAAATTTTCGCTTTAGCTTGAGTCCGTGTAATATTTATAGTGTCACAAATAAATTTATCTATTCTCATATCCATACAAATATAGCCGAAGGCTTTATACCTTCGGCTATACATTATTCCTTTACAAAACCGTGAGTAAATCCTCCAAGAGTTGTGGAAGAAATATCTCCACCAATAATTTTATTATTATAAATCATAAGATTGGCAACAACTTCATCTTTTGATTCAGCATAATCAGTAACTTTATATGTGTATTTTTTAATTCTATAGCCTTTATATTTTGTCAAATCAAAGCCCGAAAGTTTTTGATATTCATTATAAGTATTATATTCCTCAGAAAATTCGGTAGGAATTAATATTTCTTGAATCTGCATCGGGTTTTCTACAACAGTATAACCGTAAGAATTCAAAAAATCAATATGTTCCTCTGTAGATTTTGCAGAAGTACTTACATTACTGTTAAGAACATCATTTGCACGTTTAGGCAAAGCAACACACATCACAGCTAATACAAGACAAAGCGCCGCAGTAGTGGCAAGAAGTTTGGTTTTATCAAGCTTAAATGAAACAACAAGCATATATTTTCACACCTTATACTTTAATTTAATATATGTTTATTCATCATTAAACTTTAATATTACAATTATTCGCTTTTCTCTGCCTCGGCAACAACCTTACTAACTACATTTGAAGGAGCTTCTCTGTATTCTAAAAAATCAAGAGTAAAAGAAGCGCGGGCATGAGTCATACTTCTAAGATCCATAGCATAAGAAGATGTTTCACTCATAGGAACAGTTGCAGTAACGATCTTTCTTCCGCGTTCCCCTTCTGCATTGTCCATCGACAATACCTGACCTCTACGTTTATTAATATCACCAATAATATCACCCATAAGTTTATCAGAAACATTAACCGTAAGTGTACCGATCGGTTCTAAAAGAACAGGAGCTGCCTGTTTCATACCTTCTTTAAAAGCTATAGAAGCTGCCATCTTAAATGCCATTTCAGACGAATCAACAGGATGATATGAACCGTCAACCAAAGTAGCTTTTATATTCGTAACAGGATATCCGGCGAGAACACCTTTCTGGATGCTTTCTTTCAGACCTTTTTCAACTGCCGGGAAAAAGTTTTTAGGTACAGAACCGCCAAAAACAGTCTCTGCAAAAGCAAAATCCTGATCATAACAAGGTTCAAATTCAATCCACACATCACCGTACTGACCGTGACCACCGGACTGTTTCTTATGTTTACCCTGAACTTTAACTTTTTTCTTAATAGTCTCTCTGTAAGCAACCTTAGCTTCACCAAGAAGAACGTCAACTTGGAATTTAGATGCAAGTTTTGAAACAACAACATCAAGTTGCATATCACCCATACCATAAAGAACCTGTTGCTTTGTTTCCTTGTTATTAATAAGTTTAAGAGTACAATCTTCTTCCATCATCTTTTTAATACCCTGAGAAATCTTTTCCTCATCACCTTTTGCTTTAGGCACAATAGCTTTAAAGAAGTTAGGTTTAGGGAATTTGATTTCCTCAAGAGTAACGGCATCACCTTTGCCATAAAGTGTATCAGATGTATTTGTGTCAGAAAGTTTTGTAAATACACCTATATCTCCAGCATAAAGAGCGGTAACTTCGTTTTGTTTTTTACCAAACGGAGTATAAACATGAGCAATTTTTTCTTTAGAACCGCTAATACTATTGGTATAGGTTTCATCTTTTACAACTTTACCTGAGCAAACCTTAAAGAATGACATTTTGCCAACAAACGGGTCTGCTATAGTCTTGAAAACTCTTATTATTGCCTGAGCGTTTTCGTCACATTTAATTTCTTTATCGCCTGCAACAATTGCAGGTACATCAAGTGGTGACGGAAAATGTTTAATGATAGCATCAATAAAGCTTTCCATACCCAACATCTTAGTAGGCACTCCCAAAAAGACAGGGAACATAATTCTATTTAATATAGCGTTAACAATACCTGTAGACAGCTCTTGGTCAGTAAAAGGCGTTTCTTCAAAGAATTTTTCCATAAGAGCATCATCTGTTTCAGCAACAAGCTCTAATAATTTTGTTCTGAACTCTTTAAGCTTATCGAGCATTTCCGCAGGAGTGTCACACGGTGTACTTGTGCCGTCAGCGTTGAATTTTACAGCCTTATCAGTCAAAACATCAACCGCACCTGCAAACTGACCATTAACTATAAGTGGAAGCTGCATAGGAACAATATTAGTTTCGCCGAATTTTTCATAAAGCTGATTTAATGTAGAATAAAAATCACCGTGTTCGTCATCAAGACCTAAATTGAAGAACACAACAGGTTTCTTAGCTTTTTCGCATTTAAGCATAGCTTTTTCAGTACCTACAGAAACAGTTGTTTTACTTGTAACAACGATAATTGCTGTATCAGCAGCTGACAAAGCAGAATTCTGTTCACCTTCAAAATCATAAAAACCCGGAGTATCAATAAGGTTTATTTTTGTATTTTTGTATGTAAACGGATTCACTGTTAGAGAAATAGATAGTTTACGTTTTGTTTCTTCTGAATCAAAATCACTAACAGTATTACCCTGCTCAACACTTCCTAAACGATCAGTAGCTTTTGAAAAATACAAAAGCGACTCTGTCAAAGTAGTCTTACCGTAGCCCTTGTGTCCCATTAGACACACATTTCTAATGTTTTTTGCCAAAAATTCCATTTAGGTCACCTCTTTTAATCATTTATACAAAAATTTCACAAAATGAATAAAATTTTTATATAACTTGCATTAATTATAATACATAAAATAAGGTTTTTCAAGAATAATTTATTAAAAAATAAGAAAGGTATGACTTTATAAGGTCATACCTTTCTTATTTTTGTACACATTGCATATATTTACACTAAAAAATTAAAATTTTAAATAAAATATAAAAACAATTTTATTACTTTTGACAAAAACTCATTTTTTTCTTGCGCCAATTTTATTTTCGCAATTTTGAAGTAAATTCAAAAGAGACGGAGAAAGATCAGGGTATTGATCTTTAATTGCTTGTAAATCAAGTTCTATCGCATCAACCTCAGATGTTTTTTTATATATTTTTACCAAATTTGAATCCATAGCAACATCAATCATAAATTGAAATTCATTTTTATCTGCGCCAAATATATCCTGAGGATTTAACTCATTTGAATTATAAATCATCCTGAACATTCTGTAAACAGCAAGACTGATATATGAAGATATATCATTTGTGAGTTCTTTATTATTAATTTTTGACAAAATATCCATAAGAATGGATACAGAGTTATTTATAAGTTTCTTATTAAGCGTGGGAATCATACTTTTTATTCCCGTATTTCCTTTTGATTGTAAATCTTCAGGAAGCTCGTCAACTGAGATGATTTTGCCGTCTTTTTCATAACTTCTTCCCAAGATATAATCAATGGTAACACCGTAATAATCGGCAGCTCTGACTAAAAAAATCAAGCCACACTCACGCACACCTTTTTCATAATGTGAAAGAAGTGATTGAGAAACACCGAGATCTGTTGCCGCTTTTTTCTGAGATATACCTTTTTCTTTTCTCAGTTGTGTTAAAATTCTGGGAAAATCCGAAATTTCCATTTATATACCTCTTATGAATTTAAAATATTCATAAAGTTAACTGTATTTTCAGCAGTATGCCCTTCCTGGAACACGCTTGAGCCCGCAACAATAACGTTAACTCCTGCATCAAGAAGCAAAGATACATTCTCAAGTGTAATTCCACCGTCTGCCTCAATATCAAAACTATATCCATTATCACACTTAACTTTGTAAAGTTCTTTGATTTTTTCAATCATATCAGGCATAAGTTTCTGTCCGCCAAAGCCGGGTTCAACAGTCATAATAAGAACCATATCAACGTACGGAAGAACATCAGCGATTTCAGAAATCTTAGTCGCAGGCTTAATAGAAAGACCCGCCTTTTTTCCGCAGTTATGAATGAGATCAATTGTGCCCTTTACATCTTCTGTGCTTTCTGCGTGAAAAGTAATAATATCAGAACCCGCTTTAGCAAAGCGTTCAACATATTTTTCGGGATTTGCTATCATAAGATGCACGTCAAATACCTTATCGCAATATTTTCTAAGGCTCTGAATAACAGTAAAACCAATCGAAATGTTAGGAACAAAAACACCGTCCATGACATCTATATGTACATATTCAGCACCGTTATCAGTAGCAATAGCAACGTCATCTGCAAGTTTGCCAAAATCAGCAGATAAAATAGATGGTGATAAATAATTCATTTTTATTCTCCTTTTATGCTTATTATGAAAACAGGACGGTCATAGTTGACCGTCCTCAGAAATCAATCAGTTAATTCGTTTTCTATAAGATTAACCAAAGATGAAACAGCTGCTTCTTCATCAATACCGTCAGCAATTATCTTAATCTCAGTTCCTTTAATTATTCCGAGAGAAAGTATACCAAGTAAACTTTTAGCATTAATACGTCTGTCACCTTTTTCAACCCAAATAGAACTTTTAAATTCATTAGATTTTTGAATAAAGAATGTTGCAGGTCTTGCATGAAGACCAACACTATTTAAAACAACTACCTCTTTGGAGTACATAGGTAATCCTCCTAAAAATAAAAATAAGCTTGTTAAAATATTACAATATACTTTGCTTCAAGTCAATAGAATCCGAAAACTTTTGGACACTTTGACCAAACATCAGAGCAATTACGCCGTTTTTTCAACAGATAAAACAATCGAATTGCCATTATATTTGCTTGATGATATAACAACATTATTATTCGGTATAAGCGGAAGAGTACCTGCTGCAAAAAGTCCTTTTTCAGTTTCAACCGCGCTACCAACAACAGTTAAAAAATAATCTACATACTCAGCAGATTCACAATCAATATATGTTCCATCAATTAATTTAAATTTTGCTACATTAGGTTTTTTCACAACATTGGTTATTTTGCCAATGATTTCTCCTCCATTACCATAAATACTGTCACCCACTGAAAAAGGTGCCTTTTCTGTATCAAAAACACCATAAGCTTTGATTTGTATCATCAATGCCGTTTCCTGTTTACCTACAGAAACAATTGAATTTGCATCTGAAAATCTTGAATATAAAACAGAAAAAGCCAAAAACAACACAGATAACAATATAATAATATCTATTATGCTTATCTTACCAAATATACGTCCGTTTTTATCTATAATTTTCATTTAACAGCCACCTCTTCTATATTGGTAATAATTCCTCCGGTACAAATGCTTGGCATACTGAATACCATACTTTTGCCAAGACCTACTTTAACACCGTTAATTTCTGTTGCAGCCTCTGAAACTTTCGCATTTGCTTTTATAGTCACAAATAAATTATATCTGTCATTATAAATGGTAGAAACAGGCTCACCCGTAACTGAGTTGAAATCATGCATCACGTAAGGTTCTTTAGCAACAGAAACAACTGTACCGATATTAGTATTTGTTCCATCATCAACAACCAATTCACCTGCTTTTGGCATAGTTACAACCTGCTCTGAAATATTACCGAATCTAACAGTAAGAATTATGTCTTTTGATACAGTCGTGGTATAAGCGACGCCTGATTTACTTGTGTTAAGAACAGACACTCCAACAACAGCTGCAACCACAAGAACAAGAACAATAATAATATCAAATATCGGGATTTTGCCAAAAAGTTTATAATTTCTCATATTTGTTTTCCTTCCTTGTTATTTTCACAAAAATAATTATCTGATGAAACAACGTTAAATGACGCTACAGTAAGTCCCATCACAAACCAATAAACCATAAATACTATGTTATTGTAAAAAATATAATCAAAAAACCCTTGTATGAGAACAGCACCAAAAGAAGCTATTAACGGAACAACAACTAACTTTGCTTTCAATCCAAAACGTCTTGCAACGTTAGAAGCATCTTTTACTGCATACAAAACAATAAGCAGAAATATAATTAAGCCTAATGCGCTGAGTTCAATAGCAATCTGCATATAGGTATTGTGAGAATGCTGAGCAATAGCACCGGCCAACATATAATTCTGGTAAAACAGTGAAAATGCAACTGTTCCTATTCCCGTTCCCATAAACCAATGATTTTTAATTACACGCAAAGCACCTTTCCATATGCTGAATCTGTAAAGTGTCGAAGTATCTTTAAGATAAGAACCGACACTAAGAATACGCGTAATAATATTTTTTGGAAGAACATGCGGTATTGCCGGGACGGCAAAAATCCCAAAACTGAGTAATCTTTTATCACAACACCAGACTATAACCAAAGCCGCAAAAGCAATTGACAAATAACATCCTCTTGAATATGTCAAAGCAAGATTTATAATCTGCAAAACAGCAATAATAGAAAACAACGTTTTTTGCTTTATACCGTAAGAAACAAGTATAGCAACAACAGACATACATATTGAAAATATCAAAAATTCACCATACACGTTAGGGTTTAAAAAAGTCGAAGTGATTCTTGCCAGACCGCCAACATAATTTTCTGCCGTCCAGCCTGTTCCACCCTGTCCCGACAACAACTGATAAATTCCGACAAAACACGGATACAAACTACAAACAGTAACAGAATAAATTAATTTTTTCAGTTTATCGTAATTGTTTATAACAACAACCACAGAGAAAAACGTAGTGAGTAAAACAAATTGTATAATTCCTGCAAGCATACTGTCACTGGAAGCGAAACCTGCGAAAGTAATAAATAAAACTATCGCTAAATACAATAAAACTAAAATATAGGGAGTTCTGAGTTTTGGCAGAGATTCCGATTTATTACAAAGTCTGCACAGCACAACTATCAAAGTCGTAATTGATAACACAACAGCCGGCATTGTAGAAAGAGCTATTCCACCAAAAAAAGTCAGAGTCAAAAGAAGCATCGGAGATGAAATAAGCATCGGCAAAAACAAAATTGCAAAAAACAAAAGCAGTGCTAATTTAAAATCAAGTATAAACGCCGAAAAGCCTGCAATCAGACCAAAAAGAACAGTAAAAACATATAATCTTTTTTTATAGTTCTTAACAGGTTTTGTCTGAGTATCAATATAAAAGAACTCACATATTTTTTTCAAAACATAAGAATTCACCATTACATTTCCGACAGTAGTTTTAATACCAAACAAAGAAGCTGCAAATACAATTATCACCGCAGAAATTAGCATATTCGTTATATTCCCGAAGGATGCAACAAAAAGAACAATTCCTGCCGGTAAAATATAAGAGGATAACAGGTAAACCGAAGAAAAAAATACACTTTTAGGCATTTCGCTGAAAAGCCATACAAGTACACTTTTTGAAGCAAAATTTCTATATTCAGATTCAAACAAAATTCTTCTGATAAATTGTGCAATTTTGGAGCTCTGGCCGTAATCGGTCATATTTTTAGAAGAAAAAAATGAATAAATCCAACTTTGTCTGAATGCAGAACCTATAGCAAAAACAACAGACAAAAAAGTTCTGCCGAATAATGACGCTTTCATAAAATCGGTTACTTTACACCAGAATCGGTTATACATCAGCCTGTCCCTCCTTTCTTAAAACTGATTTAAATCTTAATACATTTTCAGAACGTAATACAAACAACATAATCACATATGAAACCAACGTAGCTATCAATGTAATTAAGATATATGTAATTTTGAAAACAAGATTAGAATCAAAATCAAAAGCATTTGTACAAATAAAGCAAACTGTTCCGGAAACCAAAGCTGCAAGTATAAGTCTTGAAATTTCAATCACAAATGTTTTAGTAAATATACTCTTTGATACTTTCAAAGAAAACAACGCAAGAACAACGCTCATAGCATATCCGGCAATTACTGTGGAAACTGCAAGACCTAAAAGACCAATTTTAGGTGTTAAAATCACAGAAAACAGTATGTTTGACGTAATACCTACAAAAGCACTTATCATAGGCACAACTGATTTTTGCATTGAATAAAAATATTTATTAAATATGTCCTGCCAGGAAAGAGAAATCATTGCAACAGCATAAACTGTCAGCAACGCTGCAACGCTTTGTGTATCAGAAGCAGTAAATTCTCCTCTTTGATACAAAACCGAAATGATAGGTTTTGAGCAAATACCGACAAAAAGCATAATCGGCAAAATTATTGCCGTAATTGACGAGAGCATATCTTTACATATAACAGTCGCGCCCTCAATATCATTTTCGGCAAACTTGCGTGACATTTTAGGAAAAAACATATTTGAAAGAGCATATGAAAACACTCCTGCAACTATGAGATAAGCATTATATGCATAATTGACAGTTGCAATTCCCTTTTCAGAAACAGAAGAACTGAAATTAGAAGATATCAACTGATTTATTGGCTGAGCAAGAGCTGCAACAAATAACGGAAGAGTTAAAACCGCAACTTTTTTAATATCTTTTGATTTGAAATTTAAATTAAATGTGTATTTAAATTCTTTTTTCTTCAAAAATGGCAAAAGAAAAACAAATTGCAAAAACCAACCAAAACAAAAAGCAACTGCAAGTCCGTTAATGCCAAAAGATTTATTAAAGAACACAAGGTATACTATCATAGAGAGATTAGAGAACAACGACACCAATGCCGGTGCAATAAATTCTCCGAAAGACTGCAGTATACCAATAAAAATATATGTACAACAAGCAAAAGTGACAATAGGTGAAATAATTCTCATTAAAGTCGTTGCTATAGTCATAGCTTCAGTTTGACCATTAAATCCACTGGCTACAAGTAACACCGCTTGCTTTGGAAAAATCATGCCTAAAGCTACAAAAACGATAGAAAAAATCAAAACGATATTAAAGAAGTTACTCGCAAAACGGTTTGCGCCATCTTTACTATCAGAAGAAAGCTTCTCGTTAAAAACAGGAACAAATGCCGAAGTAATAGCAGTGCCGAAAGTTACGTCAAAAATAATTAAAGGAAGATTAGAAACAGCTGTAAACGCTGATGCTTCAACTCCGGTTCCGTACATAGCAGAAAGAAACATTCCTCTGACAAGACCTAAAACTTTCACAAGCAACACCGCTGCAACAAGTACCATATATACAAATACGTCACTTTTTTTCTTAGTCATAATTCAAACCTCTGTAAAATATCAAACATTTTATCATATTTATATAAAAAAGTAAATACCCCCACATTAACAATTAAACAACCTATAACATTTTTTGACATAATGTATTTTGCACATAAGATATAATTAGCATTGGAGTGATACCGTGAATCAAACAATATATATAGACGTTCTTTTTTTACTTAATTTAATACCTGATTACATAATTTTACATACAACTGCATTTCTTACCGGCGCGAAAATTTTAAAAGCAAGACAATTAATTGCTTCGATAGCAGCCGCTATTTACAGTGTAATCATATTTTTTCCGTCATTAAAAATTTTAAATATTTTTTTTATAAAGATTACTTTTAGTTTTATCGTTATTCTAATAGCATTTAAGTATCAAAGTTTTATTCATCATTTAAAATTAACAATTACATACTATTTATTAACCATTCTTTACGGTGGAAGCATTTATGCATTTTACAATTTCACAGTCCTCGGTTCAAAAATGAACTATTCAAACGGAGTATATTATATAGATCTGCCTTTATGGATAATCCTTTTAATAACTTTTGCTTTTTATTTTTTAGTCAGATTTTTCACAAAAATCTCCGATTCAAGAACTGTTCAAAAAAATATAAAAGAAATAAAAATATTTTTCCAAAACAAAAGTATATCGGTTAACGCCTTATTCGACACAGGAAATTCATTATATGACCCAATTTCACTACTTCCGGTTATTTTAGTTGAATCGCAAAAATTCAAAGGCAAACTATGTGAAAACATAATAAATAAAATTTCCGAAAGTAATCCATCGGATTTGCCAATAATACATAACATTTATCCGGAAATGAAATTCCGTATAATACCGTTCAAAGACATCTCCGGACGAAAAACAGTAATATTTGCTTTTAAACCCGATAAAGTAACATTTACTACAGATAATACAGATTTACCCGAACTTCTTATAGGTATAATAAACACTAAATTATCACAAGACAACTCTTATCAGGCTCTTTTACATTCAAAAACATAAGAGGTAGCACAATGAATACAATTTTAAATTACATTTTAAGTTTCAGACCAATCTCAGATTTAATTTTCAAGTTAAGTGGAAAAGTTTACTACATTGGAAGTTTCATATCTCTTCCTCCCCCATTAGATCAAGAGACAGAAACAGAATACATAAAAAATCTTCAGCTCGGCGACAAAAACGCCGAAAGAGAACTGATAGAACATAATTTGCGATTGGTAGTATACATTTCAAAACGCTTTGAAAATACAGGAGTTATGGCAGATGATCTCATTTCAATCGGAAGCATAGGTTTAATTAAAGCAATAAAAACGTTCAAGGCTGACAAAAACATCAAACTTGCAACATATGCTTCACGGTGTATTGAAAATGAAATATTAATGTATCTTCGCAAATGCAACGTTCAAAAAAACGAGATATCATTAGACGAACCGTTAAATATAGATTGGGACGGAAACGAATTGCTTTTATCAGATATCCTCGGAACAGACAGTGACAGTATATACAGAGATTTAGAATTTGACATTGAAAAACAAATGCTCAGTCAGGCACTTTCTAAACTCAATCCCAGAGAAAAACAAATTATGGAAATGCGATTTGGATTAGGAGCAAATAAAGAATTAACACAAAAAGAAGTTGCAGATTTTATGGGTATATCACAATCGTATATTTCGAGACTTGAAAAGAAAATAATTAAAAGACTAAAAAAAGAAATTGAAAAAATGTCATAATAAAAACCGTAATGTTTTTATGCATTACGGTTTTTACAGACTCTCAAAAAACTATATAAACGCCCCCGTCTCTGGTATAATAGAAGAAACGGGGGTGTGTTTATGGAAGCGTGAAAAAAAGACGCAAGAAACAAAGTGATGATCGTAGATATAGAGGGGGTTGGTGCCTCAAAATCACCTGCTACGGAAAGTGGAAAGAGTAATGGATTATGAGTGGTTGTATGAACGCTTAGAACCATACTACTGCCATGAAAATGGCAGACCCAGCATAGACCCGGTC
>JAZOSU010000023.1:0-27484 GCA_045657265.1 Eubacteriales bacterium | reverse complement strand
TGTCGCTATCTCAACTTTATATAACGAAGCGGAATATCCCGTCTGTAAAGTAATTGCAGTCATTAATATCAAAACAATCGCTTTAAAAATCTTCATTTCAAATCTCCTTTATGTAAAAAATCCTTTGAAACGAGGAAGTGGCAGTACAGAGCAAAACACTCTGTACTGCCACAAACAAAGACTATTTAACATCTTTTAAGAAAACAACAAACCCGAACGTTTCACCGATTGATAAAAGGTTCGGATTTATACTGTTTGGTGCGGGTAGCAGGACTTGAACCTGTACAGTATTGCTACCACTAGAACCTGAATCTAGCGCGTCTGCCAATTCCGCCATACCCGCATATTTAATTGTTTCTTAGGGCAGACGCTTAACGCGCGTCGTCCCCTTTGCAGTTATCGAAATTTTCTTCGCAGTTTTAACTGCTCGATAACTTTCGACTGCAGCAGTTCCTTTTTGTTTGCTGTTTCCACCACCGGTGGCGCTCACAAACGTCACCAATTCCGCCATACCCGCATTTTAACGTGTTTTATTCTAACACATTGACAACAATAAGTCAACTATTAAAAATCGTATTTACAAAATTAATAGTAAACTGTCACTAAAAATAAATTATTTCTATCTCACTTGAATTTTAACTATTGCTATAATATAATTATTTTAAAATACTAAGGAGAAATATTATGACTAAAATTGATATAATTTCAGGCTTTTTAGGTTCAGGAAAAACAACTCTGATTAAGAAGCTTGTCAAAGAAGCTTTTACTGATGAAAATATTGTAATAATCGAAAATGAGTTTGGTGAAATTGGTATAGACGGTGGTTTTTTAAAAGATTCAGGTATTAACATCACTGAAATGAACAGCGGTTGTATTTGCTGTTCTTTAGTAGGAGATTTTGGAATAGCTCTTCAGAAAGTTTTGACAGAATATGCCCCTGACAGAATCGTGATTGAGCCTTCAGGCGTAGGTAAACTTTCCGACGTTATTTCTGCTGTAAAAAACCTAAACTCTTCAGAACTTGTTTTAAACAGTTTTTCTACCGTTGTTGATGCTAAAAAATGTAAAATTTATCATAAGAATTTTGGCGAATTTTTTAACAATCAAATTTCAAGTGCTAAAACTGTTATTTTAAGTCATACAAATACTGCAACTGATGACAAGATAACCAACAGTTTAGAAATCATAAAAGAACTTAATGAAAACGCTTTGGTCGTCACTACAGACTGGGATAAAATAACAGGCGAACAGCTTCTGGATGCGATAGAAAAAGGCAACCAAAATATTTCCGAATCCATTGATGATATTCATCATAAACATCTCCATCACGACGAAAACTGCGAATGTCACGAGCACGAGCATCATCATGAGCACTGCGATTGCGGATGTCACGAGCACGAGCATCATCATGACGAGCACTGCGATTGCGGATGTCATGAGCACGAACATCACCATCATCACCATGCTGATGAAGTATTTACAAGTATAGGTATTCAGCTAACAAGGAAATTCACCTATTCAGAAATAGAAAATATATTAAACGAATTAATGAACAGCTCAAAATACGGTACAATACTCAGAGCTAAGGGTATTATTGATTCGGGCGAAGAAAAATGGATACATTTTGATTATATTCCGGGTGAACCTGAAATAAGATACGCAAGTGCTGACGTTACAGGTAAAATCTGCGTGATTGGTTCAGACATAAACAAAGAGGAATTAGAAAAACTTTTTAAATAGAGGACACTATGGAATTACCGGTTTATTTATTTACAGGATTTTTAGATGCAGGAAAAACAAAATTTATACAAGAAACATTAGAAGACCCAAGATTTTACGATGGTGAAAGAACTCTTGTAATACTTTGTGAAGAAGGCGAAGAAGAATTAGACCTTTCAAAATTCCCTTCACAAGACGTTTTTATCCATACAATATCAGATGAAAACGAACTTACTGAAAAAAACTTTTTGGCACTACAGAAAAAATATCGAATGAACAGAGTTTTAATCGAATACAACGGTATGTGGATGCTAAACAGTTTATATTCCTCTTTACCACAAAATTGGATAATTTATCAGGAAATGCTGTTTATCGATTCATCAACTATAGAAACTTATAATGCTAATATGAGAAATCTCGTTGCAGACAAGCTTTACAATTGTGAAATGGCTATATTCAACAGAGTAGAAAGAGATGCCGATCTGATGCCATACCATAAAATTGTACGAGGAATCAGCAGAAAGGCCAATATTGCATATGAGTATATAGATGGTGAAGTCTCCCATGACGAAATCGAAGATCCCCTTCCCTTTGATATAAACGCAGATATTATTGAAATCAAAGACATCGATTATGCTATCTGGTACAGAGATTTAATGGAAGAAATAGAAAAATATGACGGTAAAAAAATAAGATTTAAAGGAATAGTTGCAAAAAGTGATGAGCTTCCAAAGAATTCTTTTGCTGTCGGAAGACATATAATGACCTGTTGTGTTGAAGATATTACATTCGGCGGACTTATTGCTATTTGGGATGAAGCTGAAATTCTTGAAACAAGAGACTGGGCATGGATAACTGCAACACTTAAAATTGAAAAGAACCACTTTTATGACACAGAAGGTCCTGTATTATATGTAACAGAAGCAACTCATACCTTACCACCCGAACAAGAATTAGCAACTTTCTATTAAAAAATCAGACACTTCAAAATGAAGTGAACCCAAAAGTTTAGACAAAAAATTAAATATTAAATCGTTTGCGAATGAGCTCGGTATCGAACTGGGCTCATTCCTTTTAATTTGAGAGAGATTCTTTCGTTGTTGTAGTAATGTATGTATTCTTCTAGCTTTTCAATGTATCCCCTAAGGGATTCAAATTTTTCGCCGTAATACATCTCAACCTTCAGTCTGCCGAAAAAGTTTTCCATTATGCCATTGTCCATGCAGTTTCCTTTTCGGGACATACTTTGTGTAATGTTGTGCTCGGCAAGAAGCCGTTGGTATTCGGCGTGTTGGTACTGCCAACCTTGATCGGACTGAAATAGTGGACGAGTATCGGACGGCAACTTCTCAAATAATCTATTTAGCATATCCCTAATTTGCTGCAAGTTAGGACTTGTTGAGATAGAATAAGACACAATTTCACGGTTGAACATATCGAGCACAGGCGAAAGATACACCTTTTCATCACCGATCTTAAACTCTGTTACATCTGTTGTTAGTTTCTCAAATGGCTTGTCTGCATGAAAAACTCTTTTCAGGAGATTATCCGCTACTTTACCAACCTCGCCTTTGTAGGAATGGTATTTGCCATTTTTGCTCTGTTTTCCACGCAAATGAAGCTCTTTTATTAGTTTTAACACTGTTTTGTGGTTAATTACATAGCCTTTTGCTTTCATAACAGCACAAATTCTTCTGTAACCGTATCTACCTTTATGAGCATTGTAGATTTCTAATATATCTTGCTTTTTGCTTTCGTATTTGTCCTTATCTTTCTGTTTTAGGTAGTAATAGAACGTACTCCTTGCTATACCGAAAAGCTCTAACAAATCTTTAAGCGGATACTTTTGCCTTAGTTCAGCAATTATGAACGCTTTTTGCCGTTCTTTTGCTCTTCCGCAAGAACTAAGGCACTCAGTTTTTTTAAGTACTCTATCTCCATTCTGAGTCTTTGGTTCTCAGCAATAAGATCTTCCTCAACTTTTTTGTCAAGCTTAGGTGGACGACCTTTGTTTGCTCCGTTTGCTTTGCATGCTCTGCCTCGTCTTTCTTTCATCAGACCTTCGGCTCCTTCTTCCAAGAATATGCGTTCCCATTTCTTTACAAATTCATAATTCGTTTCTTGTAAATTCGGAAAATATTTTCGCATTGTTTCGCGATAACCTAATTGGTTATTACGCATATCCATTATAACATTAATTTTAAATTCCGACGAGTATGTTTTAAATATTTGTCCTTTTTTTGACATAAAAATACGCACCTCCAAAAGTGTCTAACTTTTGGGGTGCATATCAAAAAGGGAGATTTTTTATTTTAATGTAACAGTTGAAAAGTTTCCGTAACTGTTCCAGGCAGTTTGTTCTGACCACCCTTCAAGCCCCTCGGTGCTGTACATAACATTTTTTCTGAAAGCTATCGGTATTACCGGCATAGTTTTTGAAAAAGCTTCAAGGTATTTATCAAATCCGTAGCCTGCCTCTTTATACTGCTCATACGCCAAATCAAGAACAGGGTCTGAAAATCCGCAGTAGTTCATACTTCCCCCTGTTTTATATAAAAATGTGGGGTCCATAGTTTTACTTATTGCAGTTTCTCCTAAGTACAAATCGTACTGACCGCTTGTTACAAGCGCATTATAGGTTGGCAAATCAACGAAATTAAGTTCAAGAGTAATTCCTGCAGTTTTAAAATTTTCCACAAGCGCATCTGCTATAGCTTTTTTGATATCACTTTCCGATGTTGTCAAAAGAGTAAGTTTTTTATCTTTCAGAATTTCTGTCTGTGTATCAGTTTTTGGATTGGCATCGACGCTATATACAGACATTTTATACCATTTCGGGTTAAAGGGATAAACCGTCGGTTCTGCAAGTCCTACAAGAGTCTGACTTGCAATTTTTTCTCTGTCAATAAGTGATGAAATGGCATATCGTACATTTACGTCTGCAAAAATTTCATTTGCCGTATTCACACCGATATATATAAAATTATTTGACGGATAGGTAACTGTTGTATAGTTTCTCAAAGAAGTCAGAGTCAGGTCATCATTGCCGGGAATAGACAACACGTCAAGCTCTCCTGCCGAAAACAAGGTAGTAACGTAATCATCTGTTTTTGTTTCTACAAGATGAATAATATCCACAGGTGTTTTCTGGACATTATATTCATTTTTTTCAAGAACAGGTTTGCCGTTAAGTGTTGAGAGCTTATAAAGTCCACTGCCTGTTCCCTCTTCGCCGTTTTTCATAACAGGCACATCAAGAAGTCCTGCCATATCGGGAAATTTCTCTTTAAAGGCACAAATAAGTGTACGTTCATCATTTGCGTAGCATTTCGAAATAAGCGAAACAGACGAATAATACGGAGAATTTACATTCTTTTGCGCTATCTTTATACTTTTAACAACGTCATTTGCAGTAAGCTGACTGCCATCTGAAAATTTCAGATCACTTTTTAAAACAACCGTAACCGTGTTATCGGTTTCGGTATAGCTTTCGGCAAGAATACATTTTGGTTTGAAATCTTCATCAAGACATATCACAGGCTGATACACAAGCTTTAAAAGTTGATAATTTGCAAGACAGGTAGTCGTAACAGGATTAGTATCCATATCGGGATAATAAAGTAAAGTGACGTCGGTGTTGTCTGTTTTACTGTCTTGTTGTATATTGCCCTCAGGGTTACTGTATGCCCCAAGCACCGACTGTTGCTGTTGCAAGTCCATATCACAACCTGTAACCATCAGAGTCAGTATAACAATTAAAATAATCAGTGTTTTTTTCATAGTTCTATCATTGCGGCAAGATTACCGCGTTTTCCTTTTGTTGCTCTATGAGAATAATATATATCACTTTTACAAAAAGTGCATTCTCCCGAGAGATAAATATTTTCGGGTCTGAGTCCTGCTTTTTTCAAAACGTTGAAATTCGCGTCCGGAAGATCAAGCATATATTTGCCGTTCGGTTTTTTTTCAAAAAACTCAGGGTTGGCAAATTCATCAAACACATCTTGACCCACTTCATAACAGCATTTGTTTATGCAAGGACCGATACCGGCTATCATATCCCCTGCATTGCATCCGTATGTTTCAATCATTTTTCTGACTGCTTTCAATGAAATCTCTTTTGCAGTACCTTTCCATCCCGAGTGAATTGCCGCCACAACTCTTTTTACAGGGTCTGCAATAAGTATGGGAACGCAATCTGCCACAAAAACCGTAAGACATATATCTTTTTTATCTGTAATAAATCCGTCAACGGGGCAGTCATATTTTTTAAATCCATTTGCACTGTCACAACAGATAACAACGTCTGTGTGTTCCTGATTAGTAAGTGCAAAATTTCCTGAAAACCCAACTGCGTTTGCAATTCTGCGATAATTCTCTTCAACGTTACTTTCACATTCTCTTGAAAAAGAAAGGTTAGTCTGCGCAAGATACCCTTCGCTCACACCGCCCATACGGGTAGTAAAACAGTGTTTTTCAAACCCTGCATCATCAAGAGCCCTCAGATGAAGAGTAAGCACTCCGTTTTTATTTTTAAAGTAAAAATTATCTATTGTAATCGCATCCTTCAATGTACTATAATAATTTATTATATAATATTGTACAAAACATTTCAATATATTTATGGGGAGGCAAAAATGTTCAAGACAGAACTTCATATACACACATTCCCTGCAAGTAACTGCGCCCGTACCTGTCCTGAAGATATGGTAGATGACTTTATTGAAAATGGATATTCCACTATTGTTATCACAAACCACTATTCACCTACGCTTTTCGGAACAGTAGCCAAAGGCAAAACATACAAAAAGGCAATAGATATATTTCTCGAAGATTATAAAAGAGCAAAAAAACATGCAGGAGACAGGCTTAACGTTCTTCTTGGTATCGAATTCCGTAACGTACATAATATGAACGATTATCTGGTTTACGGTCTTGACGAGAGTGATTTATACAAATCCAAAGGCATTTTGCAGATGAAAATAAAAACCGCAAGTGAGTATTTTCATTCAAAAGGAGCTTTGATATTTCAGGCGCATCCTTTTCGCGACGGAATGACTGTTACCAATCCGAAATACATTGACGGAATTGAAAGAATCAATTTTTGTACAACCCACGAAAACAGAAACCAAATGGCAAAAATATGGTCGGAAACTTACGATTTACTGAAAGTGTACGGTCAGGATTATCATTCTGTAAATTATATGCAAGGCGCAGGTATCCTTACTGACTTTGAAATAAAAACAACCGAGCAACTTGTTAAAGTTCTTAAATCACAGAACTTTAAAGTTACCGACGGTAAGGAGATAATTCTATGACCAGACTTTTATTTATAAGACACGGTCAGAGTGTTGCCAACAAAGATAAAATTTTTGCAGGACACTACAACGTTGAACTTTCCAAACTCGGTAAAAGACAGGCTCAGGCTACTGCTGAATTTGTCGTAAAAAACTATAACGTTGATGCCGTTTATGCAAGTGACCTTATCCGTGCATACGAAACAGGCAAAGCTGTTGCTGATAAGCTTGATCTTGAAGTTATACCGGAAAGCAGAATGACGGAAAAACCGTTGTTATTGCAACTCACGCAACTCCCATCAGAACTCTGGAACAAAGAATTTCAGGAAGACCGATGTCACATATGAGTTGTTTCCCTTGGGTAGGAAATGCATCTGTATCCGAAATTCTTTACGACCAAGGAAGACTCTGCGCCGTAAAAATAGACCAGAAAGAGAATCTGGAACATCTTGTATCTACTCTTCCTGCAAACGTATAAAATAATAAAAAACTGTTGTGCAATGCACAACAGTTTTTTATTGAACGTGATTAATTATTTGATGATTGATTCGCCTGTCATTTCTTCAGGTTTTTCAAGTCCCATCATTTTAAGCATTGTAGGAGCAATATCACAAAGTTTTCCGCCTTCGCGAAGAGTACAAGGATAATTAACAACTACAAAAGGAACGGGATTTGTTGTATGAGCAGTAAAGGGTGAACCGTCCTGTTCATACATTTTATCAGCGTTGCCGTGGTCAGCTGTAATAATAGCGCTACCGCCCATTTTAACAACTGATGCCATAACTTTGCCTACGCAAGTATCAACTGCCTGAACTGCAGCTTTAGCAGCATCAAATATACCTGTATGACCTACCATATCGCAGTTTGCAAAGTTGAGTATAACAACATCAAATTTACCGCTTTCGATATTTTCACAAGCTTTTGAAGCTACTTCAAAAGCGCTCATTTCAGGTTTAAGGTCATAAGTTGCAACCTTAGGTGAGTTAACAAGAACTCTTTCTTCGCCTTCAGATACTTTTTCAACGCCGCCGTTAAAGAAAAACGTTACGTGAGCGTATTTCTCTGTTTCGGCAATTCTGAGCTGTGTAAGACCTTTAGCTGAAAGATATTCTCCGAGTGTGTTTGTAAGTTCCTGAGGTTTGAATGCTACGTGTACGTTAGGCATTGAAGCATCGTACTGAGTCATACAAACATAATAAAGATTCAAGAAACCTCTTTTTCTTTCAAAACCGTTAAACTCAGGATCTACAAGTGTTCTTGTAATTTCTCTTGCTCTGTCCGGACGGAAGTTAAAGAATATAACACTGTCTCCGTCGTTAATTTTAGCGTTTTCCTCACAAACTGTAGGAACTACAAATTCGTCTGTTATGTTTTTGCCTTCGGCATCAATAAGCTCGTATGATTTGCGTACTGCAGCTTCTGCATCAGCTTCTTTGTTTCCTTCGCCGTAAACCATAGCGGCATATGCTTTTTCAACACGATCCCAACGGTTATCTCTGTCCATTGCATAGTATCTGCCCATTACTGTGGCAATTTTACCTACGCCGATTTCTTTGCATTTATCTGCAAGATCTTTTACGAAATCTGCGCCTGATGTAGGAGCAACGTCACGTCCGTCAAGAAATGCGTGTACGTAAACTTTTTCAAGACCTTTTTCTTTAGCAAGTCTGAGAATAGCATAAAGATGTTCGTTATGGCTGTGAACACCGCCGTCAGAAAGAAGTCCGAAAAGATGAAGAGCAGTATTTTTTGTTTTTGCGCTTTCGACTGCGCCTACAAGCGCTTCATTTGTAAAAAAATCGCCGTCCTGAATACTTTTGGTAATTCTTGTGAGTTCCTGATACACAACACGACCTGCGCCAATATTTGTATGACCAACCTCGCTGTTACCCATCTGTCCGTCAGGAAGACCAACATCCATACCTGATGCTCCGATATATGTTTTCGGATTTTCTGCAAAAAGCTTTGTAATATTAGGTGTTACAGCAGATTTAATAGCGTTGCCGTATTCACTGTCGTTTTTACCAAAGCCGTCGAGTATACATAAAACAAGTGGTTTTTTCATAAATACAACCTCAATTATTTAGCAGCAGCTACGATTATTGAAAAGTCTTCGGCTTTAAGAGAAGCACCGCCGATAAGACCGCCGTCAATGTGTTCTTTTGCAAGAAGACCTGCAGCGTTTTTAGCATTCATAGAACCGCCGTACTGAATTGTCATAGCTTCTGCTGTGTCTTCACCGTAGATTTCTTTAACAATGTTTCTGATAGCACCGTTTACTTCGTCAGCCTGTTCGTCAGTAGCTGTTTTGCCTGTACCGATAGCCCATACGGGTTCATATGCGATAATTACTTTTGCAGCATCTTCTTTTGAAATGTCACGGAAAGCAATTTTTGTCTGGATAGCAACAGTTTCAACTGTTATGTTCTTTTCTCTCTGTTCAAGTGTTTCACCAACACAAACGATAGGAACAAGGTCGTTTGCAAGAGCAGCTTTAAGTCTTGCATTTACTGTATCGTCAGTTTCACCGAAATACTGTCTTCTTTCACTATGTCCGATAACTACGTATTCAGCACCTGCAGCTTTAAGCATTTTACCTGAAATCTCACCTGTGAAAGCACCGCTTTCTGCCCAGTGAATGTTTTCAGCACCGATTTTGATGTTAGAACCTTTTGCAGCTTCTACAGCAGCTGTGATATCAACAAAAGGAACGCAAAGTACAACGTCACAAGTTGCATCTTTTACAAGAGGTTTCATCTCATTAATAAGAGCAGCAGCCTCCTGCGGTGTATTGTTCATTTTCCAGTTACCTGCAATAACATATTTTCTCATTTTTTTATCTCCTTTTTACAGTACTAACGCAGGGTAGTATAAGTACCCTGCGTATAAAGGTGACAAGAATAATCCAAAATCTGCCTTTTTAAAACAAGTTCGGATTACTCTTGGCACCTTTTAATTATTTATCTTCAAGACAAGCGATACCGGGAAGCTCTTTACCTTCAAGGAATTCCAAAGAAGCGCCGCCGCCTGTTGAAATATGAGTCATTTTATCTGCAAAACCGAGCTTTTCAATAGCTGCAGCAGAGTCACCGCCGCCGATAATTGAAATTGCGCCGCTGTCTGCAACTGCAGTAGCTACAGTTTCTGTACCTGCCGCAAAGTTTTTCCATTCAGATACACCCATAGGTCCATTCCATACAACTGTTCCTGCGCCTTTGATAGCGTTTGAGAAAAGTTTGCGTGTTTCAGGACCGATATCAAGACCCATCCAACCGTCAGGAATATCGTCTGAGTTTACAGTCATATGTTCTGTATTTTCATCGTATTCTCTACCAACTTCGTTATCAATAGGAATAAGGAATTTAACGCCTTTAGCAGCAGCTTTGTCCATCATTTCTTTTGCAAGGTCAACTTTGTCATCTTCGCAAAGTGATGTACCTACTGTATGACCGAGAGCTTTGAAGAATGTATAAGCCATACCGCCGCCTACGATAAGTGTATCAACTTTTTCAATAAGGTTGTTGATAACGCCGATCTTATCTGATACTTTAGCGCCACCGAGAATTGCAACGAAAGGACGTGCAGGATCTGCAAGAGCTTTACCCATTACACCGATTTCCTGCTGGATAAGATATCCGCATACTGCAGGAAGATAATCAGCAACACCTGCTGTTGAACCGTGAGCACGGTGAGCTGCGCCGAAAGCATCGTTTACAAAAATGTCAGCCATTGAAGCGAGTTCTTTTGCAAATTCGGGGTCATTTTTCTTTTCGCGTTTGTCAAAACGTGTGTTTTCAAGAAGAAGAACTTCACCCTCTTTAAGAGCGGCAGCTTTAGCTTTTGCATCTTCTCCAATGGTATCTTTTGCAAATACTACTTCTACACCAAGATGCTCTGAAAGTCTTTTTGCAACCGGAGCAAGTGTAAATTTAACGGCATCTTCAGGTTCGCCCTTGGGTTTGCCCATGTGTGAACAAAGGATAACTTTTGCACCCTGTTCCATAAGGTACTTAATAGTCGGCAATGCTGCAACTATTCTTTTTTCACTGGTGATAACACCGTCTTTCATAGGTACATTGAAATCACATCTTGCAAGAACTCTTTTACCTGCAACTGCGATATCTTCAATATTTTTCTTATTGTAGTTCATTGTGCCTCTCCTTATATTAAATATATTATTATTCCAAATTGATACTATAACACATTCTTTTTAATTTTTCAATAATTTTGTTAAATTTTAAGCAATTTGGTTAATATTATAAAATTTTAGTAGATATTTAATAAATAGTATGGTAAAATATATTTTTAGAAATATGCACTAAGGAGTCCATTATGAGTTTTTTTAATAAAATATTCGGTTCTTATTCAGAACGTGAACTAAAAAGAATACAACCACTTGTTGACAAAACACTCGCTCTTGAGGAAAGTTTTTCAAAGCTGCCTGACTCTGAGCTTATTGCAATGACACAGACACTTAAAGAAAAATATGAAATTTCTCAGGACCTTGACAGTATTTTGCCCGAAGCTTTTGCCACAGTCCGCGAAGCCGCATGGCGAGTTGTCGGTATGAAACACTATCCCGTCCAGATAATAGGCGGTATCATTCTGCATCAGGGCAGAATTGCAGAAATGAAAACAGGCGAAGGTAAAACTATGGTTGCAACCCTTCCTGCTTATCTCAATGCACTTACAGGAAAAGGTGTTCACATTGTTACTGTCAACGACTATCTTGCAAAACGTGACAGTGAGTGGATGGGTAAAATATACCGTTTCTTAGGTCTCAAAGTAGGTCTTGTTATTCACGGAATGACCTCTGAAGAAAAAAAACAGGCTTATGCTGCCGATATCACCTACGGTACTAACAACGAATTCGGTTTTGATTATCTTCGTGACAATATGGCAATATACAAAGAAAATATGGTTCAGCGCGGTCATAATTTTGCCATAGTGGATGAGGTAGACTCAATTCTTATTGACGAAGCAAGAACACCTCTTATCATTTCAGGTGCAGGAGCTAAATCTACTGAACTTTATGAAATTGCCGACAAATTCGTATCATCTCTGCGTCCTTTTAAAATGGTACGTACCGATGATAAAGCGGATTACGACAAATTTATGAATATGGAATACGACGAATTTGAAATGGGTAGATTTATAACTCCCCAACAACATGAAGGTCTGAAAACCGCCGATTATATTATCGACGAAAAAAACAGAAACGTTTCACTTACCGCGCTTGGTATTTCAAAAGCCGAAAAATATTTCGGCATTGAAAATCTCTCTTCTATAGAAAATATGGAGATTTCACACCATCTGCAACAGGCTATCCGCGCCCACGGTATAATGAAACGTGATATTGATTATATCGTAAAAGACGGACAGATTATAATTGTTGACGAGTTTACGGGAAGACTTATGTACGGAAGACGTTACAATCAGGGTCTCCATCAGGCTATCGAAGCCAAAGAACACGTAAAGGTAGAAAAAGAATCCAAAACGTTCGCATCTGTTACTCTTCAGAATTATTTCAGAATGTATTCAAAGCTTTCAGGTATGACAGGTACTGCTCTTACCGAACAGGATGAATTCAAATCAACTTATATGCTTGACGTAGTTGAAATACCTACAAACAAGCCTAATATCAGAATTGACTATGAAGACAGTATTTACAAAACAGAACTGGGCAAATTCAATGCAGTTATCGAACAGATAGTTCAGTGTAACGCAAAAGGTCAGCCTGTTCTTGTAGGTACAATTTCAATAGAAAAAAGTGAACTGCTTTCAAAAATGCTTTCCAAAAAAGGTATAAAGCATCAGGTTCTCAACGCAAAACACCACGAAAAAGAAGCTGCCATTATTGCGCAGGCAGGTAAAGAGGGCGCAGTCACCATTGCTACCAATATGGCAGGTCGAGGAACTGATATTATGCTTGGCGGTAACGCTGAGTTTATGGCAAAAGACCGTATGCAAAAAGACGGTTTCACAGACGAGCTTATAAATGAAGCTACAGGTTTTGCCGAAACAGACGACGAGGAAATAATCAACGCAAGAGAAACTTTCTCTGCACTCAATACAAAATTCAAAGAAGAAATAAAAGATGAGGCAGCCAGAGTTAAAAACGCAGGTGGTCTTTTCATTATCGGTACTGAAAGACACGAGAGCAGACGTATAGACAATCAGCTCAGAGGCCGCGCCGCTCGTCAGGGTGACCCCGGTTCAACAAGATTCTATCTTTCTTTAGAAGATGACCTTATGCGTCTTTTCGGCGGTGACAGAGTAACAGGTGTTATGAATGCACTGAAACTTCCCGAAGACCAGCCCATCGAAAACAAAATGCTTTCAACTACTATTGAAAGAGCGCAGGAAAAAGTTGAGGGTATCAACAGTCAGCGCAGAAAAAGTGTTCTTGAATACGACAACGTAATGAACAAACAGCGTGAGATAATCTATTCTCAGCGTCAATCTGTTTTAAACGGTGAGAATATTGACAACGTTATTGCAAAAATGATTACCGATATAGCGGACAAAACAGCTTCTGAATTTGTATCAGGTGAAGATATGAACGCTTGGGATTTTTCAGGTCTTGCCAAAAAGCTCGAGCCGTTTGGCGAACTTGATCTTACAAAGGTCACAACTCCCGAAGAAGCTGCAGATGCAACGCACGAACTTCTTAACAATAAATATGAATCTCAGAAAGTCGTTTTGGGAGAACATTTTGACGAGGCTCAGCGTGTTGTAATGCTTCGCGCAGTTGACAAACGTTGGATGGACCACATAGACGATATGGATGAACTCAAACGCGGAATCGGTCTTATGGCTTACGGTCAGAGAAACCCTGTAGAAGAGTTCAAATTCCAGAGCTATGATATGTTTAACGAAATGACAGACAGTATCAAATCAGATACGGTTTTCGGACTGCTTTCACTTGTAATAAAGCAAGAACAGGAGCTTAAACGCGAACAGGTAGCAAAAGACGTAACTGCATCACACGGCAATGACGGAACAATACAGAAAAAGCCTACCGTTAACAAAGACAAAGTGGGAAGAAACGATCCCTGTCCTTGCGGAAGCGGTAAAAAATACAAGAAATGCTGCGGCGCAGATAAATAACGAGGTAAAAGATGCCAAAGAAGAATGAATATACAGACGACAGTATAAAATCACTGACAGGTGCCGACAGGGTGCGTAAACGTCCGGGTGTAATATTCGGTTCGGATGACCTTGAGGGATGTAAACACTCTGCTTTTGAAATTCTGTCAAACTCAATAGACGAGGCAAGAGAAGGTCACGGAGACAGAATAATACTCACAGCATACAAAGACTGTTCCATTGAAGTTGAAGACTTCGGACGCGGATGTCCCGTAGGTTACAACGCAAGAGAAGGCAGATACAACTGGGAGCTTGTATACTGTGAGCTTTACGCAGGCGGTAAATACAACACCAACTCGGGCGAGAACTATGAATATTCTCTCGGTCTTAACGGACTTGGCGCCTGCGCAACGCAGTATTCTTCCGAATATATGGACGTTACAGTATACCGTGACAAGAAAAAATATTCTCTCCATTTTGAAAAAGGCGAAAACGTCGGCGGTCTGACCGAAGAAGAATTCGGCAAAAAAAGAACAGGTACCGTTACACGTTGGAAACCCGATATTGACGTTTTTACGGAAATTAAAATAGAAAAAGAGTATTTTCAGGATATACTCAAAAAACAAGCTATTGTAAATGCAGGTATTACCTTTGAATTCAGATTTGAGGGCGATAATGGTATAGAAAAAGAAGAATACTGTTATCCAAACGGTATTGCCGACTATATTGCCGAGATTGCAGGGGACAAAACCATTGCTCAGCCTGTAATGTATACCGACGAAAGACGCGGTCGTGACCGTGCAGATAAACCGGAATATAAGGTTAAGCTTTCCTGTTGTTTTGCTTTTTCAAATGCAGTAAATCTTATTGAGTATTATCACAACTCAAGTTTTCTTGAGCACGGAGGCGCGCCTGATAAAGCGCTTCGCAGCGCTTTTGTATCTGAGTTTGACGCTTATCTCAAACAGGAAGGAAAATACAACAAAAACGAAAGCAAAATTACATTTCAGGATATTTCAGACTGTCTTATTTACGTTTCCAACTGTTTTTCAACACAGACAAGCTATGAAAATCAGACCAAGAAAAGTATAACCAACAAGTTTATTCAGGAATGTACAACCGAATTCCTTCGTGAGAATCTGAAAATATATCTTATCGAAAACAAGCTTGATGCTCAGAAAATATCAAATCAGATTCTTATAAACAAAAGAGCCCGTGAAAAAAGCGAACGCGAAAGAATCAATATAAAGAAAACTCTTTCGGGAACACTTGATATCACAAACCGTATACAAAAATTTGTTGACTGCGAGACAAAGGACCTTTCCAAAAGAGAGCTTTATATAGTTGAGGGTGATTCTGCTCTCGGTTCCTGTAAACAGGGACGCGATTCATATTTTCAGGCTATAATGCCGGTGCGCGGTAAAATACTCAACTGTCTCAAAGCAGAATACGATAAAATATTCAAAAACGACATTATTGTAGATCTTCTGAAAATCTTAGGTTGCGGTGTTGAAATAAAAACCAAAAGCACAAAAGACCTTCAGAATTTCGATATAAACAATCTGCGTTGGAATAAAGTCATTATCTGTACCGACGCCGACGTTGACGGCTTCCAGATAAGAACTCTTATTCTCACAATGCTCTACAGACTCACTCCCACCCTGATTGAACAGGGATACGTTTATATTGCGGAATCACCGCTTTATGAAATTACAGTTCAGGGACTTGATACTCCTTTGTTTGCGTATACCGACAAGGACAAAGACGATATAGTAGAGAAATATTCTGCCAAAAACAAAAAATGTACCGTTATGCGTTCAAAAGGTCTTGGTGAGAATGAGCCTGATATGATGTGGCTTACAACAATGAGTCCCGAAACACGCAGACTTATTCAGATAACTCCCGATGATGCAGAAAAAACTGCTCTTATGTTTGATATACTTCTCGGAGATAATCTTCAGGGCAGAAAAGATTTTATTGCAGAAAACGGTTACAAATATCTTGACGACGTAGATTTATCTTAAGGTGACATATGGCTAAAAAGAAAAAAATAACACAAAAAGAATATAACTACTGCGAACCGATTTTAAGGGGTATAACCGAAACTCTCGAGACAAACTATATGCCTTATGCCATGAGCGTTATAATGTCCCGTGCTATCCCCGAGATTGACGGTCTCAAACCCGCTCACCGAAAATTGTTATATACTATGTATAATATGGGGCTTATGAGAGGCAGACAAAAATCCGCAAACATCGTAGGCGCTACTATGAGACTTAATCCACACGGCGACGCCGCTATATACGAAACGATGGTACGTCTCACAAGAGGTTATGAAGCTATGCCTCAGCCTTTTGTCAATTCAAAGGGTAACTTCGGTAAATATTATTCAAGAGATATGGCTTATGCCGCATCACGTTATACCGAAGCAGGACTCTCCCCTATCTGTCACGAATTATTCGACGACATTGATAAAGAAACGGTAGATTTCGTACCCAACTATGATAACTCTACCACGGAGCCTACCTTACTTCCCGTCTCTTTTCCCACGATACTTACAACTCCAAATCAGGGTATTGCCGTAGGTATGGCATCAAATATCTGTTCGTTCAACTTGGGCGAGGTATGCGATACCGTTATTGAATATATACAAAACCCCGACCATCCCATTACTCTTACAATGCCTGCTCCTGATTTTTCAACAGGTGGTCAGATTCTTATGAACGAATCTAAAATTGACGAGATATATTCCACAGGTCGCGGAAGCATTAAAATCAGAGCTAAATATACAGTAGACGAAAAAAGCGGAAGCATAATAATCACTGAAATACCATATACAACTACCATCGAAGCAATTATAGATAAAATAGTTGAGCTTGTAAAAGGCGGCAAACTCAAAGAGGTTTCAGACGTCAAAGATATGTCTGACCTTTCAGGTCTTAAAATCCGAATCGAACTCAAGCGCGGAACGGATGCCGACAAACTGATGGCAAAGCTTTTCAAATCAACGCCTCTTGAAGACAGCTTCGGATGTAATTTCAACATTCTTATAGCAGGAATGCCTAAAGTTATGGGTGTCAAAGAAATTATAGACGAATGGCTTGCTTTCAGAATAGAATGTATAAAACGCAGAACTTTCCATTCTCTCACAAAAGCAAAAGACAAGCTTCATTTATTGAAAGGTCTCCGTCTTATACTGCTTGATATTGACAAGGCCGTTAAGATAGTCCGTGAGACTGAACATGACGACGAGGTTGTACCTAATCTTATGATAGGCTTCGGAGTTGATGAAATTCAGGCTGAATACATTGCCAACATAAAACTCCGCCATCTTAACAAAGAATACATTTTAAAACGTCTTGAAGACATTGAAAGTCTCGAAAAAGAAATAGAAGACCTCGAAAACATACTCAAAAGCAAGGCAAAACAGAATAAAATCATCATTAATGATATGAAACGTATCAAAAAACAGTATCCTTGTGAACGTAAAAGTGAGCTTGTATATGAAGATGAGGTTATCGCATTAGAACCCGAAGACCACATTGAAGATTATTCAGTAAGTGTATTTCTTTCTAAAGAAGGTTATTTCAAAAAAATAACTCCACAGTCACTGCGTATGAACAGTCAACAGAAATTTAAAGACGGTGACAGTCTGCTTTGTAGTTTTGAAACGGGTAATGCTGCAGAACTTGTTTTCTTTACAAATAAACAAAATGCTTACAAATGCAGAGTTTGTGATTTTGAAGATACAAAAGCGTCTGCTCTCGGTGAATACGTACCTGCAAAACTTTCTATGGAGCAGGAAGAGACTGTTGTTACAGTTGCTGTGACGTACGACTACGAAGGATTTATGGCGTTCTTCTTTGAAAACGGAAGAATTTCCAAAGTACCGCTTTCTTCGTACAAGACGGTAACTAACAGAAAACGTCTTATAAATGCGTACTGTAACAAATTCCCGCTTGTTTTTGCAACACACATAAAACAAGACTGCGAGTTTGCAATGACAGCATCAAACAACAAAGCTTTGATTGTAAACACAGCTCTCGTTACAGTAAAAACCTCAAAAAGCACACAGGGCGTTATTGTATTTACTCAGAAAGCAAAAAATACCGTCGTGTCTGTTCTGCCTGTTGAAAATTCGGGCATTGTCAAAACTGACTATTACAGATCAAAAAGTATTCCCGCAGTCGGACACTTTTTGAGAGATACAGATCTTGCAGATTCAACTCAGGAAACTATATTTTAAAATAAAAAGGGATGTAGAAATTTCTACATCCCTTTAATTTTACCATTCGGTAATTATTTCTTCACCGTCATACAGTTTTTGTGCAAACTCGATTATCTGTTCTGCTTTAGCGGTGGAAACGACTATATTTCCTTTGCCGTTGAGCTGATAATAAGTATCAAGGTCGCTTTGTTTATAATAATTAAGTACGTCTTTTGTACCGTCAAGACAGTTTACTGTAATTGTTGCTATAAGTTCATTTTCCTTAAAACCGTCTTTGATATCTTTAATTTCTATACCGATAATATGACTGTAGAGCTCTGCAAAATTGTCATATTCTACATATTTATTATTAATATATGCTTTAAGATCGCTGTTTTCTGCAGTTCCTGTAATATCAATGGTATATTTTTTACCGCCGCCTGTGATTACAATATTATCAATTGTATCGTATGAGCGGTTATATGCCATAGATTCGCAGTAATCAGGAAGATTAAAGGTAAGAATTTCTATAGTACTCTTATCTACTATATAAATGAAGTTACCGCCCTCTTCGTACATATAAGCGTAACCTTTATCTGTAGGTTTGCTGAAACGGAAAGTGTGTTTCTCTGCAACGTTTACAAAAGTAAATGAAATTTCAGGGGCATCAAGACCGTATTTTTTAAGTCCGTTTTCTGAAACGTCATCATCGTATACAGTACAAGATGTCAATGAATTAACAAGGTCAATAAGACTGTCAGATTTATCTGCAGATGCATTATGATTAATGGGAGCTTCTATCACGTATGCGCTGTTTATGCTCTCATCAGTAAGGTCCTGCAAACGTATTTTTATAGTGTCCTGACCTTTTCTTGATATTTCAAAATAGTTTATATATCTCGCATCGTTATCCGGATCAAAATCATAGATATAAGGATTATAGAAATCCATTCTCGGCGAGCAGTAAAGAATTGCAATATCCTTTGAAAGAGTATAAACGGTGTTTCCTCCGTCAACTCTTATATAATAATTTCCACTTGCGGCAATATCGCCTATTTCAAGAACGTGTTTGGTATCTTTCTTTGTCCAGGTAACAGTCGAAATAGGTGTGCTAAGACCAAACTGGTCAAAATCAGTTACGTCTTTGGCAACTTCCGTCACCGCTTCGAGCGAACCGAAATAAGTCAGAAGTGAAAGTACAGCCGAATTCTGAATTTCATTATCAGGATGCTCTTCAAGGTAATACGTTTTTTCAAGTTTTCTTACAAACGTATATTTATCAACCTGATTATTTATTTCAAAGCGTTCTGCCGACGTGCCTGTGAAATTAAAAAGTTTAATAGTTTCTTTTTGTTCCGTCGTTGGTTCGCCTGTACCGTCCGTATTGATAATTTTGGGCAAAATCATTGCGGCAAAAATCAATACCACGGCCAATGCGCCAAGAATTATAAGAGGAATGAATTTTCGGATTTTTCCCGATTTCTTTACAGTGTTTTTTTCTGTGGGATCACCCAAAAACATAAAGCCGTCGTCTTTAACAGTTTCCTGCTTGGTTTCAGGTTCGCTTTGTATTTGTTGATTAAGTTGTTCCTGATTAGCCATTAGAGAAATCTCCTTCTGATATAAACAACAAGTCCTATAATAAGGAATATAAGCGGTACAACTATAAGAACAACAACTGTCATAATATTTGATTCAGCAGACGTAAACGCCGCAACAGTCGAAGACGTTGATTTCTGTGCCGCTACGATAGTTTCGTCCTGTTCGTTTACCATTATTTTATAAAGTTGCATTAAAAATTCACCGTTGCCTGAATAGGTAAGATATGAAAGCATATCGGTAGAACCTGCGGCAAACAGATAACTCTGTACCTGAATATTATTTTCATATTTATATTTCATCGACAGAGCTGCAAGGTTATGCGGTCCGTTTTTATCTGTAGCCTGTTTATCCCAAGTAGTTGAAACCTCGTTTATACCTCTTGCATAAGACGTATCTGCAATTGATGAAATGAGTTTCTGTGTTCTATACATAGAGTTTTCTTCAAACAAAAGATCAATTGATCTTGAATAGCTTACGATAGGAGCTGTAACTGTCGAAACAGCTGTACCGGTATTCATAATATCTTCTTTTGTGAATTCGGGAGCTAATATATAAGGATAGTTAACCCAACTGTTTTTACTGTCAAGAACAAGGTCATCATTAAAACGGATTCCCCATGTTTCCATCATAGCTTCAAGGTTAGGAAGCTCAATTGCATCTGCTGATGAGAAATACATAATATTTCTGCCGAATTTATTTTCGTTGTTAACGAAATCTTCAAGCATACGTATTTCTGTTTCGGAATAGTCTCTTGCAGGATTACAGATAACCATAAGTTTTGAGTAGGGTGAAAACTCAAGTTTATCTGTCATAAGATTAACCTCTCGAACGTCTGCACCGTTGTTGGCAATAAGGTTCATAAGAGATTCATACCCCGCCTCACCGTGACCGCTTACAAAGTAAACTACGGGGATATCCTCTTTTGTAACATAAAGAGTACCTGCGGCAAGTCTTTCTTCAATATAAATTGCAGTTGCACCTGTCTCATTATCGTATTCAAAATAATCATCCGTATTGAAAACGCGCACTCTGTCACCGCTTTCAACAACAACAGCGCCTGAACCTACCTGATACTCAGTGCCATACTGATTAAGTGATGCAGGGTTCTTTTCAGGGTCAATATATTCATAAGTGATATTTTCCGAAAGGTTTGCAAAACGTTTTATGGGTTCTGCAAAATAATGGGGATAGGTTGATTCGTCATAAAACACGGTGATTTTAATCTGTGTCTGCTTAGGAAGCGCATTTACCACCTGTTTTGTGGCATCGGATATATCATAAAGGTTTGTAGAAGTAAAGTCCAATGCCCATGAATAAGTATCTGTAAGAATTGAAAAGACTATGTTTGCGGCAATTACAACAACTATAAGAACAGCTGTAAGAGCTGTTGCAAGTGAACCGTATTTGAATCCGCGTGATTTAAAGAAAGATGCTTTTTTTGTTTCTGATTCTGCCTCGGATGCAGAAATTACAAATTCTTTATCGTCATGCATTAGCTCCACCTCCTTTTATCAATTACACGTACGCTAAGGAACAGGAAAATAACCGCAAGACTTAAAAAATACACAAGAGTTGATATATTGAAAAGTCCCTGATTAAACTGTTCATAACGCTGAGTTACCGAAATTGCATTAACAATTTTGGTAATAAAGGTATTATTAAGGCTGGATGCAATAAAATCCGCTACTGCAAACACAGCGAGCGAAAATACGCCCATAATAAAAGCAGTTATCATACTTTCTGTCATAACAGACATAAGCATTGCAATTGCTAAAAATGCCGCCGCAATACACATAATACCGATATAGTTTCCTATTACTATTCCTATTTCAACGTAACCCACAACACAAAGAATTGCGATATTAAGGAAGGTCGGTAAAAGACCGATAAAAAACATTGCATATGCCGCAAGGAATTTGCCGAGTACCATTTTTGATATGCTTATAGGAGCAGTAATCAAAATCTGGTCTGTTTTGTTTTTACGTTCTTCCGGAAACAGTTTCATTGCAAGAAGCGGAATAACTATAATAAGCAGATATCTCATCCATGCAAAGTATGTAATCGTATCAGTAGAAGCAGAAGCTATGTTACTGGTAAAGAAAATAAAACCTGTAACCAGAGAGAAAAAGAACAGATACACATATCCTACGGGTGATGTAAAGTAAGAACGGAGTTCTCTTTTAAATACCGCTGTCATTGTTCATTCCCTCCCCTGCTTCATTTGTAATAAGCTGAACAAATACGTCTTCCAAAGACATATCCATAGAACGAAGACCGATTATCGGATAGCCTTTTTTGGCAAGTTCATTAAACATCATTTTTCTAATATCAACGTTAGGCTGACTTTCAACCAGATAATCGTAAGCTCCCTCTTCTTTCTGGGCAAGAGCTTCAACGTAAATAACGCTGTCAACAGCTTTGAGGGTTTTGATGATTTCTGACTGTGGTCCGCTTATTCTTACAATAAACTTTCTGTTACCTGCAACTTTATAAGAAAGACGCTCTGCATCACCGTCTGCAACTATCTGACCTTTATTGATAATAATAATTCTGTCACATACAGACTGTACTTCCTGCAAAATATGAGTTGACAGAATAACAGTATGAGTTTTACCGAGTTTTTTTATAAGACTGCGTATTTCAATTATCTGTCTCGGGTCAAGACCAACTGTTGGCTCATCAAGAATAAGAACAGGCGGATTACCTATAAGAGCCTGAGCAAAGCCTACACGCTGTTTATAACCTTTTGAAAGGTTTTTGATCATTCTGTTATAAACGTCTGTGATTTTTATAAGTTCGCATATTTCTCTGATATGCGGTTCTCTCGGGAATTTGCATTTTTTAAGGTCATATACGAAATTCAGATATTCCTTTACGGTCATATCCATATAAAGCGGGGGAAGTTCAGGCAAAAAGCCTATCATCTGTTTTGCCCTTGTGGGTTCCTCAAGAATATCTGCTCCGTCTATTTTAACACTGCCGGAATTTGCAGACAGATAACCTGTGATTATATTCATAGTAGTCGATTTACCTGCACCGTTAGGTCCCAAAAACCCTACTATTTCACCGCTTCCGATGGAGAAAGATATATCGTTTACAGCATATTTATCACCGTATTTTTTTACGATATTCTTTACTTCTATCATGGTGTTTCCTCCTTAATAGTAAAATCAATTATATAGTAGCATATTGCTTATTTCAATGCGTGAATAAATTGTGAATTTATTTATCTTCTTTGTTAACAATTGCAATTCCAAGCTCTTCAAGTTGTTCCAAAGATACTTCTGAGGGACAATCACTCATAAGCTCAGATGCGTTCTGAACTTTCGGGAATACAACAACGTCACGAAGACTGGAAGCACCAATCATCTGCATAACAAGTCTGTCAAGACCGATACCCATACCGCCGTGAGGTGGTGCACCGTATTTGAACGCGCCCATAAGGAATCCGAATTTGAGTTCCGCTTCCTCGTGTGTCATACCCAGCATATTGAACATACGTTCCTGAAGTTCAGGTGTAGTAATACGGATAGAACCGCTTGAAAGTTCAATACCGTTAAGAACAAGGTCATAAGCCTTAGCTTTAACTTTAGCTTTGTCAGTTTCAAGATACTGAAGACTGTCATCCATAGGTGATGTGAAAGGATGATGCATTGCAACAAAGCATTTATTATCTTCATCCCAGTCAAAGAACGGGAATTCTGTTATCCATAAAAGCGCAAATCCTTCGCGTTCGATTTCAAGTTTATCAGCCGCAATAAGACGAAGCGCGCCGAGAGTTGAAAGAACGATTGAGTTTTTGGTGTCTGCAACGATAAGAATAACGTCGCCTTTTTCAGCTCCTGAAACAGAAAGTATTTTTTCCATTTCTTCATCTTTCATAAACTTAGCAAAAGAACAAGCGGTTCCGTCCTCTGTAAGTCTTATGAATGCAAGACCTTTAGCTCCTATGCCTCTTGCGTGTTCTGTCAGTTTATCTATTTCTTTACGTGTAAGTTTTGCAGCGCCGCCTTTTACGTTTATACCGCGTACGCTTCCGCCTTCGGCAATAGCTCCTGAAAATACACCGAATTCGCAGTCTTTTACTACATCTGTAAGGTCAAATATTTCCATACCGAATCTGGTATCGGGTTTATCTGAACCGTAGCGTTCCATTGCATCTTTGTAAGTAAGTCTTGGAAGCGGTGTTTTGATATCAACGTCAAGAACGTCTTTAAACACACGTTTCATATAGCCCTCACCGATAGCAAGAACGTCTTCCATATCAACAAAAGACATTTCAAGGTCTATCTGAGTAAATTCAGGCTGACGGTCTGCACGAAGGTCTTCGTCACGGAAGCAACGTGCTATCTGCATATATCTGTCAAACCCTGCAACCATTGAAAGCTGTTTGTACATCTGCGGTGACTGAGGAAGAGCATAAAAGCTTCCTTTATGAACACGGCTGGGTACGATATAGTCTCTTGCGCCTTCGGGAGTTGATTTGATAAGCATAGGAGTTTCTATCTCGATAAATCCGTTCTCGTCAAAATAATCGCGTGTTACTTTTGTGATTTTGTGACGGAGAAGAATATTCTGTTGAAGATCGGGACGGCGAAGATCAAGATAACGGTATTTAAGACGAAGGTCTTCTTTTACATCGCTTTTTTCAACGATTTCAAAAGGCGGTGTTTCTGATTTTCCAAGGATTTTAACTTCTGTGACAGCAATTTCAAGTTCACCTGTTTTAAGGTTTTTGTTGAAAGCGCCTCCTCTTTTCTGCAAAATACCTTTCGCTTCAATTACAAATTCACTGCGGAGTTTGAAAGCAATATCAAAAGCTTCTTTGCTTATATCAGCATCAAACTGAAGCTGAACTATACCTGTTCTGTCACGAAGATCAACAAATATAAGTCCCCCAAGGTCACGCTGACGCTGTACCCATCCGCAAGCTGTAACGTTCTGTCCTAAAAGTGCATCTGAAAATTCTGCACAATAACAAGTTCTGTTCATTATCCGATCAACTCCTCAATCTGTTTTTTATCAAGCTTTGAAATTTGAATTTCCGTTTCAATGCCGCTGTTCATATTTTTGATTTTACACACACCTGTGTCCAATTCATTATCACCTACAACCATTGTAAGTGCCGCGCCTTTTTTATTGGCATATTTCATCTGGGCTTTAAGAGAACGACCCATAATGTCATACTCTGCACAAACGCCCTGATTTATAAGTTTCTGAGCAATTGTAGCTGCTGCAATTTTTGCCCGCTCACCCATCGGAGCAATATAAAGCTCTGCAACAGGTTTTGTAATTTCGGCGTCGTCAAGCAAAAGCATCAAACGCTCAAGTCCCATTGCAAATCCAATACCGGGATATGATGCACCGCCGAGTTGTTCTGTCATTCCGTCATATCTTCCGCCGCCGCATACTGTTCCCTGCGCGCCTATATTATTGCTGACAAACTCAAATACTGTTCTGTTATAATAATCCAGTCCGCGTACTATTTTAGGATTTACCTCGTATGCAATATCCATACCTGAGAGCAACTGTTTTACCGTTTCAAAATGGCTATCACAATCATCGCAAAGATAGTCTGTTATCACGGGAGCGTCTTTCGCAAGTGAATTACATATCTCGCTTTTACAGTCAAGAATACGCATAGGATTTTTTTCAAGACGTTCAAGACAGGTAGGACACAATTTATCCTTTTTGTCTTCAAAATACTCTATAAGCGCTTTTCTGTACTCAGCTCTACAGGTTTTGCAACCTATGGAATTTATGTACAAAGTGGTATCTATCTTCACCGATTTAAGCAAGTTATACGGAAGTGAAATAATCATTGCATCTGCCTGAGGACTTGTTGCGCCGAACATTTCAACACCAAACTGAGAAAACTGACGAAGTCTTCCTTTCTGTGGCTTTTCGTATCTGAAGCAGTTTATGAGATAGAAAAGCTTTGCAGGAAGAGGATCGTTGAAAATTCCGTTTTCAAGAAAACTACGGACAATTCCTGCAGTACCTTCAGGTCTTAAAGTAATTGATCTTCCGCCTTTATCCTCAAAAGTATACATTTCTTTTGTTACCACGTCGGTAGTATCGCCGACACCTCGTACGAATACTTCTGTATGCTCAAACACAGGTGTGCGAATCTCCGAAAAACCATATCTGTTGCAAAGATCGCGTATTTTATTTTCTAAATACTGCCATTTATATGATTCGTTTGGCAGGATATCCGCCGTTCCTTTAGGCGCGGTTATAATTGACATTTACTTAATTACACTCCTTTATTTCAAAAAACGTGCTCCCTTTTTCACAAGGGAGCTATATTTTATCTTTTGGTAAATTCTATCCAGTCAAGATCCCCTCTGTCAAGCGCCATAATAATTACTTCAGCTGTTGCAATGTTTGTGGCAACAGGAACATTATGAACGTCACACAGTCGAAGAATTCCTGTATCTTCCGTTTTGTTTGCTGCAGGATTGAGCGGATCTCTGAAAAACAAAAGCACGTCCACCTCATTATAAGAGATGCGTGATGCTATCTGTTCTTCTGCACCTCCCGGACCGTTAAGAACTTTTTCAATCTCAAGTCCTGTATTTTCTGATATAAGATTTCCAAGAGCAGAGCCGGATGAAAGATTATGTTTAGATAAAATTCCGGCATACGCGATACAAAACTGTACCATTAACTCCTTTTTCTTTTCGTGTGCCAATAAGGCTATGTTCATCGTTTCTCCCCCTTGTACTTTTCTGAAATTTATTTTTTACGCCATATTTTTGCAATATGCGTATCAATCCCCATAATTCTTTTGGCGATATTCATTATCGGCTGTGAACATATACTCTTTGTTGATATTACAGGTTTTCCGCTGTTGGAATAAAGAATTATACTGTCATCTGCAGGTACAAGTCCCAAAAGCGGAAGAGATATACTGTCCATAATATCGTCAATATTACGAAGATATCCTTTACTTATCATTTTTGCATTTACTTTGTTGATAACGAGTTTGGTAATAAGTCTCGGAATATCTGCCAGCACTCCTGCCGTCTTTTCTGCATCTCTGATAGATGTAAGGTCAGGCGTTGCAACCACTATACACTCATCGCAACAATTCGCTATCGTATTGAAAGATTCCCCGATTCCTGCAGGCGCATCAATAAGCACGTAATCATAAAAATTGCGAAGATATCTGCAAAGACGTCTGAAATCGTCTTTGTCAATCTCACCTGTCTGAAAATTCTGCGATGCGGAAATGAAACTCAAAGAAGGAAAATCGCTATGCGTCTGAATAGCTTTGCTTACCGTACATCTTCCTTCAAGTATATCGGTAATATCAAAAGCGCATCCGTCAGTCAGACCAAGCAGAATATCGAGATTTTTAAGTCCGATATCTCCATCTATCGCTATAACATTTTTTCCCTGTGATGCCAAAGCAAAGGCGAGATTTGCGCACAACGTGGTTTTTCCCACTCCGCCTTTACCGGACACAATTCCAATAATTTTACTCATAATTATCCTTTATAAATAATAATATACACTATGATATCATATATTAATAGTATAGTCAAACTCTTTTTACAAAAAAACA
>JAZOSU010000022.1:0-14667 GCA_045657265.1 Eubacteriales bacterium | reverse complement strand
TTGGCCGCCCGCAGCGCCCTTGAGGGCGGGATATTCAATTTGGATTGAGGAAGAAGGCAAAAAGAGACACCCACATCCGTGGGTGTCTCTTTCTCTTGGTAAGGTGGTTCTTAACGGATTTGTCAATCCAACTTGAGATATGGTTTAAAGTATTCCATCGCTTCCGCAGTAGATACTTTCATTTTATTATCGATAGATAAGAATGCTCTGGGAAGATTATGAAATCCCCATATATATCGTTTTACGGTAGTGCGATAATTTTTACCCTTTGAGGTTAAGAAAATGATACATTCCGCAAGTGAAGTTTTCATAAATATAGCAAGTTCAATGTAGTTATACGAAAAACTTGAATCGCTATGTAATGATGATAAAAGAATATCTGTCATATTCTGAAGTTGATACAATTCATTAAGAAGTGTTAAACGATTTCTTTTAAGTAACAACTTTCTTTCATAATAATTTTTTAGTTGAATTGATTTTTCATATATTTCTTGAGAAAGTTTTGAAATCATAATTACCACCACCTTGTATTTATTATATCACAATGGGTTCTAATTCGCAAGCATCGTGGATGGATATCCACACTTGTTAGGGTTGTCCCCTAATACCCAAAAACTTGCTCAAAATAAAAAAGAATGTTCATAACGGTTAAGTCCGTTATGAACATTCAACATGGTCGAGGCGACAGGATTCGAACCTGCGGCCTCTGCGTCCCGAACGCAGCGCTCTACCAAACTGAGCCACGCCTCGATAATATGAAATTTTCAGTAAACACAGCACAACGAGCGCTACGCTTACTCTTGAAACATAATCGCATTTTCAGGGAAACCTAAAAATGCTCATTGTTTCTGCGCCGGAGGGGTAACTCCCTTAATCTGCCGCAGGCAGCGGTCGTCACATCCGCTACCAAACTGAGCCACGCCTCGAAATTTATTATGTATTTGCTTAAATAGCGCCTTAACATTATATCAAGGCGCTATTTGTTTGTCAATAATTAATTTGTCTTTGAAGATAGTAAGCCTTGATGTTTTAAAAAGTCATACAGCGCACTGTTTTGACGGTTATCTTCAAAATCGGCATATTTACTGTCAAACTTTATGGAAAAAGAATATTTGCTTTCGTCTTTGATATATGGTTGAAGTGGAACGTTAGGATTTTTAGTTCCGCTTACAAAACCACCTGTGTATATTAGTTTGTTTTTGAGCACAAGCACAAAAGCATAGCTGTCATCTACTTTAAAAATAGCGCTTCCACCGCTTTCTTTAGTTGTAGTTCCTATTGAGAAAACGGAGTCTTTGCTGAGCGTTATCAGATGATTTTGCCAATTGTAACCGTAAATATCCTCTCCGTCAAATACAAGTCTGCCCTCAGCTTTTGCAGTTTTAATCACCTGACTGTCAGACATCCCATCGTTTAACAGAGAACGGTTAACTACATAAAATTTAAGGTCAGATGCTTGATTTGTGCCGGTACAAGCAGAAAGAGTAAAGACAATAACTATTAAGCTAAAATAAGAAATAAGTCTTTTTATCATTTAAGTGAAATGACAGTTACAGTACCGTCTGCTCCTTTAATTGAAAGTGATGTAAGTTTGTTGTGTGCTGATCCAAAACTCAGATAAGCGTGACTGCCGTCTGAAAGTAAATATACGTCAGAGTAACTACCTCTTGTTCCCTCGTACCATGATGGCTCTCCAAGATAAGCATATACTTTAGCGGGTGTCATATTTTTTGAAAGTCTGTGAACTCTGTTAACGTCTGAAACCGGTCTTGTAAACCCGTTTGGTTTTTGCTGTTCACTCCATTCAACGTTCAGAATGGTACTTATGGTGCCGTTTTTGTAAATTGCTGCGCATCTAAGATTTGTTCTTTCAAAACCGTAGTCAAGATATAATTTGCTTCCGTCATTTAAATTATAACAATCAATTATATATGAATCGGCATTAAAACTATGAGAGAAGAAATAGTTTGGTTTACCGATAACTGAAAGTATATTTGTTCTCGGCATATTTATCTGTAACAGAGATTCAATAAGTGTAAAGTTGTATGCACCGCTTGCAAAAACATCTCCCTGAGTTGTTTGCTGGGTAGGGGAGTTTGTTACCGATTCATCTGAAGGGGTAATTGTTATAATTTCATCTTTGATTTGTTGGTTCGGAATGTCGGTTGTGTTCTCTTGAGTGGTTTCCTGACTGGGGGAATCAAGTATTTCAAGTTCAACGAGAATATCAAAGAAATTTTTGCTTTCCATATCTTCGGTATAGGTATACTCAGCGGAAGCAACTGTTTTTTTCTCACTGTCGTAAGTTATTGAGATGTTGTCACCGTTTGCTAAAGTATAAACAGGTAAAAGCTCATTGTTATCTTTGTTGTAATGAGCGGCACCTAAAAGAATATCTACAACAGATTTTTCTGTTCCAAGTGTAAGAAAATAAAAATCTTCAATGTAAATGGCACTGCGTATGCCTGTACCGTAACCTGTTGAGGCGGCATCTTCTTTGGCATATTGAGTTTCGGTATTTGCTTTATTACAACCGAATAAGCTTAAACATATGATGCAAATAAGCATTGCAGATATTGATTTTTTAAAAAAATTAATCATTTCTGTCTCCGTGAAAATAGTTTTTTGCCATTTGAATATCTTTGTTTATCTGTTCAAATAACAACTCTTTGTTTTTGAATTTAATTTCAGGTCTTATCATTTTAATGAATTCAACGGTTATTTCTTTATCGTAAATTTCATCAGAAAAATCAAATAAATGAGTTTCGATATTAGGCTCTTTTGTTTTTTCCACACTTGGTCTGATGCCGACGTTGGATATGGCACTATAATATTCACCGTCAACTTTAACTTTTGTAACATAAACACCGTATGCAGGAACAATCATACCTTTTTTGAAGTTGATGTTTACAGTAGGGGTATTGTTTTCTGTAGCAAGATGTTTGCCGTGAACAACATTTCCCGTAACAGAAAATCTGTGCCCCAAAGCATTTTCGGCATTTTCCATATTTCCATCGCTGATTAATTCTCTAATTTTTGATGAACTTAGTTTTTCTCCTGAAAAGTCAAATAACTTTACAGAAGTGAAACCGATTTTGTATTTACGGGCAAGTTTTCTTAAAAGTTCAGTGTCTCCTTCGGCGTTTTTGCCGAACTTGAAATCTTTACCGCATACAATAGAAGAAATGCCGTATTTATCAATGAGTATTTTTTTAACAAAATCTTCGGGTGGGTACTTTTTGATTTTAGAAAAATCATCAAATATTATTTGTTTTGCACCCAAAGATGTAAGTAATTCTTTTTTAGTCTGATTATCGGTTATAAGCCTTGCATTTTTACAATTATGCACAAAGGTGTAAACCACAGGCGAATGACCGTATTTATTTTTAACTGCGGCAAGAATAACCTGCCTGTGTCCTAAATGAACGCCGTCGAAATCTCCGATTGCGGCGCACAGTTTATTTTCCATTTATTGTTCCACCTTAATAATTATAAGTGAGTGATGATTTTAAAAACAGTTTCAGTTTCCTGATTTATAATTTCACCTAAACCTAAGAGTTTGTTATCAGAATAAACTCTGCAGATGCTATCAGGAATATTTTTTAATTTAACTGTATTGACTGCACAGCCGTTGGATAATAGCTGAGCAAAAAACTTCTGTGGCTTGTATACAGGAAAATCAGATAAAACTTCTTCAATGGGAATGATATGATTTTCTATATTGTCACAATCGGGGGATACTGCCTGTGAAATATTCCATCTGCCGCTTTGTGTTCTTGTAAGAGCAGCCATTGTACCGACAGTACCAAGCTCTCTTGCAATGTCATTGCAGAGAGAACGTATGTAAGTTCCTTTTGAACATTTTACGTCAATTGTCAGTTCGTTTCCGTTAAAATCTATAATATCAATAGAATAAATGGTTATTTCTCTTACAGGAACATCAACCTGCTTTCCTTCTCTTGCGAGTTTATAAAGAGGTTTTCCGCCCATTTTAATTGCACTGTAAACAGGCGGGGTCTGTTTTATCAGACCTGTAAACTTCGGTAAAACATTTTGTATTTGATCAAGTGTAATTATTTTGTCACAAGTTTCTGTAATATTACCCGTTATATCATATGTGTCTGTAGCAATACCGAATCTGAGAACTGCTCTGTAAGCTTTGTCTCCTTCGGTAAGATACTGACAAAGTTTTGTTGCTTTGCCGCACATAACAGGTAAAAGACCGGTGGCAAGCGGGTCAAGAGTACCGCTGTGACCACATTTTACAGAAAGTCTGCGTTTTATGGTAGCCACGGCAGAAAAAGATGTTATGCCTTGTGGCTTATTTAAAAGTATTATTCCGTCTCTCATTTTAAATTCTCGTATAAAGTTTTGGCAAATTCAGTTGCAAGCTGTTTGTAATCTCCTGATAAATTACAACCTGCGGCCATTTTATGACCGCCGCCTCCGAATTTTTTGCATACTTCTCCGGCGTGAACTTGTCCGTTTGTACGGACAGAAAGCTTAAACGAATCCTCAGATGTTTGTCTGAAAGTAGCGGTTGCAATAACACCGCTAATCTGACCGGGGATAGAAGCAATTCCTTCAAGATCATCTTCTGTGGCATTAAGTTTTTTTATAATATCAAGTGGAATAAGCATACATACAATTTTATCATTGTAAAAATATTCAAGAGATTCAAGTGCGTGTTTTTCAATTTCAAATGCAGCTTTTGATTTTGTTCTGAAAAGCCATTTGTTAAGTTTTTCAATGTCAACACCGTAATTTAAAAGCTCTGAGGCAACCTTGTGAGTGTTTGCTGTAGTGTTTGCATATACAAAACAACCTGTATCTGTTGAAATAGCAGTGTAAAGGCATTCTGCTATACATTTATTTATAGGACAAAGCTGTTTAACCACTTCAAGCATAATTTCACCGCAAGCTGCGGCATCGGGATTAATGAGGTTCAATTTACCAAAACCTGTGTTAGTTTCGTGATGGTCAATTACAATATCCGCATTTTCGGCAAATTTTGAATATTTCTGACCTGCCATATCCACTGCGGCAATATCAACACATACTATTTTGCCGAAACAATCGTTTGCTATGTTGCTTTTCTGCTCGGACAAAAATCTGTATCTTGGTGATATTTCGGTTTCACATACCACTTGAACTTTTTTGTTGTGGAATTTGAGCGCATGATAAAGAGCATATGCCGACCCGAGAGTATCTCCGTCGGGTCGGATATGTGAAATAATTGTAATTTCATCATAACTTAACAGTTTTTGAGCTATTTCTACTACATTATTGTTCATCTGATGTTCCATCCAGTCCAAGTTCTGCCAGTTTTTTATCTATAAATGCACCGTATTTTATAGATTCGTCTATACAAAAACTAAGTTCAGGGGTATATCTTAATTTGATTGCTTTAGATAAAAGACCTCTGGCAAACCCTGCAGAAGACTGTAAACCTTTGAGTACTTCATTTTCATCACCTGTAAGGGTAGAAAAATATACTTTTGCATTTTTAAGATCGGGAGAAGTGCGAACTTCGGTAATTGTAACGAAATCGGGAATTCTCGGATCTTTGAGCTTTGGTATAATTACAGATAACTCTTTTTTTATTTCTTCATTAATTTTATCTAATCTGTGACCTGCCATTTTACTGTTTTATCTCCTGCATTTCGTAAGCTTCGATTATGTCGCCTTCTTTGATATCGTTGTAATTTTCAATAGTGATACCGCACTCAAAGTTTTCAAGAACTTCTTTTGCATCATCCTTGAATCGTTTAAGTGAAGAAATTTCACCTGTGAATATTACAGCAGAATCACGAAGCAAACGAATACTTGCGTTTCTTGTGATTTTACCTTCTTTTACGTAAGAACCTGCAATAGAACCGATACCTGAAGCTTTGAATACCTGACGTACTTCTGCATAACCAAGTACAACTTCTTTGAACTTGGGAGCAAGCATACCTTTCATAGCAGCTTCAATTTCTTCTATACAGTCATAAATAATGTTGTAAAGTCTGATATCAACGTCATTCTTTTCAGCAGATGCTCTTGCTGATGAATCAGGACGAATGTTGAAACCTACAATGATAGCGTTTGAAGCATTAGCAAGCATAACGTCACTTTCGTTGATAGCACCAACTGCGCTGTGAATTACACGTACGCGTACTTCTTCGTTTGAGATTTTCTCAAGTGAAGATTTAACAGCTTCAGCCGAACCCTGAACGTCAGCTTTAACGATAATGTTAAGCTCTTTCATATTGCCTTCCTGAATTCTTGAGAAGAGATCGTCAAGAGAAACAGTGTACTGATTTTGCTGTTTGAGTTTATCTTCTTCTTTTCTTTGCTGTGCAAGTTCACGGGCAAGTCTTTCATCTTCAACTACGAAGAAAGTATCGCCTGCCTGAGGAACTTCTGCAAGACCGATAACTTCAACAGGTGTAGAAGGACCTGCCTCGGCTATTTTCATATGTTTGTCGTTTGTCATTGCCCTGATTTTACCAACTGCAGAACCTGCAATGATAATATCACCGTTTTTAAGTGTACCGTTCTGAACGAGAAGGGTAGATACAGGACCGCGTCCTTTGTCAAGATAAGCTTCAATAACAGAACCTTTAGCAAGTCTGTTGGGGTTAGCTTTGTACTGGTTAACTTCAGCTACAAGAAGTACCATTTCAAGAAGAGTATCTATTCCTTCACCTTTGAGAGCTGAAATAGGTACGCAAATAGTTTCGCCGCCCCATTCTTCTGGAATAAGCTCATGCTCTGTAAGTTCCTGTTTAACACGGTCGGGGTTAGCTGATTCTTTATCCATTTTGTTAATCGCAACGATTATCGGAATTTCAGCAGCTTTTGCATGGTTGATAGCTTCAATTGTCTGAGGCATAATACCGTCGTCAGCCGCAACAACAAGAATTGCAATATCAGTAACAGATGCACCTCTTGCACGCATCTGAGTAAATGCAGCGTGTCCGGGAGTATCAAGGAAGGTAATCTGCTGATCGTTTACTTTTACTTTGTAAGCACCGATGTGCTGAGTAATACCACCTGCTTCGCCTGAAACAACGCTTGTGTTTCTGATGGCATCAAGAAGTGAAGTTTTACCATGGTCAACGTGACCCATAACAACAACGACGGGATCGCGTGGTACAAGGTTTTCTTCAGCGTCAACTGTGTCGTCAATAAGTCTGTCTTCAATGGTAAGAATGACTTCTTTTTCAACTTTGATGCTGAATTCCTCACCGATAAGAAATGCGGTATCAAAATCAATGTTTTGTGAAGCAGAAGCCATAACACCCATAGCCATAAGTTTTGCAACTACCTGAGCTACGTTAACTTTCATTCTGTGAGCAAGTTCGCTGACAGAAATTTCTTCGGGAACAAGTATTTTGAGCTGAGCCTGTTTACGCTGAAGCTCGATTCTTTTGAGTCTTTCAGCTTCGCTTTCTTTAACTTTCTTTTTGCCATACTGATTAAAATTGTTTTTCTTGACAATTTTCTGTTTAGTCTGAGTATTGGCGGTTTTACGGTTTTCGTGAGAACTTGCAAGATCTAAAAGTTTTTCGTCGTACTTGCCAAGATCAACGTTTGTTGTTCTTGTATCAACAACACGTACCTTTTTCTCAAAAGTAAGCTCTGCTGTGTTAATCTGCTGACGTTCTTTCTTGGGCTTTTCTTTAATCTGTTTAACAGGTTTAAGCTCTCTCTTTTCAGGCTTTTTAGGAGCCTGTTCAGTTTGCTGGTTTTTCTGAGTAGCAGGAGCAGGTTTTGTTTTAGGCTGCTGATTTTTAACCTCAGGTTTCTTTTCAACCTGTTTTGGCTGAGCAGGTTTGTTTTCAACCGCTTTTTTAGGTTCCTGTTTTTTCTCTGCCGGTTTTTTATCTTCAGCTTTTTTGGGAGCAGGTTTTTTATCTTCTGCTTTTTTGGGAGCGGGTTTTTCTGTAACCTCAGCAGTTTGGGGTTTCTTTCCACTGTCAAGAAATTCATCAAAACCGTCTACCTGATGAAGTTTTGTATAATGGTTAAGAAGAAAATCTGCTTCTTCCATAGTAAGTGTTGCGCTATGGGTACGTTCTTTAGCTTCAAATGTGTTCAGTAAGTCAATTACATCGTTGCTTTTAACACCGATATCTTTGGCAAAATCATGAACTTTATATTTAATAGTTATACTCATTCTGTTACCTCCGTAGATATTCTTGCTTTCAAAAGCTTTGTGAATCCCGAGTCTGCTATGCCGATTATACCGACAGGCTTTGTTCCTATGGCATAACCAAGCTCATTTTTAGTATAGTTAATTGTCTGGCATTGTATGTTTTTTTGATATAAAATGTAAGCAATATTTTTCACAGTGCGCTCTGATGAATCTTTAGCTATAAACACCGTATAAATATCATTTACATTTTCACAGATACTATCAAATCCGTAATATAGTTTACCTGCTCTTCTTGCAAGTCCTAAAGTCGAAAGAAACAAATCATTTTTCACTTTCAGAAAGCTTCCTTTCGATTTCATCATATATTGCGGTGTCAACACTGCAACCATAGTTTTTTTCAATGCCGTGTATTTTTCTTAGTTTCCCTGCGCATATGGCGCTGTTGCAAATATAAGCGCCTCTTCCGGGCATTCTTCCGGTAAAATCCAGAGAAATCTGACCTTCTTTGTTCATAACAATTCGGATAAGCTCACGCTTTGGTTTCATTTCTCTGCATCCAAGACACATACGCATTGGAATTTTCTTTGTTTTTGTCAATTTTATCACCCTTTATCCGATTTTTGAAAGGGGTTTGATATCTATTTTATAGCCTGTAAGTTTAGCGGCAAGTCTTGCGTTTTGACCTTCTTTACCAATAGCAAGAGACAATTGGTCGTCAGAAACAACAACTGTACAGGTTTTTTCAGACTCGTTTGCAAGTACGCTGATTATGTTTGCGGGAGCAAGAGCCTGAGCAATGTAATCTTCAGCGTTGTCTGAATATTTTATAATATCAATTTTTTCGCCTTTAAGTTCGTTGCATATGTTTGTAATACGTGTGCCTCTTGAACCGATACAAGCACCAACCGGATCAACTTCTTCGTTTGCTGACCATACGGCGATTTTAGTTCTGTTGCCGGCTTCGCGAGAAATAGATTTAATTTCTACTGTGCCATCAAAGATTTCGGGTATTTCAAGTTCGAAAAGTCTTTTGACAAGACCGGGATGGGTTCTTGAAATAAGAACCTGTGGACCTCTCTGTGTTTTTCTGACTTCAACAACATAGATTTTGATTTTGTTGCCTTCTTTTAATTCTTCACCGGGAATCTGTTCGTTTTTAACGAGCATAGCTTCGCTTTTACCGATTTCTAAAGTAGCATTACCTGTGGGTTCAACTCTGCTTACAGTCGCTGTTATTATTTCAGATTCTTTACCGTCGAATTCCTGATATAACAAACCGCGTTCTGCATCACGTATGCCCTGAATAATAACCTGTTTTGCAGTCTGAGCAGCTATTCTGCCAAACTCTTTGGTTTTAACTTCAAGCTTTACCTGACCGCCGATTTTAGCTCTTTTTGATCCTTTTGCCTGAAGCTCTGCAAGGCTGATTTCGAGTGCTTCGTCTTCTACTGTTTCAACGATGGTTTTAAGCTGATAAAGTTTAATGTCTTCTCTCTCTTTGTTTATAACAACAAGTGCGTTGTCAGATGTGCCGAATGCTTTTTTTGCAGCGCTTAAAAGTGCGGCTTCAACTTTTTCAAGCATATACTCGGCCGGAATCCCTTTTTCTGCTTCAATAAGGTCAACTGCTTTAAAAAATTCCTTGTTCATTTTTCCTTTTTTCTCCTTTAAAATTCAAGATGCGGACGTATAAGACTCGCTTCTTTAACAGAAGTTTCTATCATATCTCCGCTTTCAGTTTTTACAGTAAATGTACCATTTTCGTAATTGCAAAGTTCACCGTAATACTCTCGAATGCCATCTTTTGCTTTAAAAAGTCTTACGTCGATTTTTTGATTCATAAACCTCATAAAATCTTTTTCTGTTTTTAAAGGTCTGTCAAGACCTACAGATGACACTTCCAAATAATAACTGTCTTTAATCGGATCCTTTTCGTCCAGCACGGGATCAATGGCGCGTGACAGATTTTCGCAATCGTCAATGTTTACGTCTCCGTCTTGTTTGTCAATGTAAATACGAAGAAAATAATCGGCGCCTTCTTTGACATACTCTACGTCGTATATCTCAAGACCGAGCTCAGATGCATAGGGAGTAACAATTTCAGTTACAACCTCAGACGTGCTTTTTTTCATAATCCACCTTCTTTGCAATATTTAAGAGGACTGCGAAAACAGTCCTCTTATCATTTAGTTTTCTGTATTATAACATATGTATATATTTTTTTCAAGTGTTTTATTAAATATTGTTTGACATATTATTACCATATTAATATAATTTAATTATCTTAGGTAGAGGGTAATTATGAATAACGAAGAATTTGCTAAATATAATCAAAAAAGAAATGAGCTTTTAAGGAAATATAAAATTGAAAAACTTAAAGCTGTTTTTTTGATTTTTGCAATAGGTCTTTTGGAATTGGCAATAACATGGGGACTGTTTGCTGTTAAATTTATTAATATTGCCGTAGCTCTTGTGCTTACTGCAGTTTTAGTTATGCTTACCGTTATTTTAGCTCGTATAAGAGCGGTTACTGTTAATCATACAAGAGATGAAAAACTGCGTCTTTTTGAAGATAGCGATCCCACATTTTATTGATTGAGAGGATATAAAAATGATAAGTATTAAATATAAAAATCTAACAGCTGAAATAGATACACTCGGTGCTCAACTGCGTTCTTTGAAAAAAGACGGAACAGAACTTCTCTGGCAAGGAGATAATACTTGGTGGGAAGATACTGCACCCGTACTGTTTCCTATTTGCAGTAATCTCAAAAACGGTGTTTATAAATTTGAAGACAAAGAATATGAGATGCAGTCACACGGCTTTGCAAAATCAATTGAATTTGAAGCAAATACAGTTGCGGATAACAGTGTTATTCTGTCTGCTAAATCAAACGATATGACAAGAAAAATCTATCCATTTGATTTTGTTTTCTCTGTTCAGTTTACTTTGCAGGATGATAAACTTGTTACCAATTATATAATAAAGAATACCTCGGAAGGTGATATGTATTATTCTGTCGGAGGACATGAGGGATATGACTGTCCTGAGGGAATTGAAAACTATAAAGTTGTGTTTAATAAAACAGAAAAGTTTGAATCTTGTGTTCTTGATGGTCCTATTCTTACCTACAATAAAGATAAAATATTGCCTGACGGTACGGAAATAGACCTTAAACCCGATTATTTTACAGTTGATGCGATTATTCTTGAACATATAAACTCAGATGAAGTTTCTCTTGTAAATAAAACAAACGGCAAAAAAATTACCGTTGATGTTTCTGATTTTACAAATCTTCTTATATGGACGATACCGGGCGCTCCCTTTGTATGTCTTGAACCTTGGTGTGGTTTTCCTGATTTTGTTGATACTGACGGAGACATTACCAAAAAACATTCAATAATAAAACTTCCATCTGGATGTCAGGATATAAAAACTCACAGTATTACTTTTTAAGAATGGCTTATGAAATTTGTATGGGATAAAATACCTACCGAAGACAACGGCATATTGCGGAGGAAACTCAGATGACGGAATTTGTCTTTTGGAGCTCGGGATGGTAAAATTCCACTAAGCAAAATATAAAAAGCTGAAAAACATTGTTTTTCAGCTTTTTTAATTTTGTAATTCTTTCCTTTTTTGTCTTCTGACTTTGTTGATGTGCCTTTCAAAATCACCGTTGGAAATCAGTTCTGCTAAGACAAGTTGTATAAAAGTGGGAACAGTACAGGAATAAAATCCTAATTTCTTTTCAAACTCACTTATAAGATGTTTTGGAAGTACCATATATCCTGTACGAAGAGCAGGGGAGACGGTTTTTGAAAAAGTATTCATATATATAATATTGTCATTTGAGGAATAAGAAAAAAGAGTTTCTTCAGGTTTCGTTGATACAGAAAACTCCGATTCAAAATCGTCTTCTATTATTACTCTGTTTTGTTTGGATGCCCATAATATGTATTCGTGTCTTTTTGATGCAGTGGCGGTAACACCGCTGGGAAAACTTCTGTATGGGGATACATGTAGAATATCGGCATCGCATTTCCAAAGTTCAGAACTTTTAATTCCGTCAGTGCCTAATGAGAGCTTTTGAAATTTGATGTCTTCAGAAATATATACCTGCTCAATTTTTTTGTATGACGGTGATTCTATAGCGTATACTTTTTGTCTGCCCAATAACTCAACTATAAGTGTGTAAAGATATTCCGAACCGGATCCGATTATTATTTGTTCACAATCGGCAACGATTCCTCGGCTTCGGGCGAGATACTGTTGCAGAGCGTATCTGAGTTCACTGCAACCTGAATTTGGAGTTTTACTCAGAATGTTTTCTCCGTATTCACTCATAACACTTCGCATGGTTTTTGTCAGAACTGAAATAGGAAAATCACTGTTAATTTCAAAATTTGATTTTTCCGATTTTACAGAAGGATAAACTTTTTGCGTTGAGGATGCAAAACCGTCAATAGCGCGGAAAATAACATAATAACCGCTTCGTTCTCTTGACTCAATATATCCTTCGTCTGCTAAAATCGAATACGCGTGTTCTATGGTTATAATACTTACTGCTAATTCATCAGCCAGTGTTCGTTTTGAGGGTAATTTATTTCCGTAGGCATATATACCATTTACAATATCTTCTCTTATTTGCCTGTAAATCTGCAAATAAGCAGGTCCTTGATTTTTAGTTATATAGTATTTCATCTGGTTATATAATTTTCTCCTATTTTGATTATTTTTATATATCCAAAAATAGTATATAGTATATTCAAATTAAAATCAAGGAGATTGGATAATATGTCTCATAATATCCAAAAAAAGATAGCGGTTATTAATGATTTTTGCGGTTTTGGAAGATGTTCGATAACTGTTTCTCTGCCGATTATATCTGCACTTAAGCTTCAGTGTTGTCCTTTGCCTACGTCGATTTTTTCAAACCATACGGGCTTTGAGAATTTTTATTATACTGATTTTACAGAGCATATGTATAGCTATATAGACGAGTGGGAAAAACTTGGACTTAAGTTTAACGGTATACTGACTGGATTTCTCGGTTCTTCTTTCCAAATTGAAATAGTGAAGAACTTTTTCAAAAAATTCAAATCAGAAAACACTGTGATTGTTATTGACCCTATAATGGGGGATGACGGTCAGCTTTATGCTACATATTCGCCAAAACTCGCAGGAGAAATGAAACAACTTGTTCCGTATGCTGATATTCTTACGCCGAATCTTACAGAGGCTTGTATACTTACAGATACGGAATATGATGTAAATATTGATTATGACGGACTTTTGGCACTTTGTGAAAAACTACATAAAATGGGACCAGATAAAGTTATTATTTCAGGTCTTGAAAAAAACGGAAATCTTGAGAACTTTATTTATGAAAAAGGAAAAGATTATGTTGTGGTGAGTGAACATAAAGTCGGTCCTTGCAGAGCAGGTACGGGAGATGTGTTTTCTGCTATAATAGCCGCGGATACTGTTAATGGAATGGATATCGTAGATTCTGTAAAACATGCATCTGGTTTTATAGCTAAAGCATTGAAACGTACAGTGGAATTAAACCTTGAAAGTACTGACGGTATTTGTTTTGAAGAATTTTTAACTGAAATATAGGTGGTTGTATGAAAAAAGATAAAATTAAACTTATGTGTCTGACAGGTGTGTTTACAGCGGTAGTTTTTATATTCACTGCTTATTTGCATATTCCAAGCCATATGGGATATTTTCACGCAGGTGATGGATTTATTTTTCTTGCCGCGTGTATGCTTCCTTTGCCGTATGCTGTTTTTGCGGCGTCCTGTGGCGCACTTCTTGCTGATTGCTTTACAGGCTTTGCGGTATGGGCTGTGGCATCTGTGGTAATTAAAGCGGCAATAGTTATGCTCTTTTGCAGAAAAACAGATAAAATTGTAACGCTAAAAAATATATTGATGCTTGTTCCTGCAGCGATTATTTCTATCGGCGGATATTATTTGTACGAAGCTTTGTTAGTCGGAAATTTTTTAACCCCGCTTTCATGTGTACACACAAATGTTATTCAGGCAGTTATAAGCAGTACTCTATATATAATTGTAGGAATTATTTTGGATAAAATGAAATTCAAAGAAAAATACTTGTTTTAAAAAGACGCTAATTGAAGTGAACCCCAAAGTTTAGACAAAATTAAATATTAAATTGCTTGTGAATGAGTTCGGTATTGTACCGGACTCATTCCTTTTAGTTTTAAGGCAGTAATTTAATCACAAAAGTGAGACTTTCGTTTAAACGTAAGGCGGATGAGAAATTTTTTCAAATCCCAAGAATAACTTGACACCATCATGCATAAAAAAGTTGTGGACATAAAAATGTCATTATGATAAAATTCAAGAGTTGCCAATGTGGCTCAGGGGTAGAGCAATTCACTCGTAATGAATAGGCCGTGGGTTCGATTCCCACCATTGGCTCCAAGAAAGGTCCTTTGATTGTATTGTACAGTCGCTGGACTTTTATTTTTGATTAAAGTTTTCGAAAGGAA
>JAZOSU010000021.1:0-24408 GCA_045657265.1 Eubacteriales bacterium | reverse complement strand
GGATCAAACTCTCTATACAAATTTATTTTAATTTATACTTTTTCAAGTTTTTTCCCGGACTCATAACTTCTTACTAGCTTGTTCGTTAGTTTTTCTTGTTAATTGTCCGAGTTTTTCAAAACAATTAACGGGTCCTTTTTTTATGATGCTGTTTAATTTTCAATGTTCATTCACACTCACTCTTCTCGCGAGTGCCTAAATATAATACCAAACTGTTTTTCATTTGTCAACACTTTTTTTCAACTTTTTTAAACTTTTTTTAAAAAAGTTTTTTCGGTGTTAAATCAGCTTGTTATTTTGCCAAGTAATATAATAATGTAAAAAAATTGCGGCAGATTTGTTCTGCCGCAATTACACATCTTATTCAGCTGTATAAGCCATTAAAGCTATAGCTCTTGCACGTTTGATAGCTGCAGTAAGCTGTCTCTGGTGCTTTGCGCAAGTACCTGTTACACGGCGGGGAAGAATCTTCGCACGCTCTGATGTATATTTACTAAGTTTTGCAACATCTTTATAATCTATAGCTTCAACCTTATCTACGCAGAAAGAACAAACTTTACGGCGCGGTCTTCTTGCGCCTCTGAAATTATTTTCTTTTTCCACAGCAGGTTACCTCCATAAAAAATTAGAATGGCAGTTCATCATCACTGACTTCTTCAAATTCCATATCGTTACCGCCGGTTACGGGAGGTGCTTTGAATTCATCAGCTGATCTTGCTGAATCTTTCTTTGATTCAACAAACTGAGCTTCTTCTGCAACAACCTCAAACGCTACGCGTTTCTGTCCGTTTCTATCCTCGTATGAACGTGTCTGGATAGAACCAACAATAGCAATAAGCTGTCCTTTTTCGAAATAACGAGTAATAAACTCTGCTGTATTTCTCCAGGCAACTATATTGATAAAATCAGTCTGATAGCTACCGTCAGCGCTTTTGAACTGGCGCTGTACCGCTATTGAAAAGGATGCAACGCTGTTACCCCCGGTTGTTGTTTTAAGTTCGGGTGTAGCCGTAAGACGACCTGTAAGAATAACTTTATTCAGCATTTTAACATCTCCTTCTCAGTTTTTAAAATTATTTTTCGTCTTTGTTTACGACGATAGAACGCATAATACCGTCTGTAATATTATAAACTCTGGTAAGTTCTGCAGGGAAATCTGCATCAGCTTCAAAGTTTATAAGCACATAGTGGCCTTCTCTGATGTAGTTGATCTCGTAAGCGAGTTTCTTCATACCCCAATCTTCAACAGACTCAACTTTACCATTCTTGTCGATAATTGCTTTGAATTTTTCAACAAGCTCATTATGTGCCTCCTCTGTTAAATTAGGCTTTGTGATGAAAATAGTTTCATACTTGTGCATATCAGCCATCATTTACACCTCCTTATGGACTAATGGTTTACACATCTGTGCAAACAAGGAATAATGTTTCACAACATTATCATCGACCTTTTTACAGTAACATATATTATATAACATATTTTTCAAAAGTCAAGATTTTTTTAATTTTTAAAAACGGTATAGTTTTCAAAGTTCACATAATAACCGTGAACTTTTGATTCAGAAGAGTTTCCTGTTGCATAAAAACTGACTTTCTTTTCGCCGTTTGTTGTTCTGAAATAGTTATCGTTTGCTTCGAATCTGATAACCTCCCCCATTTTATATTCACTCATAACATATCTGCCTGCGCCCAAGGGAGAGATATTTTTTCCTTTTACAGAAGCAAGGTCTCCACGGGTAAACCCGAATCGATGGTTTGAATAGTTATAGTCTTTAGTATCACCGTAATGATGAAGCGGTGCTACATAAATTCCCAAAGCGGAATCAAGGTCGTTACCTTCCATTGAATTTAAGGTAAGTTTAACTGTCTTATTATCAATTTTTTCAATGCCTGTAATATAGTCGACTTTTTCGCCGCCCATAACCTTAAGCATATTTTTAATAATGATATCTCTCGCACAACGTCTTGCTGCATTGGTAAGATCAATGCCTACAACCGTCTCCAAAGTTTTATAATCACTGCCGTACTGATTCTTTATGTCTTTAAGTACCTGTTCGGCAGTTTGCTGAGCAGACGAATCGTATTCTTTATCTATGGAATACAAAAACGCAAAAAGATCTTTCGCCTGTGGGTATGTTTTCATATATTCACCCATCTCTGTACCTTCATACGAACTGTTTTTATACGCTCTTTTCACCCATTCCATTTCATCTTCGAGAATAGGATTTATTATTTTCTCACAAATAAGTTCGTTTAATTGGTCGTCAGGCTGAGCCAACGATTTATCCAGCTGTTCATCCGTCAAAGTAATGGTATCGGCAAAGGAATTATTGAATCTGTAATTTTCAAGACCGTCTATATCCAACGTATTGAACGCTGACCAACCCTCATAGTCGGTATCGGCATAAACATACATTGAAAAAATCACATCATCTGCCGTCATAGGTGTGCCGTCGCTGAAAGTGATATCATCGCCTATTTTTATGGTACATACAGTCTTTGGAAATTTAGAATCATCAATAGTTATATCCGCAATACCAACACCTTTTGTATATGCATCAAGTATACGCTCACCAGTTTCTTCGGCATCAGTAACAAGCAGAGTTTCCTGAATCATAGCGTTAATCGACATATCCGTTGTATGAAGTGCAAAAAACGGACTGAATTTATTTCCAAAATAATCAAATTTGATTTTTTCTGCAGAGCAGGAAGTCATTGAAAGAATCAACACGGAAATAATAATTAAACAAACAAATCTTTTTTTCATTAAAATGCTCCAATAATTTATTATTAATTCATTATAACATATGGGACATATCAATACAAGAAAAAAATCCTTAAAGCCGACGGCTTTAAGGATTTTTTGAAATTATGCTATTGCTGCATTGATTTTCTCTAAAAGAGCATCACAGTCTTCGCCGTGAACAGCGCAAGCCTGTTCAATTGTTTCCCCTCTTGCTGAAGGGCAACCGAGGCAGTGCATTCCTATTTCAAGGAAGTACTGTGCAGTTTCGGGATATTCATCAAGTACATCACCGATAATAGAATCTTTAGTTACCATTACACATTTTCCTTTCTTTATTCTTATGAGTTATAGTATACACTATTTTTCAAAAAAATCAAATACTTTATTTACAAATATGTACGATTTGGTTATAATGATTATAAGTATGTCCAGTTACGGAGGAAATTGAATTGGAATTTTTAGATATTAACAATAAAACTCAAGTAGAAGAATATGAAAACTTTATAAAAAAATGTGACAAAGGTCATTTTTCTCAGTCTGTGTTATGGGCAAAAGTCAAAACAGACTGGAAATTTGAAGCTGTTATAGTAAGAAATGCAGACGGTGAAATTGAGGGTACTCTCGGAATACTTGTACGTCCCGTACCTGTTTTCAAAGCTACTATGATGTATTCACCAAGAGGTCCGGTTTGTGACATACACAATAAAGAAATAATGAAAAAGCTTTTTGACGGTGCAAATCAGATTGCCAAAAAATATGGCGCATACATCTTTAAAATTGACCCCGACGTAAAAAGTGACGACAAGGAATTTTTAGGTATATGTCATGAAATCGGGCTTACTCTTCCTAAAGACTCTAAAAACTTTGAAGGTATCCAGCCAAGATACGTTTTCCGTCTTTATCTTGAAGGAAGAGACGATGAACAGCTTATGGCATCTTTCCATCAAAAGACAAGATACAACATAAGAGTTGCCATCAAAAAAGGCGTCACCGTTAAACTTGCCGGCAGAGACGAAATAAAAGACTTCCACAGAATAATGCTTGAAACAGGAATCAGAGATAATTTCGTTATACGTACCGCCGAATACTTCGAAAGACTTTTCGATTGTCTTGGAGACCACGCAAGACTTTATATGGCATACCTTGACGGAAATCCCATAGCAGGAACTATAGCTATTCATTACGGAAACAAAGTCTGGTATTTATACGGGGCATCTTCAAATGCTCACAGAAACGTCATGCCCAACTATCTTCTTCAGTTTGAAATGATAAAATGGGCAGTAGAGGTCGGTGCTGACATATATGATTTCAGAGGTGTGTCAGGTGACATCAGCGAGGACAACCCTCTTTATGGTCTTTACAAATTCAAAAAAGGATTCAACGGCGAATTCACTGAGTTTGTTGGCGAAATGAGCATAATCTATCGTCCGTTTATGAATACGTTTTTAAAAATAGCAGAAAAAGGTTATAGACGCTTGAACAAAATCAAGTTTGATCTAAAAAACAAAAAATGACAAAATTTATAATTAACAAATCTGATATAATCCATAACTGTAACGAGATTAACTCTCATACTGATGCTCTGTTGATTCCAACTCTAAAAGCTAATTGCTACGGTCTGGGAGCAAAAGAAGTTATGGACATTCTTCACTCGGAATGCAATATAAATCTTTTTGCAGTATCAAGACTTGGCGAAGCTGTTGAGCTTATGAATAAAGAGTGTGATATACTTTTGCTTTCCTGTTACCACGATGAAGAGTCTATAAAACAAATTATAGATAATGATATTATCTGCGCAGTTGACTCTTTAGAGCAGGTAAAACTTATAAGTGAATATGCGAAGTCACAAAATAAAATCTGCAGAGTTCATATAAAAATCGATACGGGTTTCGGTAGATTTGGTTTCAGCCCTGAAAACGTTTCTGAAATAAAAGAGATATATTCCTTTGAAAACATCAAAGCGGAAGGTATTTTCTCTCATTTTTCAAATGCTTTCGGAAATATAAAAGACACAGACAGACAATTTGATATGTTTATGAGCGTTGTAAACATTCTTGAAAACAGTGGAATTGACGTCGGTATTCGCCACATAGCTAATTCAAGCGCTTTTGCAAGAGATACAAAATATCATCTTGATGCAGTAAGGGTAGGTTCGCTATTACTTGGCAGACTGCCTATGAGCCATAGCCTTTCGGTAAAACGTGTCGGACGTTTTGAAACGGATATTGTTGAGCTCAGAGAGATGAAAAAAGGTTCTAACATCGGATACGGAAACGTTTATAAACTCAAAAAAGATACAACTGTTGCCGTGCTTTGCGCAGGAAGTGCAGACGGCATACTCATAAAAAAAGATTACGACACATACAGAATATTCGATCTTATAAGATATGGTGTCGGCGTTTTAAAAATGTTTTTAAAAGACAACCGTATTGACGTTATTGTATGCGGCAAAAGAACAAAAACCGTCGGAAGAATTGCGCTGACTCATACTATGGTAGACGTCACAGGTATTGACTGCAAATGCGGTGACAAAGCAGTAATAGAATTATCTCCGCTTTATATTGCGGATAAAGTCGAAAGAGAGTACGTTTAATGTTTGAAGCTTTACTGTCAAATAACAGGTTGAAATCCGAGCTTTCAAAATCCGTCTTGAAAAACAAACCCATGCACGCATATCTGTTTTGCGGTGCTGATGGAAGCGGAAAAATGACGGCCGCCAGACTTTTAGCAAAAGAGCTTGTAGGCACCAACAAAGATAAGGCGGACAGAGATTCTCATCCTGATATAATCGTTCTTGCTCCCGAAAAAAACAAAAAACTTATTTCTGTTGAACAAGTCAGAAATATGAGAAGCGACGCTTTTATAAATCCAAGCGAAGGTACAAGGAAAATATACATTATTGACGGTGTTCATCTTATGAATGATGCCGGACAAAATGCACTTCTCACTATACTTGAACAGCCTCCGTCATTTGCGATTTTTATTCTACTGAGCGAAAGCCGTGAAAAAGTTCTATCAACTGTCATTTCAAGATGCACGGTTTTTGAAATGGAATATGTATCTGCAGACGAAGGCGCGGAGTTTTTACAAAAACAATTACCTGACGTTTCATATAATAAATTATTAATTGCAATGAATGCAGCGGAAGGAAATATAGGCTTTGCAAAAAAACTTGTATCCAAAGAAGATTTTGACAAACTTGAAAATACGTGTTTGAAAATCACTCTGTCAGCTTCAAACAAAGATGACTACACCATTGCAAAAATACTGACTATGCTTACAAAGGAAGAACTTTTGGAATTGCTTCCTATTCTGAGTATGTTTTTACGTGACGTCGTAGTTTGCAGACTGTCAGGCGGAACTAATCTTGTTTTTAAAGAGAGCATATTGCAAAACAAAACAAATTTTGATAAAATAGATATCAACATACTGTATGACTGTATAAAAGAATGTGAAACAGCAATTGAACTGATTAATTCAAATGTCAACGTTCAATTGATTTCTGCTGCTTTGGTCATGCGGTTTTGCGGAGGAAAAGGAATTGACTAAAATAGTTGGAATAAGATTTAAAAACGGCGGTAAAATGTATTACTTCGACCCGGGTAAACTTACTCTTTCGGAAGGTCAGTGGTGCATTGTAGAAACTGCAAGAGGCAAAGAATGCGGTGAGGTAATACAAGGGAATCACGAAATAAACGAAAGTGAAGTCGTATCTCCTTTAAAGCCTGTTATCCGAATTGCAGATTCCGCCGACCTTAAAAAAATGCAGATTCTTGAGCAAAAAGAGCAAAAAGCTTTTGAAATATGCGAAAAGAAAATTCAGAATTTAGGTCTTGAGATGACACTTGTTGAGGTTGAATATACTTTTGACGAGAGTAAAATTCTCTTTTACTTCACTGCTGACAGCAGAGTAGATTTCAGAGAACTTGTTAAAGAACTCGCAACCGTATTTAAAACAAGAATAGAACTTCGTCAAATAGGTGTCCGAGATGAATGTAAAATGAAGGGCGGACTTGGAATATGCGGCAGACCTTTCTGTTGTCATACTTTTATGAGTGATTTTCATCCGGTTTCTATCAAAATGGCAAAAGAACAAGGCTTGTCACTAAACCCTGTGAAAATTTCAGGAACTTGCGGAAGACTTATGTGCTGTCTTGGTTATGAACAGGAAGCATATGAATATCTTGGAAAAACTATACCAAAAGTCGGTTCGCTTATTAAAACTCCCGACGGAAATGCAACGGTATTTGAAGTTAACACTTTGAAACAGACAATAAGAGCTTCTTTTTCACAAGATGACGGAGCTACTGTTTTCAGAAGCTATGACGTTAGTGATATAAAAGTTTTAAGAGCAGGAAAAAACAACATATCCAAAGAAGAAATGGATGCTCTGTCAGCTCTTGAAAAAGACTGATAAAAAACACTTGCAATATAGCAAACCATCTGCTATTATAGATTTGTAACCATTAAGGAGGTGTATTTAGTAATGGCACATGTAATAAACGATAACTGCATCGCTTGCGGTACTTGTGAAGGCGAATGCCCTGTTGGCGCTATTGCACAGGGAGATGACAAATACGTTATCAATGCTGATGAATGTATTGATTGCGGCGCTTGTGCATCTGCTTGCCCCACAGAAGCTATCGAAGCTGAGTAATTAATTTTTACATAAAAATGCCTTGCGTATTTACCTTGCAAGGCATTTTTTATTTATATAAATAGTTTTTTATTTAATACTTGTATATTTTTCTATAAATTGGTATAATATATTTTAAGGATAGATAAGCTTGGCAGGGACGCAGTGCTGAGCTGTATAAATATAAAACATAGTAATTTTACTATGTTCGTTTTTTGTGCTTTATTTTACAGTGTTGAAAGGAGAATAAATGATTACCCAAGAAAAAATTGCTAAACTTGATATGCAGTCAAATTCCAAGACTCATAAAAGAAAAAATAAACATAAGCCTATAAATAAGAAACCACTTCAGAATTTCCAACCTAAAGAAACTAAAGAAAATATTAAAAAGCAGACAAAAAAGAATGTTTCTAAAAAGAAACCGACAGTTTCTGAAAAATCAAAAAAACAACAAAACATATCAAACAAAAAAAAGCATCCGCAAAAACCGAAACTTGCGCTAAAAGTTATACCCCTTGGTGGTCTCGATGAAATAGGAAAGAACATAACCGCCATTGAATACGGTGACGATATAATTATTATTGACTGCGGTATGGCATTTCCTGATGCCGATATGCTTGGTATTGACCACGTTATTCCTGATTTTACCTATCTGTTTAAAAACAAAGCTAAAATCAAAGGTATTTTTGTAACTCATGGACATGAAGACCATATCGGCGGTCTTCCCTATTTCTTACGTGAAGTTAAAGTTCCGGTTTATGCCAACAAGCTTACAATAGGTCTTATAAGACGCAAACTTGCCGAACACAAGCTTGACAAACAGAGTATTCTTATGGAATGTAAACCCGGTGACGTTATCAAAAGAGGTTGTTTCTCGGTAGAGTTTATCAAAGTCAACCATTCTATTGCAGACAGCGCAGCTTTTTCTATCAAAACACCTGTGGGTACTCTTGTGCATATGGGAGACTTCAAAATTGATACAACTCCCATCCGTGGAAGAATGATAGACCTCACAAGGCTTGGCACTCTCGGAAAAGAAGGCGTTTTACTTCTTATGTCCGATTCTACCAATGCAGAACGTCCCGGACTTGCTCTTTCTGAACGGACAGTTGGTGTTTCTTTTGAAAACATTTTTGCAAAAGCTATAGATAAACGTATTTTTATTGCTACCTTTTCTTCAAACGTACACAGAGTACAGCAAATCATAAAGGTTGCTGTTAAATACGGAAGAAAAGTAGCCATTTCAGGCAGAAGTATGGAAAGCGTCATTGCCGTTGCTCACGAGCTTGGTTATATAGATATTCCGAAAGGAACGCTCGTTCCCATTGAAAAAGCAAGTAGTTTCCCTAAAGGTCAGATAGTTATTATAACCACAGGTTCGCAAGGTGAACCAATGAGCGCTCTTTACAGAATGGCATTTTCTGATCACAGAACTATTTCAGTTGACAAAGAAGACCTCGTTGTAATTTCAGCAACCCCTATTCCCGGTAACGAGAAATTAGTTTCAACAGTCGTTAACGAGCTTGAAAAATTGGGTGCCGAAGTTGTTTCTGACAGAAGTGCAGGCGTTCACGTTTCAGGCCACGCATGTCAGGAAGAACTAAAACTTATTTTAGGACTTGTTAAACCTAAATTCTTTATGCCGGTTCACGGTGAATACAGACATTTACTTGCTCACAAACGCCTTGCTATTGATACAGGTATGCAAGATGAGAATATTTTTATAAACGAAATAGGCGGTGTTCTGGAACTAACCGAAAACAGCGGTAGAATCAAAGATTCCGTACAGTCGGGACAGATTATGATAGACGGCGGAAGCATAGGTGACGTTGGTAATATTGTTATGAGAGACCGACATTTACTTGCAGAAGACGGTATGATAGTAGTTGTTGCCGCAGTAAGTAAAAAAGACAAAAAAATAATTTCCGGACCCGATATAATTTCCCGAGGTTTTGTTTATATGAGAGAAAGTGACGAGCTTATTTCAGGTGCAAAGGTTGCTGTGGAATTTGCTCTTCTCAGAAATATACAACGTGAGATTTTTGACTGGAGCACACTCAAAAACGACGTACACGAAAGTCTTAAAAAATACATTGTACAAAAGACAAAAAGATCTCCTGTTATAATACCTATTATAATGGAAGTATAAATTTTCATATTAGAAACCTTAACTTAAAAAAGCTGTAAAAAACTTTTGTTTTTTACAGCTTTTTATTATTCGTTTTCAATAACTTGTGCTTTTTCGTTTACTTTAACAGAAATTTCGTGAGTCATAAGTTTATCAGCTTTAGTAACGGTAATTGTAAGATTATCAAAATCAAACGTACAACCCTGTTCGGGAATTGCATCAAGTTGTTCTGTCAGCCAGCCGTTTACTGTTGACGACTCCGTTTCAGTTTCGGGATCTATTTCAAAATATTCAAAAAATTCTTCAACTGAAGCAGATGTTAAAACTGTCACAGTTTTATCGGCGGATTCTTTAAAGTTAATTACAGCCAGATCACTTTCGTCCCAGATATCCCCAACTATTTCTTCAAGTATATCTTCAATAGTTACAACGCCTGCAGTCTCACCATATTCATTAATAACAATAACCATATGATTATGTTCTTTTTGCATATCCTTGAAAAGACTATCAAGATGGGCAGTTTCAGGTATAAATGTAGGTTTATGAATCGCTTTAATAAGCTTAAATCCCGGCCTTTTATATTTAAGCAGATATTCTTTAGCATGTAAAATACCTACTATGTTATCCATATTGTCCGAGTATACCGGAATACGTGAAAAACCTTCCTCTTCAATAACTTTAAGTATTTCATTTTCTGTTGCGGTATCGGGAATGAAAACAACGGATTTACCGGGAGTCATAACATCACCGGCTGTCATTTCATCAAGTTTGAACACGTTTTTGATATATTCAATATCATCTTCGTCAAGTGAACCTTCATCCGCACCTGCATCGAGCATCAATACAATATCTTCTTCAGAAACAGTTTCGTCTTTTGCATTTGGGTCAATTCCGAAAAGAAGCAAAACACCGTTAGTTGAAACTGTAAGAAACCAGATAATTGGTTTTAAAACAGCGGCTAAAAAAGAAATTATACCGCAGAATCTTTCTGCAAGTTTTTCTTTATGTTGCATTGCAATTCTTTTTGGAACAAGCTCACCTAAAACAAGAGTGAAGAATGACAAAATAATTGTAATGATAACAACAGATGCTGTATTGATTATTTCAGAATAAACAGACGAAAGATTAAAGGTTCTCGATACATAAGTCGCAAGGCGTTCTGCAAAGTTATCAGCCGCAAAAGCTGAACCCAAAAATCCCGCAAGAGTAATACCTATCTGGATGGTTGATAAGAACCTTGTTGGTTTTTCTATCATTTTAAGCATTTTAACTGCTTTTTTATCGCCATCCTCTGCTCTTGCTTTAACTTTCTTTTCATTGAGAGAAATAACTGCAATTTCTGTTGCCGCAAAAAAAGCATTGAGTAAAATAAGTATAAATTGTAATAATAGTTGTTTAAAAATTTCCATAAAAACTCCTTGATTTTATTAATTATAGTTAACTTAAGTTTCAAAATAAAAATCAACTACGAAAATAATATCTTGAAGTTTTAACCGAAACAAATTTCAAGCTACTTCGAGGAATCGTATCCACGATTGAACCATCTCCTTTTCACATATAATCAAAGTTATGATATCAAATATATCACATTAAGTCAAGCACAACTTATAATCAAGCTATAATTTATCGGTATAAATAAACAAATTATACTCTAAAAGCAAAAATAAAGACACTTCCGAAGAAGTGTCTTTATATTAACTTTATTTAATCTTATTAGAAATCAAAGTCAGGAAGTTCGATACCGCCGCCGGGTTTACCGGTGAATACGATTTCAGCAGTTGCAAGAGCTTCGTTGCCTGCTGCAACAGAAATGTTTTCATACTCTTCTTCTGTACCATCATAGTATACAGTTGTAAGAGCAGTACATCCAGCAAGAGCGTTTTCGCCGATAGCTGTAATGCCGGCAGGAGCTGTTACGTTTGTAAGAGCTGTACAATCTTTGAATGCGCCTGCAGGAATAACTGTTACATCTTCAGGGATTACAACGCTTGTGATGTTAAGACCAGCAAATGCGTTTGTAGGAAGTGCTGTAACTGCATCAGCGATAACTACTGATGTGATATCGTTTGCATATTCGTTCCAAGGAGCTGAGCCTTCAGCGAAATCAGCAATGTTTTCTGTTACTGTAAGAACGCCGTCTGCATATTCCCAACCTGAGATTACAGGTACATCGGGTTCCTCCGGAACTTCAGGAGCAGGATATGCATTGTAGTAAATCTGATCAAGATTTTTAGCAGTATTAAACTGAGTAATAGAATTTACATTCTTAATTGCATTCCACTCTTCTTCTGAGCCTTCATAATAAATTGTCTCAACATCTACTTTTGAACCTGTTGAATTATTTGTACCTGCAAATGCCGCAGTGTTAATTGTAGTTACAGATTTCGGAATATAAATTGTTTTCAAAGCGTAGTTTCTATAGAAAGCATTACTTTCAATTTCTTCTACACCATGAGGAATTTTAATAGATTCAAGTTTTGAACAGTTACGGAATGCACTGACACCTATACTCTTAACAGTAGTAGGCAACTCAATTTCAGTTACTTTAGCAAATCCATAGAATGCATAATCACTAATATTCGGAACGCCTTCTGCAACAACGATCTTTGTTACATTTGCAGTATTTTCTGATGTTTTCCAAGGAGGAGAAACAGCATCTGTGTAGTCTTCCATTTCTACATTACCAGTAATATAGAGAACGTTATCAATTACAGTACCTTTAAGGCCCTGAGTAAGAATTTCAACATTGCCCTCTGCTACAAGAGCATTGAAAGTTGCCTGACCTTCCTGATCATAAACACTAACTATCTTAGCCCACTGAATTTCAGTACCACCAAATTTAATGTTTTCAAGGGCGTTACAACCACCAAATGTTCTCTTTTCTATTGTAGAGATACCTGAAGGCAATGTAACTGTTTTAAGAGCTGCACAACCATAGAAAGCTGCGTTGAACATATATGTTACAGAATTAGGTATAACTACTTCTGTAAGAGCTTTACAGTTATAAAAAGCGTTATAACCGATTGTACGAAGAGTGCTTGGAAGTGAAACTGAAGTTGCTTTTTCAAAGTAACCACAAGAATAACCACCAACTCTTGTAATACCTTCTCCAATTACGATGCTCGTTACTTGTGAACGCTGTGCATAGTAAGGATTTTCTTTTGCAAGATAGTTGTTAATACCACCAAAGCCTGAGTATGTGAGAACGCCATCTACCAAAGTACATGTAACGCCTGCTTCTACACCATACATAGGAGTCAATCCCAAAACAGCGCTATTTCCATCTGCAAGGATTTCTATAGATTTCCACTGTTCTTCTGTACCGGGATAATAAACAGTCTCAAGTGATTCGCACTGATGGAATGTATATTTACCGATTCTTGTTACTGTAGTAGGAAGTGAAACTGCAACGAGTTTGTAACAGTATGAGAATTCACCACCGGTAAGTTCAGTAAGTTCTGTTGCTGTTGCAGGAATAAGAACTTCTTCAAGTAATTCACAACGAGCAAAGCAGTTATTACCAATTCTCTTTATCGTGCTTGGGATATTAATAGCACGAAGAAGTTTATGATGTGCAAATGTATATGCACCGATAGCGGTAACACCTTCGCCAATGTCAACAAAGTTAACTTTTTTTCTAAGGTGTTCCCAAGGTGTCATCTTAGAGTCTGTATATTCAGGCATTGCACCATTACCTGAAATTTTAATTGTACCACTAGATGAATCCCATGTCCATGTAAGAGCATTGTTTTCACCAAATGTGCCTTCTGAAACTTCAGCAGCTGAAACTGTCATAGGAACAACCAACTGGAACAACATTACTAAGCAAAGGCACAGAGCGAGTATCTTTTTAGTTTTCATTGTGTCCTCCTAAAAAAAATAAATTATTTATTAAAATTTTATAGCTATTTTGATTATAGCACAACACTTTTCATATTTCAATACAAAAAATAACTTTTGTTTTCGGCAAAATGCACAAAATAAAAAATAATTTTATAGTTAAAATCACTTATGCCATTATCTTTCTTCTCTGAAATAGGAAAGACCCAAATATGCAGGAGGCTGATGTTCGCGTTTTTTTCTCATACTGGTTATTATAAGAACAACTATTGTCACAACGTACGGAAGCATTTTGAAAAGTTCCTGAGTTGCATTACCAAGACCATGTATATAGTTGTTGGCATTACAAAGCGCTCCGAATACAAAAGAACCCAGTATCGCCATTTTAGGTTTCCAAAGAGCAAATATAACGAGAGCTATCGCCATCCAGCCTCTGTCACCAAAAGCATCGTTTGACCACACGCCGTTTGCATACGCCATAACGTACTGCAGTCCGCCGAGACCTGCTATGGCACTGCCTATACATGTTGCCACATATTTATATCTTGTAACGTTTATACCTGCCGCATCTGCAGTTGCAGGGTTTTCACCTACTGCACGTAAATTAAGACCTATACGGGTACGATTAAGAACAAAGGATACAACCAATGCAATTATTATTGAAAAGTATGTCAGAAAGTCATACGACAAAAAGATTTCACCAAACCAACCAAGGTTATCTGCAAAAGGCAATTTGGTACGGAAAAACGAGCTTGTTTTAGTGAGAATAATAGAAGGCATATCACTGTCAACAAGTTTTATAAGAGAACCACCGAAGAAGTTACCTATACCTATACCAAAAGTAGTTATGGCAAGACCTGTTACGTTTTGGTTTGCTCTGAGTGTTACAGTCATAAAACTGTATATAAGTCCCATCAGCATAGAACCCAGGAGAGAACACACCAAAGGAATAAGAATTGCAAGAATCGGATTCATATTGGCAATATCGTTTCCGCAAGAGAGTTCATACAGAAAAGCGCCAATAACACCCGATATACCACCAACGTACATTATGCCGGGTATACCAAGATTCAGATGGCCTGATTTTTCTGTAACAATTTCGCCTGTTGAACCGTACAGAAGAGGAACACCGAGCGGAATAGCACTACGAATAAATGCAGTAATCATATTTCACCCTCCTTTTTTGCAATACGAAGCTTGAGCTTATATTGAATAAAGAATTCACAACCAACCAAAAACAGAATAACAACACCTGATACTATATCAGCGTATGAACTGTTAAGAAAGGCTGTATCGGCAACTTTGGCAGCTCCGCCCTGAAGGAATATAACCAAAGCAGACATAATTGCCATAATAAACGGATTAAACTGACCAAGCCAGGAAACCATAATTGCAGTAAATCCCTGACCTCCTACAGTATTAGTATTTATAGAATGGTCGGTACCTGCTACCAGAAGCATACCTGCAATACCGCATATTGCACCCGAAATAACCATAGTACGAACGATTACTTTTTTTACATTTATACCTACATATTTAGCAGTATTATGACTTTCGCCTACAACAGTTACCTCATAACCATGTTTGCTATATTTAAGATAAATAAACAATGCTACCATTATAATTACTACAATTATAATATTAAGAAGATAACGCTGACCGCCGATAACGGGAAGATTGCCGTATTCTACAGGCTGAATAGTACCTGAACCTTTACCTGTAAGATATACGTAATACGCAACTATCTGGGTTGCGACATAGTTCATCATAAGAGTGAACAAAGTTTCGTTTGTTTTATATGTAGCCTGAAAAGCGGCAGGGATAACACCCCAGATGGCACCTGTCAGAACACTTACTGCAATTACGATAACCACCAAAAGACCATCGTTCATTTTACCGCCAAAAGTCACCATACAAACCATAGCGGCAAGACCGCCCATCAGAGCCTGTCCTTCTGCGCCACAGTTCCAGAAACGCATTTTAAATGCAGGAGTTACAGCAAGTGAAAGGCAAAGCAGAATAGCAGTCTGCTGTAAAAATCTCCACAAAAGATTTGTCTTTCCTTTGAAAAGATTACCGAAATTACCTCTGAACATAGTATTATAAACTTCGCCGAGGCTCATATCGGTAAGCAAAACAGAAATGATACCAATAAGAACAAAACCTAAAGCTATTGCGGAAACACGGATAAGCCATGCCTGCCACCAAATCATATCAGAACGTTTTGCTATACGGATAAAAGGTTCGCGAGTATGTTTGGTTTTTGTGTTCTGTGACATTACTGCTCACCTCCGTTTGTTGTTTTGGTCATAAGAATACCGATTTCTTCTTTAGTCGTATTACGGGCATCAACAATGCCTGTTACTTTACCTGAACCGATTACTAAAATACGGTCGCACAGTTCAAGAAGCACGTCAAGATCTTCACCTACAAAAATGACTGCAACTCCGTTTTTCTTCTGCTCGTTAAGAAGGTTATATATTAAATAAGAAGAATTTATATCAAGACCTCTTACAGGATATGCTGCCATAAGCACAGTCGGTGAAGATGCGATTTCTCTTCCCACGAGAACTTTCTGTACGTTACCGCCTGAAAGTTTACGTACGGGAGTTGAAACGCCGGGCGTTACAACCTCAAGGTCTTTTATGATTTTTTCTGCAAGATCGTGAGGTTTTTTACGCTCAAGAAATACAGATTTTCCTTTTCTGTAGCTTCTGAGCATCATATTGTCAGCAATATCCATATTGCCTACAAGACCCATACCAAGTCTGTCTTCCGGAACGAATGAAAGTCTCACTCCTAAATCACGGATCTGAACAGGAGTTTTATCGCGAAGGTCAACAGTTTCATTTGTTTTGGGGTTGTTATAGTAAATATCTCCTTTGGTGAGATGTTGAAGTCCGGCGATTGATTCTAAAAGTTCGCGCTGACCGCTTCCTGCAATACCTGCAATACCAAGTATCTCTCCTGAACGGGCAACAAACGAAACGTCATCAAGCACAGTATTTCCCTGACGGTTGATACAGGTTATATGTTCAACTGAAAGTCTGTCAGATACGTTTTCGGGTTCACTTCTGTCAATATTAAGATCAATTTTCTTACCTACCATCATCTCGGTAAGTTCAGATTCATTTGTTTCTTTAGTGTTGACAGTGCCGATATACTCACCTTTTCTCAAAACCGCTACTTTATCAGAAAGTGACAAAACCTCGTGCAATTTATGAGTGATGATAATAATACTCTTTCCATCATCACGCATACGGCGAAGAACCTCAAACAGTTTCTGAGTTTCCTGAGGAGTAAGAACCGCGGTAGGCTCGTCAAGAATAAGAATATCCGCTCCTCTATACAAAACTTTAACTATTTCAACAGTCTGTTTTTCAGAAACAGACATTGTATATATCTTCTTTTTGGCATCTACTTCAAAACCGTACTGATTACATATATCCGTAACTTTTTGTTCAGCCGCTTTAAGATCATACTTGCCTTTTTCTTCAAGCCCCAGAACTATATTTTCCGTAGCCGTAAAAATATCTACAAGTTTGAAATGCTGATGTATCATTCCGATTTTGTAATCGAATGCATCTTTAGGTGATGCGATAACAGCTTCCTTTCCGTCGATGTATATATGCCCCTCGTCAGGAAAATATATACCGGAAATCATATTCATAAGCGTTGTTTTACCGCTTCCGTTTTCTCCGAGTATAGAAAGAATCTCACCTTTGTTAACGCTAAGACACACGTTCTTATTTGCAACAACACTGCCAAAAGTTTTAGTGATATTTTTCAGTTCAATAGCTACCTGTGAAGACACTTTATTTCCTCTCTTTCCTTAATTCTCAATGGTATGCTGATAAAGTTCAGCACATTATTCAAAATTAAGATAAGGTGGGGCGATTTACGCCCCACCCTTTCGGTTTAGCCGTAATTACGATCAAGAAGTGTAATACCGTCGATAAGAATATCGAAGTAAGGACCTGAACGATGTTTTGATTCTTCAAACACACCGTTTGTAACAGCGTCTGTATCAGCTGTATAATCTTTATCGAAATCTACGTCAGCTTTGTAAGCTGTGAGTTTGCCGTTTTCATCAACAGTAGCGTTTTTGTTGTCGCTGTCTGTTACAGTAACTGTGAAGTTAGCTGTATCGAAAACATTGATTGAGCCATCTTTAAGACCAGCTTCAACTTCTTTAAGTTTGTCGGCTGTGCCTTCAGCAACGTTTTTGCCAAGCTCTGTAAGAACTACTGAGCCTGTATCAAGTGTACCTGTCCAGTCTGTTGCAATAGCTTCACCGTTTTTAACCTGAGTAATCATATATTCAAAATAAGGTACCCAGTTGATTCTTGAAGATACGAGGAATGTTTCAGGACAAGCAGCTGCTGTTGAACCGTTGTATGAAACGTTAGGAACTTTAGCGTTTTCACAAGCTGTAGGAGCGCCCATTGAGTCAGCATGCTGGCTGATAAGTACGCAACCGCCGTCTATAAGAGCCTGAGCTGCCTGTTTTTCAGCTTCTTCATCGTACCATGAACCTGTAAATTTAACGTCCATTGTAACTGTGGGGCAAACTGATTTTGCGCCGAGGTAGAAAGATGTGTAACCTGAGATAACTTCAGCAAATGTGAAAGCACCTACGTAACCCATCTTTGCTTTTTCAGGAGCAAGACCTGCTTTTATCATTTCGTTAAGTTTCATACCGGCAACAACACCAGCCATATAACGACCCTGATAAATTGATGCAAAAGCATTGTGGATGTTGTTAAGACCGCTTGTGTGAGCCTGTGTACCTGTAGCGTGGCAGAACTCTACATCCGGGTATTCCTGAGCAGCCTTGATAAGATAAGGCTCATGACCGAAGCTATCACCAAAGATGATATCACATTCTTCGGTTTCGATAAGCTCAACGGCAGCTTCATAAGCAGCATTGGTTTCAGGAATCTGTGTTTTCTGAACCATTGTTACGCCCATGTTTTCACAAGCGGCAATTGCTGCATCGATGAAGTTTTTGTCATATGTTGAGTTTTCATCGTGCAAGAAGATAAAACCAACTTTAAGAGTTTCGTCTTCATTCTGTGTTCCTGCGCAAGATGCAACACTAAAGAGCATCAATACAGCAAGAATCAAAGCAAGAATTCTTTTCATTTTTTGTTTCTCCCTTTTTTGTTTTTTATGTAAATTAAATTACATACGAGGTTAATTTCTGAAGGTTATATTCCCCTGATCATCCATACTTTCCACAATAGCAAGACTCTCAACACGTACACCTTCAGCTCTGAGCTTGTCCCCACCGCCCTGAAAACCTTTTTCAATGGCAGGCACACAAGCAACAAGATGAGCGCCCGATTCTCTGACAATATCTATAAGACTCGTAAGAGCCGCACCGTTTGCAAGAAAATCATCTACAATAAGCACTCTGTCCTGTTTTGACAAAAAACGTTTTTCTATAACAATGTCATAATCCTTATTATGTGTATAGGAATGTGTTGTTTTACAAAAAACCTCGCCCGATAAATTCTTAGCACTGCTTTTTTTTGCAAAAACCATCGGGATTTCCATAACCGCCGCAAATGCTGCCGCAATAGCAATACCTGATGCCTCAACTGTTACGATTTTGGTAACAGTTTCGTTTATAAACAGTTCTTTCACCTCTTTTGCAAGCTGCATAAGAAGTCCTACGTCTATCTGATGATTCAAAAAACTGTTAACCTTAAGTACGTGTCCCGGAAGAACAATACCATCACTTAAAATTTTCTGTTCTAAAAGCTTCATCCAAATCCCTCAAAGAAACATATAAAAATATATGTAAATTTTATCACACCCAAAAACTACTGTCAATAAATTGCGAAAAATTTGTAATTAAAAGAATGTAATTATAGAAATTTCAGAATATATATGTTATTATATACCTATTAACACATTCGGAGTGATTCTATGAAAACAATTCATATTCTCAATCCTGCCGCAGGACAGGGTGAAGCTTTATCATATAAAAATCTCGAAAATGCATATGTGACCAAATGTCCCGGTGATGCCTGTGAATTTATACAAGAACAATTGAGATGCGCAACCGAAAACATTAATTTTAAGGTTTACGGCGGAGACGGAAGTATAAATGAAGCTGTAACAGGAATTGTACGTGCAGATTCAGACAAAGCATATCTTTCAGTTGTAGCAGTAGGTACAGGCAACGACCTTGTACGCAGCATTAACAAAGAAGGTATACACAAAATAGACGTGCTTACCCTTAATGACAGATACGCAGTCAACGCAATCAACACAGGGTTTGACCTTGAGGTTGTTCAAAAAGCCGCGGAATTCAAGAAAAAACCTTTTGTTTCCGGTCCTCTTGCATATATTTTAGGTATAGTTTCGGTGTTTACAAAAAAATTTGGCAAGTACATAAACATCAGATACACAGACAAAGACGGAAATGAATATGTCTTTGACGGAGAATTTATGTTGGCAGTTGCAGCTAACGGCGCATACTACGGTGGCGGATTTAACGCATCACCTGCAGCAGACGTCAAAGACGGACTTATAGACCTTATGATAGTCAAAAAAGTATCAAGACTGCAATTTTTGTCTCTGGTAGGTGCATATAAAAAAGGAATTCACATTGACAAGCTTACAGGAAAAGTAAACAAAAAATTTAAAGATATAGTAATTTTTGCAAAATGTAAAAACGTCACAATGAGCGGAATAAAAGAAATTTGCGCAGACGGCGAAATTTTCAACGAAAGCACTGCACATATAGGAATTCTTCCATCAAAGCTCAACCTGATCGTAGGAGAAAAGGAGCCTACACTTATATGAAAAAAATTCTTGTTATAAACGGTCCTAATCTTAATATGCTTGGCATACGTGAGCCTGAAATATACGGAAGCCGTACTTACGGCGACCTTACAGAATACATAAAAGAATACTGCAAAGGCAAATGCGAAGTGGATTTTTACCAGTCAAACCACGAAGGCGGAATAATCGACAGTATTCAGAATGCCTTTCAAAAATACGACGGCATTGTTATAAACGCAGGGGGATATACCCATACAAGTGTTGCCATTGCCGATGCGATAAGTACAGTACAGATTCCTACCGCCGAAGTTCATATCTCCGACATAACAAAAAGAGAAAGTTTCAGACACCACTCTTTTCTCACTGACGTATGTGTAATTACAATAATGGGAAAAGGCTTTGACGGATATAATTTAGCTATTGAGCATCTTTTAAAAGTAGAATAATCGATAAAAAAACAACATTGGGTAAAAACAGAAGTATACAAATGTCAGAGAGCAAAACTTATAGACGGTATCGGCGGAGGATTATTTGCACCGCAGGATACTGTAACCCGCTCTGTAGGAGCTACTATTTTCTCTGATTTTCACAAATCTTATTTTAAATAGGTAAAAGCGGTGCTGTGGCGCCGCTTTTTAAAGGAAACAAAAATGGCAGATATTGAAGTTGAAAAAAGTAATATTTCAGGTGAGTTTGAATCGCCTTACATAGGTAATTACAGCGGAGATTACAGTTTTGCAGGAATGTTTCTTGCAAGAGCAGCTCTCGGTTCTTCGGTAATATGTACAAACCTTAATCCGAAATCAGAACAAGGCGGAACGGTAGTTCTTGACATATTGAAAGCTTTCGGTGCAAAGATCACAAGAGCAGGAGAAAGTGTTAACGTACGCTCTGGCATTCTTAAAGGCATAACCACAGATATTTCCGAATTTCCGCAGATTGCCCCGATGATAGCTCTTCTTGCTCTTTTCGCAAAAGGGAAAACCCGAATAAGCGGATTTTCACAGTGTCCTGAGCTTTTGGAACTGATAGCCGAAAACCTTAAAGTTTTAGGTGCGAGATGTGAATACGGACCGTCAGATTTATGGATATGGCCTCAGAAATATCCTCAACACGCAGTTTTAAATGCAAAAAACAATCCGTATATGGCTATGGCACTTATTCTCATATCAACTTACACATCAGGAAAAACTTTCATACGAAATGTTGACGGTCTTTTTAAAAGATATCCCGATTTTGAAAAAGTTTTTGAAAGCCTGGGCGGAAAATATAATATATGTGCCATTGCGCTTTAAAGGAAAATAATATGCATAGTTTAATAGTCAAAGATAAAAGTTTTTATAAAAAAGTTGCTCTTATTGCTATCCCGATTGCTTTGCAAGGACTCATCACAACAGGTGTCAATATGATGGACACAATAATGGTAGGCAGACTGGGCGAAACACAGTTTTCAGGAGTTTCTCTTGCTAACCAGTTTATAAATATATTTCATATTTTCTGTATGGGAATAGGCATGGGAGCATCCGTACTTGTTGCAAGATACTTCGGTATGAAAGACAGTTCTTCTCTTAAAAAGACCGTCTCCATAATGCTCAGGCTATGTCTTGCAATGGCATCTTTCTTTGCTGTCATAACCTTATTTTTTCCGAGACTCATAATGCTGATATATACATCGGAAAACGGTATTATATCTTACGGCATAGATTATCTTAAATATTCAGTTGTAACGTATTTCTTTTTAGGTCTTACAGTTACCTGTACCATCGTTCTTCGTAACATAGATCAGGTCAGAATACCTCTTTATACGTCGATAGGCGCATTTTTTGTAAATATAGGCGCCAACTATGTATTTATTTATGGTCTTACAATAAACGGAAAAATTCTCATTCCGGCCATGGGTGTTGCAGGTGCGGCAATAGGAACTCTTATTGCCAGATTATTTGAATTTGCAATTATATGCGGATTTTTGTTTATAAAAGATGACAAAATTGCATTTCGTATAAAACATCTTTTTATGCCTGTAGGCAAACTCTGGAAAGAATACATACGTATCAGTATTCCTGTTCTTATCAGCGACGGAATTCTTGCGCTCGGCAACAATTCCGTAGCTATGGTGATCGGCAGACTGGGAGAAAGTTTTGTTGCCGCAAATGCAGTAACAACGGTCACTCAACAACTGAGTTCTGTAATGACACAGGGATTTTCACAGGCAGGCGCGATAGTTACAGGACATACTCTCGGAGAGGGAGATCGTAAAAAAGCTTTTGATCAGGGTTACGCTTTTTTAGGAATAGGCTTTTTATTCGGGCTTATCGCCGCAATAATTATAATGCTTATATCCGAGCCTATGATACTTGCATACAATCTATCGGAAGAAACATCCAATATCACAAGACAGCTTATGCTTTCAATTAGCGTAATCATTATATTTCAGGCCACTAACAGTATTATGACCAAAGGCGTTCTTCGCGGTGGAGGAGATACAAAAATGCTCGTTCTGGCTGACAACATATTTATGTGGGTTGCGGCGCTTCCTTTAGGTATCATCGCAGGTTTTCTTCTTCATTTGTCACCTTTCTGGATTTATTTCTTTTTGAAATTCGATCAGGTGCTTAAAGCTTTCTGGTGTGTAATACGACTCCGAAGCGGAAAATGGATTAAAAAAATACGTTCAGATAACGAACTTTAATGATTTTATACTTGAAAAATATTTATATAGTGATATAATTCAACTAAATGGAGTGATTTGTATGACTAATAAAAAGATAGATATGTGTAAAGGACCGCTTTTAAAAAATATCGTCACTTACACAATTCCTATTATCATTACAGGAATTCTGCAACTGCTGTTCAACGCAGCTGACCTTGTAATAGTAGGTCAGTTCTGTAACAGTAAATGCGTTGCGGCAGTGGGTGCTACAACCTCTCTTGTAACTTTATTTGTAAACCTGTTCATCGGTATTTCAACAGGTACAAGTGTTACAGTAGCTCACGCAATAGGTGCAAAAGACCACGTTGATACAAAACGTGCTGTACATACTGCCATTCCAACTGCGATTATCTGCGGAGGTGTCATTTCGGTTTTAGGCATTTTTCTTTGCAAACCAACGCTTCAGCTTATGGATACTCCGAGCGATATCCTGCCTCTTTCGGTTTTATATCTTCAGATATATTTTGCAGGTATGATATTCAATATGCTCTATAACTTCGGTGCAGCTGTTCTCAGAGCTGCCGGAGATACCAAATCACCGCTTATGTTCCTTACTTTTGCAGGTGTACTCAACGTAGGTCTTAACGTTATTTTTGTCACAGCATTCAATATGGACGTTGCGGGTGTTGCTCTTGCAACAACATCTTCACAGGCTCTTTCTGCTATATTAGTGCTTAACACTCTCAGAAAAAGAACAGACGATTGCAAATTCTCTTTTAAACAAATGAAAATTCACGTCAGAACTCTTAAAAAGATTCTTGCCATAGGTATTCCCTCGGGAATACAGAGCTGTTTATTCTCAATATCCAACGTAATTATTCAGTCTTCGGTAAACTCCTTCGGAACTGCCGCAGTATCCGGTATTGCTGCTGCTACAAGTATCGAAGGATTTACGTATGTAGTTATGCACTCATTTTATCAGACGACAATTAATTTTGTCGGTCAGAACGAAGGTGCTAAAAACTACCAGAGAATTAAAAAAGTTTTCTGGATATGTCTTGCATTTGTATCAACACTCGGTTTTACAATGAGTCTGCTGATTTATATTTTCGGTCATCAAATCCTTTCTATTTACATAACCGATTCAACCGAAGCAATCAAGTTTGGAATTATAAAACTTTTATATGTAGGCATGCCTTATTTCCTTTGCGGTCTTATGGAGGTTGCTACAGGATGTGTGCGCGGAATGGGTGCATCTTTAATCCCTATGTTATCCACGATAATAAGCGTATGTGGACTGCGTATTGTGTGGATTTTCACCGTTTTTCATATACCCCAATACCACACACTTGAGGTGCTTTATTTATCATATTCGATCAGCTGGATAGCCGCATTCGCTTGTCAGAGTTTAATCTTTATATATCTTTATAAAAAACGTACAAAACCATTAAAATAAAAAAATCTCCCTAAAAAATGAAGTGAACCCAAAAGTTTAGACAAAAAATTAAATATTAAATCGTTTGCGAATGAGCTCGGTATTGAACTGGGCTCATTCCTTTTAATTTGAGAGAGATTCTTTCGTTGTTGTAGTAATGTATGTATTCTTCTAGCTT
>JAZOSU010000020.1:0-31420 GCA_045657265.1 Eubacteriales bacterium | reverse complement strand
TTTGTAGCCTGTTTTTAATTTAGAATTTTTTCCACGCTTTGCGGTAAAAGAGAATGAGCATCGGGAAAATTTCAAGTCTGCCTGCAAGCATATCAAATATAAGTATCAGTTTAGAAAAACCTGAAAAGCAGGAAAAGTTTGACGCAGGACCTACAAGCTCAAGTCCGGGACCGATGTTGTTAAATGTAGCGGCAACCGCGGTGAAGTTGGTTATAAGGTCTTTGCCCTCAAAACTTATAAGTAAAACTGATATAGCAAATATGAAAATATACGCCGTCATATAAACGTTGGTTGAACGGACTATTTCGTGTTCAACAACTTTTCCGTTAAAGGTAACCTTTTTTACGCTTTTGGGATGGATTATACTGAAAAGTTCTTTGCCGAGCGTTTTGAAAAGGATAATAAATCTTGAAACTTTTATACCGCCGCCCGTACTTCCTGCACAGGCGCCGATAAACATAAGCAGTACAAGAACTGTTTTTGAAACCTGAGGCCATAGATTAAAATCGGCAGTTGAATAACCTGTTGTTGTAATAATTGAGCCTACCTGAAATGCCGATTCGTGAACTGCTTTTGCAGCATCTCTTCCATAAAATGAATAAATATCCACGGCTACAATAGCAATAGCTATAAATATTATAGAAAAATAAGCAATAACCTCGGAACTTTTTAATGCTTTTTTAACTCTGCCCGATAAAAGCATAAAATACGTGTTGAAATTAACGCCGAACAGTATCATAAATACTGTAACTACAGTCTGACAAAAACCACTGTAGCTCGCCATACTGTCATTTCTTACTCCGAAACCACCTGTACCTGCAGAGCCGAATGAAATGGTAACTGCATCAAACAGTGGCATTTTGCCGATGGCGAGAATTACTATCTGAATAATTGTCATCAGAATGTAAATTCCGTACAGTATTTTGGCGGTAGTCTGTACCTTGGGCGCAAGCTTGTCAACTGATGGGCCGGGGGATTCTGCTTTCATAAGGTTCATATGGTTTCCACCGCTTGTTGGCAGTACGGTCAGTATAAACACAAGAACACCCATACCGCCTATCCAATGGGTAAAACTACGCCAGAAAAGCATACATCTCGGAAGCGCTTCAACGTCTTTTAAAATACTTGCTCCCGTTGTGGTAAATCCCGAAACTGTTTCAAACAACGCATCTATGGGGTTTGGTATATAGCTACTGAGCACAAAAGGAAGTGCGCCCATAATACTGAGAACTATCCAGCCAAGAGCAACAGACATAAATCCTTCTTTCATCTGAATATCTGTGTTTTCGGGTTTTCTCAGAGTGAAAGGAAATGAGATAAGTATACAAGAGACGGCACATGCAAGAAAAATAAAGCCTGATGGTTCTTTGTATAAAGCTGCAACTCCTGCGGGAAGAAGCATCAGCAGTCCTTCGACAAATATAATATAACGCAGTATATAACTTAGCATTGAAAAATTCATAATTTTAGTCCTTTAAAATGTGTCGGATATCAGAAAGTCCGCTTTGAAGAGTAACTATAATAACCGAATCGCCTTTTTCTATGCAGTCAGAACCGCCCGGAATTATAATTTTGTCACCTCTGCAGATACAGCAGACAAGAAGATTTCTTTTAAGATTAAGTTTCCAGAGCGGAATTCCTATAACGGGAGAGTCTGCCTGAACGGAAAACTCAAGTGCCTCTACTTTGTTTCCAAGCAGTCTGTAAAGAGTGGAAATGTTGTTTCCGGCAGAGTTCTGTTTTGCTCGTACGTACTGCATAATGTAGTCTGCGGTAATGAAGTTAGGATAAACAACACTGCCTATGTTAAGTCCCTCGATAATATTGTCAAAAGCAAGTCGGTTTACCTTGGCAACTCTTTTTGCGTTTGATATTTCCTTTGCAAACATTGAAAGGAAAATGTTTTCTTCGTCAATGTGCGTTGTTGCAACCAAAGCTCCTGTGGCTGAAATCCCTTCTTCGATAAGCTGCTTTTTATCAGTTCCGTCACCGCATATTACGGTAGCTTCGGGAAGCTGTTCGTCAAGCCATTCACAGCGTTTTGGGTTTTCTTCGATTATCTTGACGTCAATTCCTTCTTTTATAAGCATTTTTGAAAGATAATGGGCAATTCTGTCACCGCCTATTATCATTGTGTTTTTGATGTGCTTGTATTTAAGTCCGAGTTTTATAAATGTATCTTTGATTTTTTCTGCCGATACAACAAAAGAAACGGTATCTCCCGATTTGATTACCGAATTACCGTCAGGAATAATGATATCATCTCCCCGTTCTATTGCGCAAACGAGCATTTCACAGTTTGTATTACAGGAGATATCTTTAATCTGTATACCCGAAAGAACAGAATCATCGGTTATTTTAATTTTAACAAGACGTACCTTGCCCCCTGCAAAATTATCTATCTTTTCAGCCGACGGATGTTTTACAAGCTGAGAGATTTCCATAGCAGTTGCAAGGTCGGGGTTTATTATCATAGAAATACCCATAGTAGAACGGATAAACTCTGTCTCTCCGCTGTATATGGGATTTCGTACTCTGGCAATGGTATTGAGAGAGCTTACTTTTTTAGCCATAAGAGCGCAAAGCAAATTGACCTCGTCTGACTCTGTTACGGTGATGAGAATATCCGCGTCTTTTATACCTGCTTCAGTAAGAGTATCTATACTGATACCGTTACCGCAAATACCCATAACGTCAAATTCTTCGGTTATTTTGTGTATTTTGGACTGGTTTGTATCTATAACAGTAATGTCGTGTTTTTCTGCAGAAAGCTGACCCGACAAAGTAGAGCCAACCTGACCGCAGCCAATAATAATTATTTTCATTATCACATCTCCGATAGTACTAATTATTCTATAGTATAACAGATATTTATAGGTTTTGCAATTATTGTCTTGTAACACAGTATAAGATTTGTTACAATTAGTATATATCTAAGAAAGGATGTTCTTTTATGAAAAAATATTCTCGTATTATCGCAATTTTTATGTTGGCGCTTATGCTCTTCGGATGCTCCGGCAAAAAGACAACAACGCCTGTTGCTCCTATCCCTGACACCAACGTACAGCCTCAAACAGGTGAAACTCTTTTTAAAAATTCTCTCACAGGGGAATATACTTTAAAAACTCAGGATAAGCTTACACTTCGTCCAACTGCTGTTATGGTTAATAACCAGAACGATACAAGATGCCATCAGATAGGTCTTTCCAAAGCGGATATCGTGTATGAGACTTACGTTGAGGGCGGTATTACAAGAACTCTTGCTATATATAAAGATATTGCAGACGTAGGCGAGATAGGTACTATTCGTTCTGCCCGTTACGATTTTGTAGACCTTGCCTGTTCAAATGACGCAACTTATGTTCATGCAGGTGTTGACCCCACTTATTGTCAGCCGTATATGAATAAACTCGGACTTGACGATATAAACCTTCTTGCAAGTCCGTATTACGGATATACTTACAGAACAGAAAACGGTCATATTCTTGAGCATACTCTCTATTCTACGGGAGAAAAGATAAATACAATGCTCAAAGAAAAAGGCTGGAGAATGACTGTCAATGAATCTCACGCGGGGGACTGGCAGAAATTCAATGCCGAGACAAAAGCTCTAAGCGGCGGCGCGGCTAATGATATTACGGTTACTTTCTCTCACGATTACGTGGATTATTTCAAATACGATAAAACCAAAGGCGCATATACCAAGGTAGACCACAGAGCAGGTCAGAAACATAAGCCTGCGTATACTGACAGTATTGATTTCAAAAACGTCGTCGTTTTGTTCACAACCCTTGGGGATATGGGCAACGGATACAGAGTAAACGTGGGTCTTGAAAGTGGTGGCGGATACTATTTTTCAAACGGAACTTATCAGGAAATAAACTGGAAAAAAGGTTCCACATATGATAGCTTTAAATTTACCGATAAAGACGGGAACGAACTTGCATATAATCCCGGAAACTCATGGGTTTGCCTTGTAAGTGGCGGAATGAAAAACAAGTTTTCGTTCAAATAAGGAGAACACAATGGAATTTTACGATGTGATAAATTCACGATATTCTGTAAGAAAATATTCATCAAAAAAAGTTGAGCAGGATAAAATCGAAAGAATAGTAAAATGCGCAGATATCGCGCCGACTGCCAGAAACACAAACTGCGTACGTATATATGCAGTGACAAACGAGCAGGTGCTTGAAGATATGAAGATGGTATCGCCCTGCACTTTTGATGCGCCCCTTCTATTTGTTGTATGCAGCGACGAAAATGATGCGTGGATAAGCTCTGCAACAGGTAAAAGTCACGGAATGATGGACGCTTCAATTGCGGCGGACCACATTATGCTCAGCGCAGTAAATGAAGGTCTTGGCACATGCTGGGTTTGTATGTTCAAACCCGATAAAATGAAAGAACTTCTTAATCTGCCTGAAAATATTATGCCAAGATGTATTATAGTTGCAGGCTATGCGGCAGATGATGCCGAGCCGTCAGAACGTCATACCATAAGAATTAACAGAACAACATATGTCAAATAAAACTCTTATTATTGCAGAAAAACCGAGCCTTGCCAGAAACATTGCGGCAGGAATAGGCCAAATGAAAAGACGTGACGGGTATCTTGAAAACGAAAACTATATAGTTACTTGGGCTTTCGGACATCTGTTTTCCCTTTGTGACCTTGAAGAATATACAGGCGGAAATGAAAATGACAGATGGACTATAGATACCATTCCCTGTTTTCCCGAGCCTTTCAGATTCAGACTGCGTGATGACGGAGGCGTTGCCAAGCAGTTTGATATAATTTCTTCTCTGTGTAACAGTCCTGATGTTGTAAAAATAGTAAATGCAGGAGACGCAGACAGAGAGGGAGAAATTATAATCCGTCTTTGTATACAGAATGCCCTTAAAACCGAAAAAGAAATCACAAGACTGTGGCTTCCCGACCAGACTCCCGAAACGGTTGCACAGGCTCTCGGCTCTATGAAAGGCGCAGAGCATTACGATAACCTTGCAAACGAGGGGTTTGCAAGAACGTATATTGACTGGCTGTACGGAATTAACCTTACAAGATACGCTACCTTGAAAACAGGTGTGCTTTTGAGGGTGGGAAGGGTTATTGTTCCAATAGTTAAGGCTATCTATGACAGGGATATGGCGATACGTAATTTCGTACCCGAAAAATATTACGGCATAGTTTCTCCTCTGGGTGACTGCGAACTTACAAGCAAACATAAATTTCCCCAGAAAGATATTGAAAAAGCAAAACTGCTTTGTCAAAAATATAATGATGCAAAAAGCTATGTAAAGAACAAAAAAGTCAAGAAAGACACTCTGAATCCCGGCAAACTCTTTTCTCTTTCAAAGCTACAGAATCTGCTTGGTAAAAAATATAAAATGTCAATGGATACTTCCCTTAAAATCGTACAGTCTTTGTATGAGCGGGGATATCTGACATACCCGAGAACAAACTCGGAATACCTTGCAACTGCTGAAAAAGATAAAGTCAAAAAAATTCTTGAGGGTGTGCGCACATTAGGATACCCCGTTGAATTCAAAGACAAAAAAACAATATTTGACGATTCTAAAATAGAATCGCACTCAGCGCTTACACCTACCTATAAAATACCTAAAAAAACCGACCTTAATGATGACGAAATGAGAGTTTATCAGACGGTGTTCCGCAGATTTGTAGCGGTATTTTGCGCGGAAGAATGTAAGGTTGAAAAAACCGAAATTGTTATAAACGTCGGTGATATGGAAGAGTTTACTTTAAAAGGTACCGTTATAGTAGAGCAAGGCTGGACGAAATATGACGATGCATCTTCTAAAGACAAAATTCTGCCTCCTCTTGAAAAAGGTGATGAGGTGCAGACCGCTTTTGCTCCGAAAGAAAAAGAAACCTCACCTCCTAAACATTACACAATAGAGACTCTCAATAACTATCTTAAAAATCCTTTCCGCGAAGATAAAGCGGAAGCATCACAGGACGATGCAGAGGAATACCGCGCCATGTTTGAAGGTCTTGAGCTTGGTACTGAGGCTACAAGAACGGGTATTATAGACAACGCAAGAAAAAGTAAATATATTGAACTGAAAAAAGACGTGTACAGAATACTGCCTGACGGTGAATATTTTATCGAATCGCTTATGCGAATGGATATTTCTATGGATAAGTATAAAACCTCCGAGCTTGGACAGGCCCTTAAAAAAGTGTTTAAAAATACAATGAGTGTGTGTGATGCGGTAAACCTTGCCAAAACTGAAATCTCAAAGGTTTTTGAAAAGAAAAATCTGCCACCTGAGAAAGATACCGATTCGGGATTCTATAAAGATGAGGCAGGTCCTTGTCCTCTTTGCTCAAAACCTGTCATTAAAGGCAAATACGGTTTTGGATGCACAGGATATAAAGACGGATGTAAATTCCGTATAAGCGGATATATCTGTAAACGTACAATTTCCCTGTCAAACGCAAAGCTTTTACTTACAACAGGCAAGACTTCTAAAATAGAGGGTTTCACTTCCAAAAACGGTAAACTTTTTGATGCTGTTCTTAAGCTTGAAAAGGACGGTAGCATAAATTTTTGTTTTGATTAAAAAATGTATTGAAAATCAGACAAAAATTGCATAAAATATATTTATTAAAATTTAGGAGAATTGTAAAATGCAAGTTAATGAAAACAAAAATCTTGTCATTGAAGTAGATGGCGTAAAATATGAACGTTATCCTATTAAAACTCACGTTATTACAGATGCTGACGATATACGTGACGTTGCCGAAAAATACGGCAAAGGTGAAATGCAGGAAGGGGATATTCTCTTTATTTCCGAAAAAGCAGTAGCTTGTACTCAGAGAAGAGCTATACCGATGGATGAAATAAAACCTCGTTTTCTTGCAAAACTTCTTTGTAAATTTGTTTATAAATCACCCTACGGCATAGGTCTTTCCATTCCGCAGACGATGGAAATGGCTCTTCGTGAATGCGGTACTCTTAAAATACTTTTTGCAGCTTTTTGTTCAGCTTGTGGTAAACTTGTTGGCAAACGAGGTATATTTTACGATATAGCAGGTGCAAAAGCACGTTCAATTGACGGACCTTGTGACTGTACAATTCCGCCTTATAACCACTGCGTAGTTTTAGGACCTGAAAATCCCGATGCAGTTTGCAGCGCTATTAAAGAACGTATCGGTTTTGATACGTTGGTTGTTGATATAAACGATATTGACGGTGTTATTCTTGGTATATCTGACCAGAGCCTTTCAAGAGAGCTTTATGCAAAAGTTCTCAAAGATAATCCTCTTGGACAGTCAAGACAGCAGACACCTATGGGTATAATAAGAAAAATATGACAAAAGCTTTGATTGCAATGAGCGGCGGGGTTGACAGTTCTGTAGCCGCAGCTCTTACAATTGAAAACGGATTTGAAGCAAAAGGCGCCACCATGCGCCTTTTTTGTGCTGACCAGAAAGATATAGACGATGCCAAAAAAGTCTGTGACAGATTGGGGTTTGAACATCATACTATTGATATGTGTGAAGGCTTTGAAAAAAACGTAATCTGCCGTTTTATAGACGCATACGAAAAAGGAATTACTCCAAACCCCTGTATTGACTGTAACAGATTTATGAAATTCGGAGCTCTTTTAGATGCTGCCGATAAACTGGGATGTTCTCATATTGTTACGGGACATTATGCGAGAATAGAAAAAAGCGGTGATAGGTTTTTGCTCAAAAAAGGTCTTGATGAAAACAAAGACCAGAGCTATGTTTTGTATTCTCTTACTCAGAAAGAGCTTTCACGGATTTTGCTTCCTCTCGGAAATCTTACAAAAGAACAGGTGAGAGAAAAAGCAAAAGAACTTTCTTTTGTCAATTCCGATAAAAAGGACAGTCAGGATATCTGTTTTGTAAAAGACGGCGATTATGCCAAATTTATTGAACAGTATACAGGCAAAAAATATCCCGAAGGGAATTTTAAAGACACTCAGGGAAATATTCTTGGAAAACATAGAGGTATAATAAGATATACAATAGGTCAGCGAAAAGGACTGGGCCTTGCTCTTCCTGCTCCTCTTTACGTTAAAGAAAAAAACATTCAGACAAATGACGTTGTTCTTTGCTCTGATAATGAACTTTATACAAACAGTCTCATAGCAAAAGAATTTAATTGGATAACCTTTGAAGACCCCGTAGAGAGCTTCAGAGCACAGGTAAAAACAAGATATAAATCAAAATTCGCCCCCGCTACTGTTATCCCTATGGAGAATTCTTTAGTGAAAATAATATTTGATGAGCCCCAAAGAGCCATTACTCCAGGTCAGGCTGCTGTGGTTTATCAAGGGGATACCGTAATTGGCGGAGGCACAATAATTTAAAGTTTTAAGGAGAATAAAATTATGTGGCTTGTGTCAATAATCGCCCTGCTTTGCTGGTCAGGTTCTGACCTGTTTTCAAAAATGGGCACAAAACTTAACGATAAACTCAGTCATTACAAAGTCGGCATTGCAGTCGGACTTGTAATGGGTATTCACGCAATTTATGAAATAACTCTCGGCGGTGTGCCGTTTGCTTTCAGTGATATAATAACCTATCTTCCTGCATCGATTCTTTATATCGGCTCTATGGTTATCGGTTATATATCACTCCGTTACATAGAACTTTCAATTTCATCACCTATCTGTAACTGCTCAGGCGCCGTTGCTCTTATTATGAGTATTTGTTATTTCGGCGTTAAATGGGTGGAGGACGATTCCGATGCAATTTTCCTCGACGGATTTATTATATTGGCTGTTGTTATGATAGTTGCAGGTGTTTTGTCTCTCGGCTTTGCAGAAGCTTTTGAAAACGAAGAAACAAGAGCTCTTCGTCAGAAGGCATCTAACAGAAAATACTCAAAGAGCATACTTGCAATACTCCTTCCCGTGCTTTACTGTATAATTGATGCGCTCGGAACCTTTGTAGATACTCTCATTGCGGACAACTACTGCGAAAAACTTGCAGATGCAAATGCAGCGTTGGGTGAAGCTGAGATAGACTTGCTCTGCGGTGATATTCTTAACGTTGCTTATGAATTCACTTGGTTGTTTATGGCAGTTATATTTGCAATTTACGTGTTTGGTATCAAACGCGAAAAAGTAAATGCAAAATTCGACGGTCTTAAAGTTGTAGGCGGTCTTTGTGAAACAGTAGGTCAGGTATTCTATATGATGGTAGTTGTATCTGAATATAAAATAGGTCTTGTTATAATATCCGCATACTGCGCAGTATCTCTTCTCTGGAGCAGACTTTTCCTCAAAGAAAAACTGTCCTGGAAACATTACGTCGGTCTTGCAATAACCTTTGTGGGTATATTGATACTCGGTATTTACGATATCTAATAAAAAAGCCCTTGAAACTTTCGTTTCAAGGGCTTTTAAACTTCATATATCGTCTTTTTTAGTTTTAAGGGTGATTTTGAATTAGGACATTTATATATATCGCATGTTTTGCATTCTTTTGGATTATGAGAGGGTAAACAGCAAATCATATAATCACATTCGTCACAACAACATTCGATTAAATCGCAGTTGCTGTCTTTGTGAAATCCGTTGCCGGAACAGTTTTTGCCTGAATTTCCGGGTATTAATATGGTTCCTGTAACATCAATTATCATAAAATTACTCCTTTGTTTGTAGATTATTACATTATATAATGTATTAGTCTATATGCAAAAATGAAAAATAAGATATTGTCTCATTAATAAATAAGTTATGGAGAAATATCTTATGATAAAATTAAATGTACTTGAACTTCTTGAAAAGAACGGTAAAACTAAGTATTGGCTTTACAAACAGCTTGGTATGAGCTATCAGAATTTTAATAAAATGATAAATAATCAAACAAAATCTATCAGATATGAAAATATTGAAACTATGTGTTTGTTGTTTGATTGTACTCCAAATGATCTTTTTAAAATAACCGAATGATAAAGAGCTGAAAAACATATGTTTTTCAGCTCAATTATTTTTAAGTTTCTTTAGGTATTCTGCCGTAAGTTTTTGTTATGTTATATATTATTTCGGCAAGCCAGTCATTTGTACAACCGTCTGCAATTCGCCACTCCCAGTTACCTCCTAAAGTTGAAGGCTCGTTTATACGTCCCTCGCTTCCCATACCGATATAGTCCTGAATAGGTATTATCACGGTGTCGGCAACAGATGCCATAGCGGTTTTTATCATAGCCCAGTTAAAGCTTTCGCAGTCGTTTGCTCTTATATAGTCTTTAGCCTGTTTTATATCCTGCTCATCTGCGGTGTTTTGCCATCCCATAAGTGTGTCGTTGTCGTGAGTACCTGTATATACGATGCAGTTTTTGTCATAATTATGAGGCAGATAATCGTTTTCTTCTCTTGAGTCAAAAGCAAACTGAAGAACTTTCATACCCGGATACCCCGTGTATTTCAAAAGCTTATAAACGTCTTCTGTAAGAAGGCCTAAATCTTCCGCAACGATAGGCATATCGCCGAGAGTTTGTTTGAGAGTGTCAAAAAGGTCAGTATCGGGGCCTTTTCTCCATCTGCCGAATCTTGCGGTTTTTTCTTTAGCGGGAATTGCGTAGTATGATTCAAAACCTCTGAAATGGTCGATTCTAAGAATATCGTACAGTTTAAGACAATATGCAATTCTTTCTACCCAGAAACTGTATTTTGACGGTTCATTTTTCATATATTCCCAGTTGTAAAGAGGATTACCCCAAAGCTGACCGTCTTTTGAAAAGGCATCAGGTGGACATCCTGCCACTTCAATGGGCATCAGATCATCGTCAAGTTCAAACTGTTTCGGGTTTGCCCATACGTCTGCGCTGTCGTATGCCACGTAAATAGGCAAATCACCCATAATTTTTATGCCGTTTTCAGTTGCGTATTTGTGAAGTGCGTTCCATTGCCAATAGAAAAAGAATTGTAGAGTTTTGTGAAATTCGATGCTGTCTCTGAGTGTTGTTCTTGCATCGGCAAGGGCGGAAGAATCACGGTTTGAAAGTTTTTTAGGCCACATATTCCAACTTTTGCCGCCATTTTGGTCTTTGAGCGCCATAAATAAAGCGTAGTTTTCAAGCCAACGGTCGTTTTTTGCGCAAAAAACCGTGTAATCTTCAGGCGGATTTTTAATAAACCGCTCAAATGCAAGTTTTAAAACGGGATATCTGTTGTGATAAAGCGTTGCATAATCGATTTTGTGTGGGTCTTGGAAAAACTCGATTTTCTGATATTCTGATTTTAATAGGTATCCGTCTTCTGAAAGTAAATCAAGGTCAATAAAATATGGGTTACCTGCAAAAGAGGAAAAAGACTGATATGGCGAGTCCCCGTAGCTTGTCGGACATACAGGGAGCATCTGCCAAATTGACTGACCTGATTTTTTAAGAAAATCTATAAATTCGTAAGCCTTTTTTCCCATAGTGCCGATTCCGTAGTCGGATGGCAAAGAAAAAATCGGCATAAGTATACCGCTTTGACGCATATTTGTTGTACTCCTGAAATGTTTTATATTATTATATAGTATAATCATTGTATTTACAATTATTTTTAAAAAATGATTGACAAAGTTTTAGATCATTTATATAATTAGAGAAGCACAGAAGAGAAGAGAGTGCACTGATTCATTATAGGGATTAGTGCGCTCTTTTTGTTTTTAGGAAATTAAAATTTTGGAGGAAATAACAATGGCAAAAACAAACATTGTTGATTGGAAAACAATCACAAACTTCGTAATTGATTCTTTTGTAGGTTACGGTATTCCGCGTGAGGACGCTGAAATTTGCGCAGACGTTCTTCTGGAATCTGACAAAAGAGGTATTGAATCTCACGGTGTAAACAGATTTAAACCTGTCTATCTTGATAGAATCAAAGCCGGTATTCAGCAGCCTGTTACAAATTTTGAAATTATAAAAGAAACTGCTACTACTGCTGTAATTGACGGTCATCATGGTATGGGACAGGTTATCGGTCATAAAGCAATGAGTATGGCTATTGCAAAAGCTAAAGAATACGGTATGGGTATGGTTGTTGTACGTAATTCATGCCACTACGGTATTGCAGGTTATTACACTTCAATGGCAACAAATGCAGGTTGTATCGGATTGACAGGTACAAATGCACGTCCTACAGTTGCTCCTACTTTCGGTGTTGAAGGTATGTTCGGTACAAACCCACTGACACTTGGTGTTCCCACAGACGAAGCTTTCGATTTTAACTTTGATGCTGCAACTTCAACATATCAGAATGGTAAACTTGAATATTATGCTCGTATCGGTAAAGACGCTCCTGCAGGTGCGCTTATCGGTTTAGACGGTAAAGCATACGAAGGTACTTCTGAGGATGCACTCAAGGCAATGGCTCGCCGCGAAACTGCTCTTTGCACATTAGGCGGACCTGGCGAAGAACAGGCAGGATATAAAGGTTATGGTTTTGCTATGTTTGTTGAACTTCTTTCTGCAGTTCTTCAGGACGGTAGCTACGGTAAAGCTCTTACAGGCATTGGCGAAAACGGTGAAAAAGTTCCATTCCAGCTCGGTCACTTCTTTATCGCTATCGACACAGATCATTTCCTTGGCGAAGATGTTTGCCGTAAAAAAGCAGGTGACATCATCCGTGAAGTACGTGGCGCACAGAAAGCTCCCGATGCAGAAAGAATTTATACTGCCGGCGAAAAAGAATATGAAATCCGTCTTTCACGTGAGAGCGGTGTTCCGATAAACGAATCTGTACAGAAAGAAATTATTGCGATTCGTGACGAGCTTGGTCTTACACAATATAAATTCCCTTGGGAGGAATAATTTAAATGGATATCAGACAGGAATCACTTAAAAAACATTATGAATGGAACGGCAAAATTGAGGTAATCTCAAGAGCACCTATTAATACAAGAGAAGATCTTTCTTTAGCATATACTCCGGGTGTTGCAGAACCCTGTCTTGAAATAAATAAAGATATAAATAAATCTTATGAGCTGACACGTCGCTCTAATCTTGTTGCGGTTATAACAGACGGTACCGCAGTTTTAGGACTTGGTGATATCGGACCTGAGGCAGGTATGCCTGTTATGGAAGGTAAATGCGCACTTTTTAAAGCTTTTGCTGACGTTGATGCGTTTCCTCTTTGTATTAAATCGAAAGATGTCGATGAAATAGTACGAACAATATATCTTATTTCAGGGTCTTTCGGTGGAATAAATCTTGAGGATATATCTGCTCCGCGTTGTTTTGAAATTGAAAGAAAACTCAAAGAAATCTGTGATATTCCGATTTTTCACGATGACCAGCACGGAACTGCTATTGTTGTTGCAGCTGCGCTTATAAACGCTCTTAAACTTGTTAAAAAGCAGATGGGCGAAGTTAAAGTGGTTATTAATGGCGCTGGTTCTGCAGGTCTTGCTATCGGTAAACATCTTTTAAATATAGGCGTTAAAAATCTTACGTTCTGTGACAGATTCGGTATTATATGTGATGGTGATGAGAACAATAACGTAGCTCAGCAAGAGGTTGCAAAAATAACAAATCTTGAGCATAAAAAAGGTACACTTGCAGATGCTCTTTGCGGCGCAGATGTGTTTATAGGAGTTTCAGCACCCAATCTTGTTACACCTGAGATGGTAAAATCAATGGCAAATGATGCTATTATGTTCCCTATGGCAAATCCCACTCCCGAAATTATGCCTGATATAGCAAAAGCGGCAGGCGCAAGGGTAGTAGGTACCGGAAGATCTGATTTTCCGAATCAGATAAACAACGTTCTTGCGTTTCCGGGAATTTTCAGAGGCGCTCTTGATTGCAGAGCAACCTGTATAAATGAGGAAATGAAAGTGGCAACTTCTTTTGCTCTTGCATCGCTTATTCCCGATGATGATATAACAGAAGAAAACATTATTGCTCCTGCTCTTGATAAAAGAGTGGCGCAGGTAGTTGCCCAGGCTGTTATAAAAACAGCAAAAGAAACAGGCGTTGCAAGAATTTAGATTTAAACTTGGAAACTTTTTAGTTTCCAAGTTTTTTTTGTGAAAAAATTTCCCAATTGTCAAAAAACCACAATTTTTTCTTTTAAATAAGACAAGTATGTATTATAATATTTTAAGAGGTGAATAGAATGTATATTTCAGAAAATATTAAATACGTAGGTGTTTGTGACAGGAATATTGATTTGTTTGAAGGTCAGTATGTTGTTCCGAACGGAATGTCATATAATTCTTACGTTATTATAGATGAAAAAATTGCAGTAATGGATTCGGTTGATATTAATTTTACTGCGCAGTGGATTGATAATATTAACAGGCAGTTAGATGGGAAAACTCCTGATTATCTGATAGTTTCACATATGGAACCTGACCATTCTGCGAGTATTATGAGCTTTACCAAAGCTTATCCCGATGCGAAAATCGTGTCATCTGCCAAGTCTTTTGTTATGATGAAAAACTTTTTCGGTGACGATTTTTCGGAAAGACAAATAGTTGTAGGAGAAGGTAACGAACTTTCTCTTGGAGAACATACTCTTAAATTTTTCACGGCGCCCATGGTACATTGGCCTGAGGTTATTGTAACTTATGATGTCAAAGATAAGGTTTTGTTTTCTGCCGACGGTTTTGGAAAATTCGGAACTTATGACACAGAGGAAGACTGGGCGTGTGAAGCGCGAAGATACTATTTCGGTATTGTAGGAAAATACGGTGCTCAGGTGCAGACTTTATTGAAAAAAGTGAATGTTCTTGATATAAATGTAATCTGTCCCCTTCATGGACCTGTTCTTTCAGAAAACCTTGGATATTATATAAATTTATATAATATATGGTCGGGTTATCAGACTGAGACAGAAGGTATTATGATAGCATACACCTCTGTTTACGGTAATACAAAAAAAGCTGTTTTAGCTCTTGAAGAAAAGCTAAAAAAGGCAGGATGTCCCAAGGTTGTTTTAAACGACCTTGCAAGATGCGATATGGCGGAAGCTGTAGAAGATGCATTCAGATACTCCAAAATAGTATTTGCCACAACAACGTATAATGCAGATATTTTCCCGTTTATGAAAGAGTTTATAAACCATCTGACAGAACGTAATTTTCAGAATAAAACAGTTGCGTTTATAGAAAACGGAAGCTGGGCGCCCGTTGCAACAAAAGTTATGAAAAATATGCTGTCAGAGTGCAAAAAATTGAATTTTTGCCAAAATAGTGTTAAAATAATGTCGGCTTTAAATGCTCAGAGTGAAGCAGAACTTGATTTGCTTGCAAATGAGCTTTGTAAAGAATAATTAATTTTCAGGAGGAAATATTATGAAATACGTATGCGAAGTATGCGGTTGGATTTATGACGAAGAGGCAGGCTTGCCTGAAAACGATATTGCTCCCGGTACAAAATTTGAGGATCTCCCCGATGATTTTGAATGTCCGTTATGTGGAGTAGACAAAAGCAATTTCAGTCAGGAATAATAAAAAAGATGTGTGGATTTTCCACACATCTTTTTTATCTATTTTATATTTAAAATTTTCTCACGGTCATACCTTTTTTTGATAGTATGACCTATAAAAACCATACTTTTGAGTTTGTACTCGATACTGCTACCGCGCCCGATTTCAAAGCTCCCACAACGTCTTCCTTGTCGCGTATAAGTCCCCCTGCAATTATGGGCTTGTTGCAGTCTTTTACTATCTGAGATATTATTTTAGGAATAACTCCGGGTAGTACCTCGTACGCATCTGCGTGATCAGAACTTGCGCCTTTTGATATATTTTCAAGGGATATAGAATCAAGCAGAAAAAATCTGCGTACGGCAATAAGTCCGAGGCTTTTTGCATACTTAATAAGAGGTGCTTTTGTTGATATTATACCGTCAGCGCCGGTATTTTCCTTTATAAAATCAACGCCGATTTCTCTTGATGCAAGACCTTCTATAAGGTCGATATGTACAATAGCAAGCTTGCCCTTTGATTTGATTTGCTCCACAATATCGGTAATGTTGCATATATCACCGAAAAGTACAAATATAACGTTACTGTCACAAAGAAGACTTTCTTCAAGCTCATATCTGCTTTTTACTGCAGCGATAATAGGTACGTCTTCAAATAAATCAGAAAACTGCATACTGTTTACCTCCGTCTTAATTTAAAACCGGCTGATAATAAAATTATTACCTGAGCAGGTATGCCTATAACAAATATAAACCATATTTTGTCAAAATTAATAAAAAGACATATTGAAAGCAATGTACTCCACATAAGAAGCGAAATAATGGGAAAATTAAGTTTACCTTTGCCCCATATAGAATTGAATACTAAAAGTACAACGCAGGATAATGGAATTGCGAGAATATATGTCAGCCATACGCCTTTAAAAGAATCTCTTACAAGTCCTACTACAACAAAAGCAATTGTAGCCATAAGCCAGATAACAGTTGTTGCAAGCAGAGAAATAACGAGTCTGTTTCTCTTGATTATTTTTTTTGATACCTTGGGAAGCTCGGTGTTATCATCGTGAATATCCGCAAGAAGATAATCAACTGTAACCTCAAACATATCCGCTATAAGCTTAAGTATGTGTACGTCGGGAATGGATTCTCCGCGTTCCCATTTTGATACGGCTTTGTCGGAATAATTGAGTTTCTGAGCAAGGTCTGATTGTGTAAGTCCTGCCCCAAGACGTAAATTCTGTATGTTTTTTGCAATTATTTTTTTAAGAGCGTCCAATTTTAAAATCAATACTCCTTGTTAATTTCAAAAATATTATAACATAAAAAAATCAAGTAATCAAGCGGTTTTTAATATGTATTCTACAGGCGGTAGAGAGCGTGGAACTGACAGTAGAGTGAAATTTTGAGCGGTAGGTAGACTTTGAGAAGCGGATTTTATAAAATATAATAGTAAAGTTTTGCGAAAGGATTTGTGTGCAATGAACAAATATATTATAACAACAGACTCCGGCAGTGACCTGAGTGCGGAATTATACGAAAAATATGATATAATTCCTATAATGATGGAATATGAAATTGATGGGAAAATATATAAAGATACTCCCGATGAACAAAGCATAAAAGAATTCTACAATAAAATGAAAGAGGGAGCTGCTCCTAAAACAAGTCAGATAAATGCTGACAGAATGGCAGAATTTTTTACGGAATTTGCAAAACAAGGCTATGATATTATGCATATAGCTCTCAGCAGCGGTATATCAGGAACATATCAGAGTGCTTGTATTGCCGCAAAAGACGTTGCAGAAAAATATAATGTTAATGTCACAGTTATAGATTCTCTTAGCGCGTCTCTCGGAAACGGTATGATGTGTATTCTGGCATCTGATAACAGAAAAAACGGAATGGACATTAATCAGAACATAGAATTTATTGAAGATATAAAACATAAAGTGAATATTTATTTCACGACCAATACTCTCACATATCTTCACAGAGGCGGAAGAGTTTCTAAAACAAGTGCGGTGGTTGGTCAGATGCTCGGTATCAACCCTGTGCTGACTGTAAATACTGAAGGTAAACTTATTGTATGTGATAAAGTCCGCGGAGAAAAAAATACTTTTGCAAATATCCGCAAAAAAATGGCAGGAAACGTTATAGATGCTCAGAATCAAACCTTGTATATCAGCCATTCTGACTGTTTTGACCGTGCAAACGCAGTCGCACAGCAAATGAAAGCTGAACTTGGATTTAAAGACGTAGTTATTACCAATATAGGAACCATAATAGGCGCACATACAGGTCCTGAACTTATTGCTATATTCTATACAGGTAAGAAAAGAGAGCTATAATAATATGGAAAACGTAAGAATTGTTGCAGATTCATCATCTGATATGTTTAGTCTTGACGGAATTGATTTTCGCTCGGCTGCACTTAAAATAATCACGGATAAAAAAGAATACGTAGACAATATATTACTTGACGTTGAACAGATGGCAAATGAGCTTTTAAGTTATAGCGGAAAATCCTCAACGGCCTGTCCTTCTGCAGGTGACTGGCTTGACGCTTTCGGCGATGCCCAAAATATTTTCTGCGTAACTATCACAAGTGGACTTTCAGGAAGCTATAATGCCGCGTGCGTTGCAAAAGAAACATATCAGAGTCAGTATCCGGACAGAAACGTTTTTGTTTTGGATTCTTTGTCTGCAGGACCTGAGCTCTGGCTTTTGATAGAAAAACTCAAAGAATATATCTTGGCCGGTCAAAGCTTTGACGAGGTTTGCGAAAACATTAAAAAGTACAGTAAAAAAACAGGTCTTCTTTTTATACTTGAATCAATGAGAAATCTTGCAAACAATGGCAGAGTAAGTCCTCTTGCGGCAAAAGCAGCGGGAATACTCGGTATCAGAGCAGTAGGCAAAGCATCCGATGTCGGAACTCTTGAACTCCTTAAAAAATGCAGAGGCGAAAAGAAAGCTTTTGCAGAAATTATTGAGTGTTTGGAAAAATTCGGATACAAAAACGGAAAAATCCGTATAAGCCATTGCAGTAATTTTGAGGGCGCTGTAAATCTTAAAAACATAATTTTAGAAAAATTTAAAAACGTTTCCGTTGAAATCGGGAAATTAGGCGGTCTTTGTAGTTTTTATGCTGAAAAAGGCGGTATACTTATAGGATTTGAAAAATAACATAAAAAAGCCTTGGAAATTAAATTTCTAAGGCTTTTTGAGACTGTAAAATAAGTGGTTTGACCGTGAGAAAATAATAAAAATGATGGGCATTTATCACCAAATAAGTAAGATAAAGATTTTAATATTAAACACCCAGTAAATATAAATTAAACACCTTGAAAAGAAATTCTTTTCAAGGTGTTTTCTCACTTTCGTGAAACTTGCCCTCTCGAAGTACTTTTGTACGACTTCGGGGCAAGTTTGACAAATCATCCTCATTTTTTGTAAAGCCTCACAGAGTGTCAAAATAAAAAATAGATTCTTTGACACTCTGAACAAGCCTTGGAAATTAAATTTCCAAGGCTTGTTCTGTTTTTTCTGCATAACTTTTTTTCATATCTTCACTGGCATAGGTCACTTTTCTTTTGACAAAGTAAAGATCCTCTGTTTTGTATATGACCGTTTGAAACTTAAAAGTACCATGCTCCTTACAGGTGCCGAGAGCTATTCGTTTGTTTCTTTTCCCTATCCAGCCTTTTGTTGTTAAATTATTTTTGCAAAAAGGACACTGGGTTTTTATGCGCTGAGCGTATTTGATGGCTTCTATAAGAGTTTCCATACCGCGCGATTTGCTCGAAATGAGCGTTCCGTAGGAAATTCCCGAACTGTCAACTTTGCCGTATTGTTCTATACCTTTTTGCATATCAAGCTTTGATGCGATTATTGCGGTGTTTACCGCATCAGACAGGGCATCGTGCGGCTGATACATCTGCTCGATTTCAAGCTTTTCCATAGCAGAAGAAAGTGACCATTGTCTTGATTCGTGGCTTATTTGTGAATTGAATATTGATTGCAGATTGTAGCATTTTGGAAGAGCAGAGGCATCAAGCCCATGAGCATCCATATTGTCACGAAGCATCGGCATATCGTCGTTGCCCCAGGTAATAAGACAATAGTTATCTCCGCAAAATGCCGAAAATCTGTTAAAAACCTCTTTGAATCCGTCACAATTTTTAAGTTCTGCAGTGGTAAGGCCCGTTATTTCTCTCACGTGTCGGTTTATGGTTTTGTAAAAAACAGGTTTGATAGATTCGTTGAAACTACCTGTCATTTCAAAACCGTCATTCATTTTTATTGCACCTATCTGAATAATTTCACCTTTAAGTAAGGTGTTACCTGCAATTTTTTTGTTTTTGGAAAATGGTTGATTCCATTCCATATCAAGTACTATGTAATCCACGAAAAAATCCTCATTAAATTATTTGAGAATAGTATATCACATATTAAAAAATATATCAAATATAAAAAAAGTTCCGATTTTATCGGAACTTTTTCATTAGCCAATAATATATACGTTTACATTTCTTCTTCCAAAACGGCGGCACTCTGATTCACTGTTTAAGAAAAGGTCAATTTTGTTTCCTTTTATTGCTCCGCCTACGTCAGCGGCAACTGCAGTACCGTAAATATAACTTCCGTCGGATGTTTCAATGTAAAGTTTTGTACCTAAAGGTATAACTTTAGGGTCTACCGCAACTATACCTTTGTAAGGACGTATGCCTGTGGCGGTTATGTTACCGCCGTCTTCGCCATAAGTATAAGCAGAAGCTTTCATTGTTATAACTTTTTTGTAGTTTGACGGTGTTGATGACGTTGTGACCTTCGGTATCTCTTTTGTACCTACAAGCACAACTTTGTCAACGGGCTCTTTTATAACGGTCTCTGAAACGAGTTTTCTGTCTGTTTCTTTGCCGTCTGTGTAAACTACTTCGTAGACATATTCTTTTTTACCGTTTTCGCCTTTTGTTTCAACTTTGGTCTCGCCAACGTAAAGCTTGTCGGTTTTCTTTTTTATTGTTTCAAATTCAATTGTTTCGCTTTTGGTGATTTGCTTGTTTGTCACTCTTTTTATGACGATTTTATCACCGGATTTTACTGTGTCATCAAGAGGGATATTAACTTTGTCTGCTTCAGAAAATTCAATACCGGATTTTTCTATTGCCTGTTTTACACTGCAACTTACGGTTTTGAAGGAAGTTTCTGTGCCGTCTGCCACAACTGTGACATAAAAAGCTTTTTTAATGTGAACAGTTTCATCCTGTACGGTCATTTCATCGCCGTCTTCAACAATAATTCCTGCTTCATCAAGCCACTGCTCAGTTTCCTGTTTGAGAGTGGTAAATGAAGAAACTTGCTCACCGTCAACGTATATCACAATGTTTCTTCTTTTTATAAGTACCATTGACATAAACATTACCATTACGGTAACTGCTGCAGCAATGACTACCCAAGTGCGATACTTTCCTGTGCTTTTTATCAAACTTACTGATTTGCTTATAACTTTTTCAGATGTTCTCTTGCATACTTCCTTCGCCTTGTACATAAGCGATCTGATATCCATAAAACAACTCCTTTTCGGTTTTGCGCGTATAAAAATTACAAATTGATTACAAAACCGTTACATAGTGTAGCAGACTTTTTCCGAATTGTCAAGTTTTTTTAATTTTTGTAACATTTACACCATTATTTATATACAAAAAGAGCGGTAATTATTCAAAATATGTATTTGTCACCAAAATTTTTTCAAAGTCGTAGAATATAAAGAAAGGAGAATAAAAGATGGAAGAAATAACAAAATTCTATTCAATAAATCCACCGGGATTAATGCGCAGGGAAAATGATATGTGGATCCGGCAGAAAGAAAGCATCAAAACCGGTTTTGATAGCGGTGAAATGCCCATAGCAATGGCTTACGTGCCGTGGCAGAAATGGCAAAATATTTATGAAAATGATAAAGGTATTATAAGAGGCACGATATTTGCCGATCTTGATAAACCTTTCAAAGGAGCGAAAAGATAATGATGACTGATAAACAAAAAGCGTTAATGCGTGTGCAGACTTATGGTTTCGCTCTTGATGAAGCTGTTTTGTTTCTCGATACTCATCCTCAGGATAAAGAGGCTCTGAGTTTTTATCATAAAGCGCTTAATGAGTATAACGACGCAGTAAACAATTATATAGCAAACTTTGGTCCTCTCAATGCAATGCAGGTAAAATCTTACGATAAATGGACCTGGACTGAAGGATGTATGCCATGGGAGGAACAATGTAATGTGGAGATATGAAAAACGTTTGCAATATCCCGTTAAAATTAAAAAACCTGACGGAAAAGCCGCAAAAATTATAATAAGCCAGTTTGGCGGTCCTGACGGCGAGCTTGCGGCATCTCAGAGATATCTATCTCAGCGTTATGCAATGCCATACGGTAACGTTGCCGCTCTCCTTACTGATATCGGTACGGAAGAACTTGCTCATATGGAAATTGTAAGTTCAATGGTTTGTCAGCTCACAAAGGACCTTACAACCGATGAAATAGAAAAAGCAGGACTTGCGCCTTATTTTGTTGACCACACCGTAGGTCTTTGGCCACAGTCGGCAGGAGGCGTACCTTTTAATGCCCTGTCTTTCGCATCTAAAGGCGACCCGATAACAGACCTTACCGAAGATCTTGCAGCGGAAGAGAACGCTCATTAAACAGTAGTAGGTTTTTTAAAGTTCTTTGTATATCATTTTGAAATAGGTTGAAATTCTTTATATGATATGTCATAATATAAGTGCAAAGAGGAAGTTATATGGAGTATCAATACATAGGAAAACTTAATATTGAACTATTAGAGGAAGAGTTTGGTTCTCTTACAACCGATGAGCTTATATTGACAGATGAGCGGGATGAACATATAAAAGACCATCATGAACTCGATTACAACATCTTTCACAAATGTGTGTCTGACGTAATTAGAGTTCCGGATTATATACTTATAGATGCGAAAAATAAGAATACCGTTATGTATATCAAATACATAGAAGAAACAAATGTAAACATTGTTGTCAGGTTATCATTAGAAATAGAAGGCTCGGGCTATAAGAATTCAATAATCACATCATATCGTGTCGGCGCTAAAAATTTAAAAAGATTTATAAAAAATAATAAAATACTTTACAAAAAGGAATAGTTATAGTAAAATATGATTAAGTTAATATAAACGGTTTAGAAGTAGAGAATGTGCTTCTACACACCCTTTGGGTCAAAAGAAATGTGGGATTGGCACACCACCAGAAATCGTTTGGTAGGAGATGATGAAAGTCATCTCCTATTTTTTATTGAATATTTAAAAATAAGGTAATGCTAGTGACTTTATGAAGTTATTTGTTGACAATACGTATTTTTTGCGTTATACTGATACAAACTGATACTAATAAATATCGGAGAATCTTATGGATATAAAAATTTTTGCCAAAATGCTTAAAGACAAGCATTTTACGGATTATCAGAAAATGAAATATAAGTATAGCGATGATTTTGATGCCTTTTTGCAAACGTTGGAGGAGCTTTATTATAAAAATCTTCCGATTTGCGATTTTAGTGATAACGAAATTGTATTTGTCGAAAACCACACGCTTGTAAATCAAAGTGCTGTTAAATTATTGCTTGTATCGCAAAATGAGCAGTACGGCATAAAGGCGGCGGAAGACGAAATCGTAGCCACCTCTGCAATAGAAAGCATCGATTTCAGTCGTGACAGTGTACGCAAAATTCTTAAAGGTATGGCGCCGAAGGACGAGCAGGAAAACAGAATTTTAGGTATTAAGCACGGTCTTGAGTTTATTGCCGAGCCTTCTAACAAAATTACAGAAGAAAATCTCTATAAGCTTTATATGATGACAGTTGGTGATTTTCTGACAGATGATGACAAACTGCGTAACGGCAATTTTTACAGGCACGATACCGTTTACGTTGTAAGCGACCGCGTTGAACATTCGGGGCTTGACTATAAAAAGGTTCCCGAGTTTATGAAATCACTTATAGCTTTTGCAAATGCAGAGGATGATATTAACGATTTAGTCAAGGCGGCAATTATTCATTTTTATATTGCTTACGTACACCCGTACTTTGACGGTAACGGCAGAATAGCACGGCTTTTGCATTTGTGGTTTTTGGTTCAAAAAGGGTATCAGTCGGCACTATTTATCCCATTTTCAAGTCAGATAGAAAAGACGAGAAAAGCATATTATGATGCCTATACCTTGATTGAGCAAAACAAACAGCTCAGCGGTAAAATAGACGTTACGCCCTTTGTGTTGTATTTTATAAATAACGTTTATAATAAAATGAACGAAGGTACAACCGTAGTTGATGTTTTTGCGATATATGACGAGGCGATTAAGGCGGGCAAAATTACCGAAAAAGAAACAAAACTGTGGAGGTTTGTTCTGTCTTGCTATGGTACCGAAGAATTTTCGACAAAACAGCTTGAAAAAGATTTTGGCGATGCCGCTTATGCAACCATTCGTGGTTTTGTGCTCAAATTTGAAGATTTAGGTTTGCTCACCTCAACAAAATACGGCCCGAGAGTAAAATATAAAGTGGTAAAATAATTAACTTGACCTTAAAAACAATCTAAATTTAAGGGCAAGTTAAGAAAAATAAGGGAAACAATAATACCCGTCTCATAACGAGACGGGTATTTATCTTGTAGGGTGAGATTAGAAATTCCAATGAATTTTAATTATGCGATCATTCTTATTACCTCCGACTTCTATATAGTCAACAAGTGTTTCAACAGTAAAACGGTCAAGAGTTTGTATGTCCTTGAACTTTGCGATTATTTCCCTTACACTGTCTGTTTGTTCTTGCTGACTTTGTAGTATCTCAAGTTGTGCCAAAAGCTCTACAATCTGTTTTTTAAGAGTATCCCGCTCGCTTTGAGAATCATTATAAAACATCTCATAATCTTCTGCTGAAATATTCCCCTCAAGCTTATCATAATACATCTTCTTAAAACGGCTTTCAATTTTAGAAACTTTGCTCTCAAGATTTGAAATTTGTTTTTGTATAAACTCAATCTTATCGGTAAGTCTGCTTTTTGTATCAAGTTCTTTCTCAACCGAGGATTCATCGATATATTGCTCATACAGTTTATGTAACTCGCTCAAAACCGCCTTTTCAATTACGCTTGATGAAACGTAGGTACCTTCGCAGGATTCAGGAGATATGTAATGCTTATGGCAAGTATAGAAGCGCTGACCATGATTTATTTGTGAGCGCATCGAGCCACCGCAGCGCATACATCTTATTTTATTTGCAAATAGTGACACTTCGCCAGACTTTGTTGAACGGCGGTTTTTTCCTAAGCTCTCTTGAACTTTATAGAAAGTGTATTCATCAATTATGGGCTCGTGGGTGTTCTTGACGATATCCCACTCATCTTGAGGCTTAATTCTCTTTTTTGAACTTTTATACGATATATTCTCTACCTGCCCCTGAACTGTGTGCCCTAAATACACTTGATTTTTAAGTATACGTTGAACTGAAAATACACCCCATAAGGTTGAGCATTCACGATTTTTATTCTGAAAAGCCTGCCCTTTGCTTTTCTTATATGCGGCCGGATTAGGTATGCCCTCATTGTTGAGCCTTTTTGTTAGTGTATTGACACCATAACCATCGAGATATAATTTGAATATGTAACGGACAATTTCTGCTGCATCAGGGTCAATAATTAGCTTGTTTTTATCCTCTGGATTTTTTAGGTAACCGAACGGGGCGAAAGCTCCGACCCACTGGCCTGCCTTGCGTTTTGAAGAGAGCGTCGCTTTTATATTTGCAGACAAATCTTCCAAATACCATTGATCGACCATGGCATTTATCTGACGCGACTTACGTGTTGCTAGACTGTCGCTCCTGACATTATCTACCACCCCAATAAATATAATGCCCCAAATTGGAAATAGCGTGTTGATATACTTCTCAACAAGTTCCATATCCCTGGCAAAGCGTGATTGAGTCTTTGATATTACAATATCAAATTTCTTTTCTCTGGCATCATTTATAAGACGATTAAATCCAGGTCTATCACGGTCAGAACCCGAATAATCTTCGTCTGAGTATATATCGTATATATCAATATTTTCCGTTTCGCAATAGCGAATAAGTAACGCCTGTTGATTTTTAATACTTTCCGACTCGGCGGTCTCGGGCTTTTCCCTATCTTCACGTGATAGCCTTATATAAAGCGCTGCTGTTGGCATTTATGTTTTCACCTCCTTTCTTTGTCGATTTTGATTTTAGTTATTCTTTGTTGTTGATTAAATACGCTACCAACTTACTAAATAACTTTATACGTTCTTCTTCGTTTGTTGTTTTGAAACTGTTTTCAATATTCATAAACTCCACCTCCTTATACTGATATAATATGCAAATATTTCTGCTTAAAAGCACACAGTTAACTTGGGATTCTTGAATATATAGCGCCTATGCTGTAAGGAAGTCTGAACCCTTTGTTGACGAGAATGTTTCTACCCACTTTTTCAAGCAGATACTTTGATAAATCACTGTAATTTACAGATTCAACATATTTTAAATTTTGTTTGAACTCCAAAGGATATCCTTGGGCAGATTCTTCAAAAACTCCAAATACCTCATCTGTCACAAGGACGAAATAATCACTATACATCTGACTCAGTATCCTTTCTCTTAAAAGTATAGGTTTTAGGATTTCCCGAGGATATAGCCTCAAATCCGTATAACTCAATCATCTGGTTTACTTTTATTATTCCCGGCGCATTTTCACTTTCTTTAGTACGGATATCACCATGTAAATCTTTAAGTTGATTAGATATTTCTTTGAATTCATCCTTAGAATAGATGTTTCCTATACAAGCATTAAGCAAGTTAGTTATAGCCTTGCTTGAATCAACTAAAAACAACTCGTCTTCCTCATATTCAATATTTTCAAAGCTAGATAGAAGCCATAAAGCATACGCTTTACGCTGCTCAAATGATGATTTATAATCAGACATCATATCATATAACTGCTGATATCTGGCACGGTCAATATCGTTCTTTTTAAAGAATAATGAGTTGATGAGAACTCTGTTGCCGTGTATAAATACCGGACATTCTATATGCTCTATGTACTCTTGATTTTCTATTGCAGCTACCATCTTTTCAGCAAGATTCTCTTTATGATTTAGAGAGTTTATACTGGCTCTTATATCGGATATATCAGGAGCATAAAAATACACAGTGACCTTCTCGTTGTCTGCGGAAACTCTCTTTCGTCCCAAACACTGAAATATCTGAACAGGGTCATCTTCGTATAATACAATATTGAATGGTTTGCCCGAATCCTTCAGCGAGACCCCTTCTGCCAACACGCGAGAAACGATTAGCACGTTTATTTCCATTTTTTCTTTGGAAATGATACTGTTATAAACAATAGAGGTTTCTTTTTCAGTGTCAGCATAAAATGTTTCGGAAAAAATATTTGCTTTCATAAGTTCCTCCTGGATATGTTGGCCCACAGCTTTGTTACGAACAAATATCAAGAACATCTCTTTACGTTTTTCGGTGATTAACTTAATTGTCTCTTTAGTCTTTGAAAAGAATATAGGCTTGAGATAGCTATAATCATGATTCATTACGATTACTGAAAACTTTCTGTCAATTAAATTATAGTTATATGAAGAGAAAAATGCGTTGTATATAGTATTGATGCATTCTTGGGGCGTCGCCGTCATAAAAATCTTCTTAGAAAACTTTGTTTTACTTGCTAATATATTTAAAATTTCCTCCATTGTAGGATTGAAGCAGTCGCTCAAAAACGCGTGAACCTCATCCATACACACGTAATCGTAGGAGGTAAAATCTAAGTCATCATGTACACGTAGAAATTTTTGATAACTAAGCACATCCAAGACAGAAAAATTAATTTGTTCGTTTAAACCTTCATCTGAAAATATGCGTTTAAGGTCTTTAACCTTGCGTTTGCCTATTTGAAGTTCACCTACAAACTCATCTTTCATACAATAATTCTTCATTTGCATACATAAGGCTGTTCTATTGGCTAAATATAATATCTTTTTACCACGACTGTGAGCCAGGGATATTACTTGCTTGAATAGTAGGGTGCTTTTACCAGTTCCAGTCTGGCCTACCAGGAATAAACTATCTCCGTCACGCATATTTTCAAGCCTTGCTTTACTTACCACATTGCTCATCCATGTCTTAGTTGCATACTCAACCTCAACACCAGGATAGTTGTCAAATTTTTGTGGTTCAAACACAAAATTGTTATCGCGAAATACTTCCTCCTTTCGTCTAATTATTTCGTTCCATAGATCACCATTTACAGTATTATTAATCATACTTATAGCTTCCTTTCATTTTTTATTTTTTTCTTTTTCTTTACAGTGGAAATGCTAAAGAAAATAAACTAAACTTTTTTATTTTGGCCAAAAATAAAAACTGTATCTGTAAGAGCCTTTCGGCGTCTTACAAATACAGTTTACTAAAAACCTAAATTTTTTGCGTAACGTTTTTTCCATTAAAAATTATTTTTAATAATTCTTCTGTTTTGTTTAGTACATGATTTATATTTTTTTCACCATCAAAGTCAAAAGAGGAAAGGCCATCGATTAAGCCGTTCATAATTTCAGAAACACAAAAAATCTTATCATAGTCGAGAAATGAAAAGATTTTCTTTTTAAGCTGATACATTAGAAGTTCTGATTTTTGCGTTTCTATCATTGTTTCACTATAACCAAAGTTTATTGCTAATCTGTTGACAATTCGTTTTTCCCAAGCTAATAATACAATCGCAGGTTCTGAGAATAATTTATTATCATTTGTAGAAAGTGGTTTTTTATTTAAAATGGTTTTTAATGATTTATTTCCTGTTGTAAAACCTAATGGATCATTTAGAATTGAAACTTTATTGTTTTTAACAAAAATAATTTCCTGTATCATTGCAACAAACAGAGATGCATCAATACCATCTTCAAAAGACACTTTTTTTATAATTTCAACTATATGTATCAATTGAGCTACGCGTTCAAGTGCATATATCATATCTTTATCGCTACACTGTACTGCTCCGGTTTTTATTGCACTGACTATGTTTTTTACTTCTTCATCATTGTATTCGCTCTTGTTTTTTAAATATAGTATGGTCTTTTCTGCTATATCTGGTGGTAAAATTTTAAATTCTAATTTCGAAAAAAGTTCAGTATATTCTTCAGTTACAACTCCTTCTATTTCATATGCGTTGATTTTTAAATACTCGTTATCACGAGACAAATAATTATGGCAAATTACTATTGTATAAAAAATCTCCAGAACATCACGCGAATAATAGTCAGGTCTATTGAACTCCTTAAGCAAAGGTAATAGTTTGTTTTCCAAAAAATCATTGACGGTCTTCAAAATTTCTAAATACTTATTTTTGTTTTTTATAGCATTATCGCAGGCAGTATAGTTCCATTTGAAAATATCTATATTTTCTTTCCAACTCAAATTTGCCCTGTTTAGTCTGCCTAAGATTTCATCTTGGGAATCAACCAAATCGTGTAACTGATCTAAAATCGGTCGGGTATACTTACCATATTCCGATTCATTTGAAATTATTGATTCAATATTGTCAAGGCGCGGTTTGGATAGTATATTTATTATTGGGATTTTTCGTATTCTATATATGTTTTCTTCATTTACGCCCTGAATAATGCCATATTCTTCCATGGAGTATATATACTTGGCCAATTGAAACATTTCAAATTCTTTTTTAGGTATAGCTTTTGAATAGTCATATATATTAAAGTTTAAATGTTTTGCAATTCGATCTATAACACCTGTTTTATCGTCATTTTTAAGTTGTCTTTTTATACTCGTTTTGTCTTGATTTAAGTCTTTGAATTTGCCTCTTTCTATAACATATTCATAAAATATTTCTCCACTTAAATCTTTAAGACTATATTCTTCATTAGGGTCAAAGTGGTCATTAAGGTTATATTTACTCATTTTTCGTTCCTTTAAATTATTTATATTAATTATATCAAATCAAAAGATAAATACAATATGACAAACCATATATTTTCAACCGTATACTATATAGATGAAGCCCTGAAGGATTATCCTTCGGGGCATATTTATTTTTACGGAGGAAAAATATGAAAGAATTAAAATGCAGCATCTGTGGCAAGGCCACAGAGAATTTGACCGAGTTTGATGGCAAAATGTTATGTGATGATTGTTTACGATCCGAAACCATGTTCTGCGACTACTGTGGCGTTCGCATTTGGGCAGATGACAATGCTGGAGATGATGGGCACGTACTGTGTCAGCGTTGTTTTGAAGACCACTACACTTGTTGCACCCACTGCGACAGGGTGATTCATCGAAGTGATGCTTACTACGATGATGACGAGCCATATTGTCATCACTGTTACACTAATCATTGTGATACGCGCCCGATTCACGATTATTATTACAAACCTGACCCCATATTCTATGGCAAGGGCAACAGATTCTTTGGTGTAGAGCTTGAAGTCGATGATGCCGGAGAATGCGACTCAAGTGCCGAGGCTGTTTTGGATATTGCAGGGGATGATCACATTTATTGCAAACACGACGGCTCCCTTGATGATGGGTTCGAGGTTGTTACACACCCTATGACAATTGACTATCACATGAACGAAATGCCGTGGGCTAATGTGCTTGCAAAACTCAGGAAAATGGGTTATCTATCTCACCAAGCGGGTACTTGTGGATTGCACGTTCACGTAAACCGTGATTCTTTAGGTGAAAACATTGTTGAGCAGGAGGCTGGTATCGCTAAAATACTATATTTTGTAGAACATCATTGGAATGAACTTCTCAAGTTTTCGAGACGTACGAATCGACAGTTACAGCGTTGGGCAGCCCGTTATGGTTACAAGGAAAACCCGCTTGAGATACTTGACCACGCGAAGAAAGGTACTTGCAACGGCAGATACACCTGTGTAAATCTTGATAATGCAAATACAATTGAATTTCGCATCTTCAGAGGCACGCTAAAATATAATACGTTAATAGCCACCCTGCAGCTCGTTAACCGAGTTTGTGAGGTGGCTTATTCATTGTCTGATGAGGAAATAAAATCTATGTCTTGGTCTTCTTTCGTTTCGGGATGTAGCGAACCTGAGCTTATTCAGTATTTAAAAGAACGTCGCATCTACATAAATGAGCCAATAACATATGAGGAGGAAATGTAATATGTGTTGTTTATTCGGAGTTTTAGACTATAACCAAAATCTTACGCAAAAACAGATGAACAAAGTAATCTCGATTCTCTCGATCGCCTGTCAAGACAGGGGGACCGATGCTACCGGTATTTCATATAATACTGAAAGTAATTTGAGTGTATTTAAAAGACCTTTGCCCGCTCGTTATATGCGTTACAGAATACCAATAGGCGTAAACGCTGTTATGGGGCATACAAGGATGACGACACAGGGTGCCGAAAATCTTAATTACAATAACCATCCGTTCTATAGCAATGTAAATAATACCGCCTTCGCTCTTGCTCACAATGGGGTTTTACACAATGACTTGATACTTCGTAGAACTGAAAAACTGCCTGCTACAAATATCGAAACTGATAGTTACGTCGCAGTGCAACTTATCGAAAAGAAAGGCAAGTTAGATTTTGATAGCCTTAAATATATGGCAGAGCAACTTGAAGGCTCATTCACCATAACAGTTATGGATAGAGAAGATAACCTATATTTTGTAAAGGGCGATAATCCTATGTGTATTTATCATTTTGAAAACTTAGGTGTTTACATATACGCTTCCACCGACGAAATACTTTTAAAAGCACTTCGAAAAATGCCAATAAAATTAGGTAAAGGCAAAAAGGTTGATATTAGATGCGGTGAGATTTTAGCTATTGATAAATACGGAACTCAAAGCCGTGCTGAATTTGATACCGAAAAAGTCGGAGGCCAA
>JAZOSU010000019.1:0-3164 GCA_045657265.1 Eubacteriales bacterium | reverse complement strand
CTATGTTGTGGTTTCGTCGGCGTTCTGCTGGACAATTCGCACTAACTCTATGAAAAAGATTGATGCAAGTATCGTAACAATTATAATGCCGTTTTCAGCGGTCGTAACCGGAATCCTCTCCGTATTGACAGGAAAAGATATGCTCAGTACAAACCTCGTACTTGGAGGCTTCCTCGGTGTGCTCGCTATCTTCCTCTCGAGTTATGACGATATATTTAAGAAGAAAGCAGAATAATTCAAAATCCCTTGTCCGTATGAGCAAGGGATTTATTTTTGATTATGTAACGAAAAAGTCCTCGTACAATGTACGAGGACTTTTTATCGGAGTGACAAGACTTGAACTTGCGGCCCCTAGACCCCCAGTCTAGTGCGCTACCAACTGCGCCACACGCCGATGCAAGATTTATTATATCAAATAATTAGAAAATGTCAACAAAAATATATCTGGTGAAGACGAGTGGACTTGAACCACCGACCCCCTGCATGTCAAGCAGGTACTCTAACCAGCTGAGCTACGCCTTCTTGTAGTAAAAATTACGCTGAATCTTCAGATCCAGCGTTTGGCTGGGATGGCTGGATTCGGACCAGCGAATGACGGAGTCAAAGTCCGTTGCCTTACCGCTTGGCTACACCCCATCATAATAAAAACAGTTTTTGCAAACTGTTTGATGTCATATATTAAAAAAGTGGGGTGGATGATGGGACTTGAACCCACGACCTCCAGAGCCACAATCTGGCGCTCTAGCCAACTGAACTACATCCACCATATATGATAAAAAATGGCGCGCCTGAAGGGACTCGAACCCCTGACCCACTGCTTAGAAGGCAGTTGCTCTATCCAGCTGAGCTACAGGCGCAAAAATGGAGCGGGTGATGGGAATCGAACCCACGTTATCAGCTTGGAAGGCTGGAGTTCTACCATTGAACCACACCCGCACATCAAATGCTTAAATATCCTAACATAACTTTTACGTATTGTCAAGCGTTATTTAGAAAAAAATATAATTATTATTACTTATTTCTAAATTTGTTTATAATGTCAACTTAACAATAAATTTACAATTAAATTCTAATATTTCTTGACATAAATTTCAAGTTAAAATATACTTTATATTATTATTTATTGTAGGTGTTATATGAAAAACTTTTTAAAACCAATAAAAATGATATCAGAAGCCAGAGAACAAGGTAAATCTAATCCACCGTCAAAAGAATTGTTGTTCATTATGATAGTGTATATGATAGCTACTTTTGCTTCTAACTTTATATATATTCTTATTTCTTTCTTGTATTATTTGACTAATAAGGAATTATTAAATATGTTAACAGGTCCCAAAGTTGATTATCAGGTTATTTTGGAAAAAACTATTGAGCTTTTTGCAACTGCACCTGAATGGATTAATATGATACCATTGTTTTTAACTGTTTTTTATGTTATAGGCACATTTATTTATTGCAAAACTGATAAACGAAGCATTGCTACTTTGGGCATTAGAAAAGCCAATATTTTTACAGAATCCGCTGTTGGACTTTTGCTTGGTTTTTTTGTTGTTAGTTTTATTGCTTTATTTGGTATTATATCGGGAGCTTTTACATTTGGTGGATTTAACAGAATTTCAGTTCCTGTTTTTGTTGCATACGTTTTTGGTTTTTTAATATATGCTTTTTCTGAAGAATTGTTGATTCGAGGATGTTATATGGTTGGTGTTGCAAAGAAATCCACACCGATCTATGCGATTTTTTCAAGCGCTGTTTTCTATGCTCTTATATATTTTATGAATTTCGGAACATCTTTCATAGCAATTCTCAATCAATTTTTATTTGGAATTATAGCAGGTTTGTATGTGTTTAAAAGAGGAAATATTTGGGGCGCTGTTGGATTTAATTTTGCTGTAAATTTTGCACTGAAAGTTGTTTTTGGATTTAATTTTGAAGGTAATATAAACAGTTCAAGCATTTTCTTGGTATCTTCTGTTAAAGGTTTTGATTCTTTAAACGGCGGGATTTTTGGAGCTGAAGCGGGTTTGTTTATGACGTTAGCTTTGTTTATTCTTTTTGGGTTGATTATAAAGTTTAAGCAGAATGAAAAAGAAATCTGTATTGAATCGGAGAATGAAAATGAAAAAGGTTCTTAAATACGCAAATATACTTTTAGTAGTTGTAATTGTTTTTCTTTTGTCGGGATGTCAGCAACTTAAAGTTACCGATCAGATGCAGCAGTATATTGATTTGTACTTACAGGCTGTTGAAAAATCTGAAAACAGAACTGTGGGAAAAGTTACTGTAACCTCTGTTCTCGAAGACAATGCCATTGAATTTAAAACTACCGAATCTGTGATCGAATGTCAGTATCAGGTTGTTGATGATAGTGTAATATATGAACGAACAGATTATAAAGATGGCAAGGAAGATGCAAAATATAAGTGTGATGGAAAAACTGTAAAGGCATATGATGCAGGTAGTAATTCCTGGATAGATAAAACCGAAGAAAATAAAAGTTTTATATCTGCGAAGACAAATCCTTTGACAACGCTTTCTCTTTTTAGAATTGACAGTAATTTGAAACTCAGAACAGAATATCTGACTGACATTAAACAATATAATTCTGATGATTTTACTGTAGTTGAATTCACTTTAAAAGATAGTACCGTATCGGATGTGCTTAGCTATTATAAAGCAGATGGGATTGTACGTAAATCTGCAGGACACACACGTTCTTACTACATTAATACTGATGGCTATATTTCTAAAATAGTTGTTTTGACCACACAAAAAATGTATTCTAATGGCGAAGAAGGTACATATAATACCAAAATGGTTGTTGAATGTGAATAATAAAAAACCACTGTTTTCAAAGCAAGAAAGCAGTGGTTTTTATACAGTTCTTTGGTGCACTGCGGTAAGTCCGTTTTCCTTATCTGTTTGTGGTTGTATGACGAAGTGGTTGGCCTTGTGGACAAATATATTGATCGTTTGCTTCATCATAGATATATTCCCATGGTCTGTATCTTCCTTTTTTTACCCTTGGGGCTTGTGTATGGAATGATTGGGATTTTTCCATCATCTAAAGTCTTCTTTGCAATTCAGGGAGTTTTGTAGCCGACATCCATTACAGCGAATTCAACGTTATGCTTTGCGGTCGCTTTGTCATAGAGCGCATCCCA
>JAZOSU010000018.1:0-4585 GCA_045657265.1 Eubacteriales bacterium | reverse complement strand
GCCCATGAGAAACACTGCGCAAAGCACCATCAGCACTACAAGTGCGGTGGATATGATATTCCAAATCTTCTTCAAAGAATCTTTCATAACATAAACTCTCCTTCATTGCTCTTCAGCAATCAAAAAGCACAACGATGTATGTAACAAGTCACAACATGAGAGGTAATATCGTTATGCTCTTTGATTGCCGCCCATCCTATGCGGATGGGACGGCGCGAGGTAAAAATGAACAAAGACAAGACACATTTTTATTACCACGATCACCACAGAGAAGACCTCTGTTGTAAGTAAATCAATATTTTACAAACGGGATCAGGGATAACAATAATCTCTGTCTTTCACGAATCCAGTATCTACGTTCAGCTCCGGTGGTTCGTCCAATCTCATCATTTAAATATTTGAGTTCCTGCGAAAAGTCGTAGATGAACAAACACATTCTAACGATCAATCCAAACAGAATCGGAACGGCTATGATACCTACGAGTATCCAAAAATCGACATCAGTGTTATTTACTTGAGACATCGTCATCACCTACTTTCTACAAGGGAGGGGGTTATAACTTACTCTGTCTCTGCGCCCGGCGCTGTATCAGTCGCAGTTTCTTTTGTGGCAGCAACGGCAACAGGAGCTTGACCGCTTTCAAGTTGTGCTTTCAGAGCTTTCAGTTCTTCCAACATCTTTGCATTTTCTAACTTCTCAGCTTCTATCTTATCTCTTTCGGCCTGCATTTCATCCATCTGCTCCTTCTTATATCTACGAAACAGGTTAAAGAACTTCACGCCTTCATAAAGGATAATCAGCATAAACGGAATAAAGATGCACACGAAATAACCAGGTGTGGTCTTCAGAAAGTTAAAGAATGTACCAAGTTCGGGGATGTTGCTTTGATATTTACCCAAGACATAAGGATAGGTAACGATGGTTTCATCATCCGTATCAGTAGTAGTACCATATGTAATAAAGCCCGGATTACCTTCTGCATCGGTGGTAATAGTACGAATTTTATGGGTTATGGTCTCACCGAAGCTATCGGTATCCTGTGACATAAAAGTAATAATATCGCCTACGTTTAGAGTAGATGGATCAACCTCTTTAACAAGGATTAAATCACCGGCATTAAAATCAGTGGCTGACATAGAGTCTGAATTGACTATGTACATCTTAAAACCGAACAAATCTCTGTCGTTTCTATTAAAAGTGGTTACGGAAACCACAGTAAAAATCATCATCGATACGGCAAGCAGTACCACCAGCCATACAAGGGTTGTTTTAATTATGTTTAGTGCTTTCTTCATATTAAGAATCACTCTCCTCATTTTTTAAAATACTGCTTGACAGATTGATAGATTACACGGAATACGTGCTCGGTGTAATTATCCTTTTTGGGCATCTCATCGTTATGCACCATTACGGCGAAATCAAGCATTACATTCAATATATGGTTAAGTATCAACCACACAGCCGCTTCATCCTTAAAAGCATCCTTGAATTTATTTACAAGTGGTGTAAATCTTTGCTTGTGTGCATCGGAAGAATGCTTCTTAAAATACGGTGAATAATAGTAGCGGACATACATAAAAATTTCATCCTTGTTACCAATAAGAAATCGCCACACTGCTAAAAAATAGATTCTGCATCTTGTTTCATAGTCCATTTCCCTCATATACATAACGTCAATATGTAGCAGGGCTTTATCAACCAATTGCAGATCAAGGTATTCAAATGCTTTTTCAAACAGTTTTTCTTTGTTTTCAAAAAGGCGGTAGATATACACTTCGTTTATTCCTGTTGCGTTGCTTATTGCTTTTGTTGTGGCTTTGTCAAGTCCGTTCTGAGCAATGACATGGATAGTGCCATCTATGAGTGCCTGGCGTAAGTCATCCTGTTTCATTTTCTTTTTCCCCTTTGTAAGTGTTTACTACAAATTTTAGCAAAAAATTACAAACGCTGAACGTTTGTGATTTGGTTACACATAGTCTTTTTCGAGGGGAGTAAGTATCTATAAAATTACGTTAAGATTGTCGTCTGATACATAATTTTTAAGGTTTGGTAAGTGGTTCGACGTTCACGATGCTTTCTTTACTGCATCGTTTGCATTTAATCGGCAGATTCTTAATCTCTGTGTCAGGAAGCAACCATAGTACCGTGTGCTTGCCGCATAAAGGACACAGGAATCGTCGCCGCTGTGTTTTTATATCGCTGTCTATTGGTTTGTTCTGTAATGTGTTTTGCAAATGGGATCACCTCGTTTTGTGCTCGATCGCGTCAAAAAAAGAAAAGCCTGTACCATAATCGTATACAACGATTAAATGGCACAGGCTCTTAGGCTCAGGCGCTGGGTCTGTTTTACGTATTGCGTGGGTACGAACTCACTCTGTTAAGATTATGTGTTTGCTTAATGAATAACGATAGCGAGCAACATAATGGTTATTATGTTACGTCTTGTGGGCTAAAAAACCGATGTTAAAAAACATCGGCAACACATAATGGTTATTATGTTGTATTAAACAATAAGAATAGACAGTATACTTTCATTAAATGCTCGATGGCAACTAAAAATAGGTATAACAAATTAGACCTTTTGAAAACAATAACCAAAAGGTCTTATTGCTCGCGCCCAAAATCCGTTAATTTTAAGTAAATCTCAATTTTTTTGAAAAACCGCTTGTTTTTTTCTATGTATTATGTTATAATGCTTCGTAATTAAAAAGTAACGAGACATGCTTGTTCGGCTTTATGAACAACATAATAACCATTATGTGATATTCAACCGCTGCTGAAGTGTAGCGGTTTTATTTTTTTATATAATCAGTCGCATATTTTCCATATGGCGCTGATGCTCGGCACCAGTTGTGATGATATAAATGCGAGTAGTATTAATGTTGGAGTGACCGAGAATATCTGCTAATTTTGCAATATCCTTTTCGATACCATAGAAAGTTCTCGCAAACAAGTGGCGTAGGTTGTGCGGAAATACCTTTTGCGGCGAAACACCGGCCTGTTCACACAAACTCTTCATTTCTCTCCAGATATTACTACGGTCAAGCGGTTTACCGCTTTTGGTTACAAAAATTATTCCGGAGTTTATTTTCTGTTCTGTAGCATATCGAATTAGTTTTTTCTGCAGAGCACTGACAATAAATATCTTTCTTGTTTTTCCCTTGCAGGATACAATTGCTTCTCCTTTGCGCACAGCCTCCACCGTAATGCTTTGCAATTCACTGACACGAATTCCTGTTCCACAGATTGTTTGGACCACAAGGGATAAACGTTCATTTTTCTTTTGCTCAGCCGCTCTCACAAGAGCTGTATATTCCGATTTGGTGAGTTCCTTTTCCTCGGAGCAATATGCTTCTTTTTGCACCTTAAACTGCTTTACACAAAGTTGGTGCCAACCGAGGAATCGAAAAAAGGAATTAAGGGCCGCCAACATAGAGTTTGCACTTCTGATAGCGTAGTTTTTTTCCAAGGATGCCTTGTATTCTAATATAAGGGTTTTATCCAAGGGCTTATCTGTAGCATATTCGATAAATAGGTGTATATCTCGCATATACTTTTCGATTGTAGCGGTTGCTTTTTCGTTCTCGATTAAATAATCCTTAAACGAGTTTATTGTTTGATTGGTAATAATTCTTTTTTTCATACCAAAACCTCCATTTCATATCTTTATTTTACTATTATGTTGCGCTTTAACTATCAAGTTAAACATCAGATGCAAAACGGAGTTTGGGCATATTAAATTTTTCAGAGCGTATTGATATTTACTTATCTAAAATATTGATTAGCGGAACATCTTTTCTATCTGCATAAACGATCGTATTTTTGGTGCCACTGGGAGTACCATTCCATACTGCGATCACTTTGCAGAATGATACACCATCCACTCGTTCCTGATCTGATAGCAAGCACGGCAATAAAGAAAAGTTTCATATCAATTATATTAAAAATCGTAATTCGTTACAAACAATAACTATCGATGAAAAGGGAGAAGAGATTGCTTACGGCACAGGAAGTAATGCTCGACACACATTAATACAATTATGTGGATATTTGGTATTTATTAAATTGCTTATTGAAGAGAATAAGTATCCAATTATACCTATAATTGTAATTGACCACAGATCTAAACCTTTCAGCGATCAGAATGTTGGTGCTTTAGGAAAGGTTATTGAAGCAGCGTATGAGCAGATTGGTCTTGAGGATTTGCAAATCATATTATTTGACGACAAAACACCAGACACCTTGAATATCAAACCAAATCATACAGAAAATCTATATGATGAGAGAAAAACTGGTTTTAATCCATTTTTCAATTCCATCACATAATATTTATAAATGCCTACAGATTTAATTTTAAAATCTGTAGGCATTTATATTTTGTCTCCTTAAACCGCCATCACTTGCGACCAATAACAACAGGCCTAAACATATCATAAAAACGCCTGTCGCTATCTCAACTTTATATAACGAAGCGGAATATCCCGTCTGTAAAGTAATTGCAGTCATTAATATCAAAACAATCGCTTTAAAAATCTTCATTTCAAATCTCCTTTATGTAAAAAATCCTTTGAAACGAGGAAGTGG
>JAZOSU010000017.1:0-69074 GCA_045657265.1 Eubacteriales bacterium | reverse complement strand
GTATTGTTACTTAATGGTAATTCTAAAATTCTCGTTTTATCAACACCCTTTCGGATTTCATATATTCCATCCTCAGGAATAGGGTTGGAATTATTCAAACTGGCAAAAACTGATATGCATGAAAAAATTGATATTAATAGTGCTGCTATTAAAATAATGATAAATGGTCTTTTTTTCATTTTACTACTCCTTATTTATTATTTTACTTTCATAAGGCACAGAAATATTTATTTATCCCTGTGCCTTATGAAAGTAAAATTATATTTTCACTCCAAATATAATAATGAATTTTCTTTATTTGAATAAACATATTATAGCTCCCATACCTTTTGTTATATAATAACTAAATTCACAATACTCTTTTGTGACAAAAAAATATTTTTTAATACAAATTAAATATAACCACATTAAAAAACAGCATAGCAAAAGCTATGCTGTTATTAGAATATAAAAATGAGAACAATTCAGATTAAATAATATACAATTCTCTTTTGACACAAAAAATATTTTGTAACTTCGGTAGTATAATAAAAAAGAAAGTGTTACTTTGTAAAAAAATTTGCAAAAAACAATCTGCTTAATTATTATCCTTTACTTTTGTCATTTTATTGACTCAGCAATTCTAACAAGATCTATCTCGGTATATTTATCAGTAGTAGTTAGTGTAAACACATATTTTTCATCAGCATATATTAAACAATTCTCTCCCTTGTTTGTATAAAATAATGCTTCATAACCATTGGCTAATTCGATTTTTTTATAATTAACATTTTCTGTATTTATTTTTAAATTTGCACCATCTTTAAAACTCTGTACAAATGTGAGCGTATCATTTGAATTGGTACTGTATATTTGTTTGTTAAAACTATCAGATTTAACATCTGAAATCAAACTGAACTCTTCCGGAATATATGTCAGTGATTTTGAAGAAAAAATGTTGTTCTCGTTTTCGACATCATCTTTATCAGAAAAAATTATTTCCGTGAAATTCTCATATGTTTCAACAATAAATTCCACGAAAGCTTCGCGCAATGGTTTTATAGAACAAGCAACCATAGTTAAAAACATTATTGATGCAACAATGAGACAAGCTACGCGCTTGGGAAATGTATTGATAAATACATAATAGAATTTATCATAATGATTGATAATGCGATCAGCATTTTTGAGAAATCTTTTACTAAATGTTATATCTTTTAATTCTTCATCAGTAGGAAGTTTGGCACAAAGTCTTTTATTGTACTCTTTAATAATAACTTCAGTAATTTCATCTTTATTAGTTTCAAACATTAATTTCACCGCTTTCCATAAGTTCTTTTAGAATTTTCCTTGCGCGTTCAATTCTTTTTCTTACCGAATCTTCTGATATATGTAATACAGAAGCAATATCTTTTGTTGACATATCGTAATATGTTTTTAATTCAATAACATCTCTATAGATCGGGGGCAACTTAGTAAAGCATTGAAAATAATCATTCAAATAAACCTCTTCAAAAACATCGGTATCATCTATTTGATATTCAATAAAGTCATCAATATTTTCTGCTGGATGTTTGGTGGATTTGTTATATCTATTCAAACTAGCATTTCGAATAACAATATAAATGAATGATTTAGTATCATCTGACTCAACTTCATCAATTCTGTTCAAGTTTTCAATTAGTGATACCAACGCATCACCAACTGCATCCTCTGCCATATCTTCATTATGAAGCATTTTCATGGAAATATATTTCATTAAAGTTCTATATTTATAATATAATTCTTCTACTTTTTTCTTATCTTCAAGTGAATCCACCAAACTTAATAGAAACAAAAGCATAACCTTATCACCATCCAATTATTAGTTTGCAGGCAATAGTATATCAATTTAGTATTCAAAAATCAATAGTTTAAAAGTTTTAAAAAAATCGGTAATTTTCTGTCACAAATTCGGATTTTAAATTTAGTTATTACAGTGAGGTCTAAAAAGCATTATGAAAGGAGGTGATATTTATGACAAAAAGATTAGTTTCTATAATGTTAGTTATCGTTATGTTACTTTCTTTTAGTACATTCGCATCTGCTGAAGTTGTACCGATTATTAATAGAGAAGATTTTTCAAATAGCGGTACCGTTCAACCTTTGTACAATTATACAAACCAGTGCCTTACAAACCTTACAAAAGTCAATGGAAAAGCTTCTTGCGTTGCTGATGTAACCGGTTATAACGGTACAACAACAAAAATTGAAATCACTATGACTTTGCAAAAGAAAACTTTATTATGGTGGAGTGCTGCTGAAACTTGGACAGCCACATATAATACATTTTATGGAACACTCACAAAAAGCATAAGTGTTGATAGTGGCACATATCGCGTAAAAGCTGTCTATAAAGTTTACAGTGGAAGTAATAGTGAAAGTATCACAAGTTATTCAGCAGAAGTAAAATTTTAAGGAAAAAAATGATTAAATTCTTTAAAAACAAACAACACAAAAAGATTTTAAGTTACATATTGGTTTTTCTTCTTTGCCTAAGCATGATTCCCTCAGTCAATGCGGCTTCACCATCCGGAGAAATTGAAGCAGAAGAAATCGAGCCAATCCCAATAACAAAAAATCATATAACAGAGGATGTGGAAGACTATAATGTAGCCCTTACACATATTCTTTGCCCAGAAAATAATTTGACACAGGAATATGTAGATTCAGTTATATCAAACACCGCTCTTAATTTGCAACAGTAAAATAAAGGTAGACACATGGAAAACCACCATGTATCTACCTTTTTCTTATGCTAAAATATAATGGGAGGTATCGAAATGAAAAAAGGACAAAAGAACAAAAATTAGAAATCATAGGTAAACATTTAAATGAGCATATTTCAGCGGGTGCACTCAGTAAAGAATACGATGCAGAAAAAAGTATGATCTGTCGATGGATAAGAAATTATAGCCAACATGGAGAATCTGCATTTAATTCCAAGTCGCATAGAAAGGGAAATCCTTTTGCAGCACTACACACCAGCAAAACATTAACAGAAACAGAAAGATTGAGATTGCAATTAGCAAAATTAGAAATAGAAAATGAACGATTAAAAAAAGGATATCAAGTGAAAGGAGTTGGTGTAAACAAGGAATTCGTTACTTTAAAAGATGCGAATATGAAATAATATACTCATTAAAAGATAAATACAGCATTAAATTTCCATGTGTGCTTATGTCAGTTAACCGTTCAGGATATTACAAATGGTTAGCACGAAAAGATAAGCCAAATAGATACGAACAGGATAGAACAATACTTACGGAATTACTATTAGAACAACATAACAAGCATAAGACAAAAGGCTATCATTATCTTGCAAACTTAGTTCGTAATGAAACCGGTTGGGTTTTCTCAGATAACTTAGCACATAAATGTTGTAAATTAGCAGGCATACGTTCTAAAACTAAGAGAGGTAAAAAAATTGCAGGTAGAGAAAACATCAAATTCCCTAACATTGTTAAGGGTAATTGGAAAGCCACAAAGCCTTTAGAAATCGTTGTGTCAGATATGACCTGCATTAAACACAAAGGTATTCGTTGGGAGTGGACTTATCTTTTAGATGTGTTCAATAATGAAATTATTGCAAGTTCTGTAACTAATAAAGTTGGTAGCAGTTTACCATATTATCATTGCTTAGAATATCTAATAGAGAAAAAGAAAGAGCAGACTTACCCGGTCACACTTCACACCGACCAAGGTAGTGTCTACTCATCAGCGGGCTTTTACCAAACCCACAAAGATTATACTAACTAATATTAAGCGCTCAATGTCAAGAGCAGGAACTCCAACAGATAATCCAATTATTGAATTGTTAAATGGTTGGATAAAAGAAGAAATGCGAATAGATTTCAATTTAAAATCCGTCGAGGGTATACCCTCGTTTATTGAAAAGTATGTTCATTACTTCAATAACGAGAGATTGTCATACAAACTTAATTATAAAACCCCTGTTCAATATAGAATCGAACAAGGGTTTGAGTAATTGGTGGTTTTTACTGTCTACTTTTACTTGACAAGTTCACTATGCGGGTGGATATTTATTCTATGATTGTTTCTTGCTCGTCTTCAAAATCGTTTTCAAAAACGAAATTTGTTTGCTCGAGACTTTCTTTTTTCTTTTTGAAATATTTAATGACAATAAGTGTTGCCGCAACTGCTGCACAAACACCTACGATTATTGAACAAATTATTATAAGAGCGTTTTTATTTTTCATTGGAACAACTTCCTTTCATATATTTACAATATTATTATATAATAAGTGACTTTAAATTACAACTGCTATTTTTGGTAAGGTCTGAAAGCGAATTCACACATAAGCCAAAGGCATACGATTTCTGTTATAAATCCGGCAAGAGCAAGAGTTACCTGAGGATTTGAAGATAATGCGGCAAACAGAACAATAATAAACTGGTTTACAAACCACACTACCGCGATACACAGGATATAAATTGTAATTTGTTTTAAAAGAGCGTATATATGCGGTGATTTACTGCGAAAAACAAAAAGTTTGAGAAGTATATAAAATATTATTGACCATATTGTCCAGGAAATAATATTATTTCCGTTTGAAATTTTAGAAAAAACAAAGCCTATAACAAATCTGAGCATTGAACAGATTATGGCTACAATAAAGTATTTTATAAGAAGTTTACGGTTTTCATATATTTTATCAAATAAATTATCTATTTTTTTGTTCAAAGCAAAATCTCCATAAAAAAGCCTGTAGCTTTGCGTTGTGTCTTTATACAACGCAGCGATATAAATCCCTTGTGGGATTTTCGATATACCTGACGGTGCGATATAAGGCTACGCCTTACGATATGTCCTTCGGACGAGAAGGGATTTATATCATATCGTGTTTATCGATAGGTAAACATATCGAATTTTACAAAGTAAAATATATCGAATTGCGAAGCAATATATCACTAAGCACCTTTTTTAAAAAAATCAAATATATTTTTCTTGGAACATAAAAGGCCATATAGAAATTTTCTACACAGCCTTTTTATAAATTATGCGAATTTTACAACAGTACCTGCCATATCAAGAGTGATAGTTGCAGTACCTGCTACGGGAGTTTCCTGCAATACCTGATTAAGATAGTATGTATTGCCGTTGGTATCCAAGATATAATTTGTTGCGCCTTCGGGTATAACTACTTCAACTGTTTTAACTGTAACGTCTTTGGTTACATAAACAACAAGTTCTTTTTTAGCTGTCTGTTCAGTTTTTTCTGTTTCAGCAGCAGGAGCAGCTTCACCCTCAGCATTCTCGGGTTGTTCGGGTTGTTCAACAACGTCGTTTGCACCGTTATCTGAGTAGTTGATATAGTCACCTACAACAATTTCAGTAGCTGAATCAACGTTTTCATAAAGCACTTTGAATTCAACGTCTGCGTTTGTTTTGGGGTTGAAAGCTTTTATTGTATGTGTTGATGTTTTATCGTCTGAAACAATTTCTTTTACAAAAAGACCTGCGTGGTTTGACTGATATCTTTCCCAGGTGAGCATATAGTTTTCGCCCGAATCGTCAACAACGAAGAGATATTCGTCGTCTGATTTAACAAGCGGAGCAATACCGTATGAGAAATAAGCATGTTCTTTAATTGTTGTGCCGTCTTTAAGGATATATTCGGTAGGCTTACCCGAAGCAGCTGAACGTGTATCAAATGCTGAAAGGATTGTAGTACCGGGTGTGAAGTGGCATTTGCCGTTTGATTCATAGAAGTTTACGTAGTCGCCTACTTTAACTGTTCCTGAGAATACGCAGTCTGTTACGTTATAGTGTGACACTGCGTTTGCTGAGTTTGCTTTATAGTAGTCAAACACTGAATATATACCGTTGTTTATACCAACTATTTTTGCCGGTCTTGCTTCTGATGCGAAGATAGCTGTAAGAATTGTAGAATCCATTGTGTACATACATTTAAACTGGAGATTAGGACGGTTTCCTACAACAGATTCTGCGCCGAGAGCAGGAACGAGAGTTGTAAGGTCATAGTCTTTGTTATTTATAGGCCAGGGATTATCATTAAGGTAAAGGAATGTTGATGTATTGATATTGAAAGGACTGCCTTCGATATCTACCACCATTGTATTACCGGAAGAAATTTTAACTGATGAGAAAGGAATGGTTGTTGAACTTGCAGAACCGATAGAATAAGCAAGAATTGTTTCGTCTTCTGTAAGTGTTTTTGAACCGTCTTCGTCGCGGTATGTAATATTGATGCTGTAACCTACGTAATCTGAAAGGTCTTCACCGAGAGCTACGTCCATACCGTTTGAAAGGAGAGTTCCGTTTTTAACGTCATATCCTAATTTTCTTGTAGAAGTAGCGCGGATTACAAGGTCAATACTTGACATACGCTGCGCTTTGACTGCAAGTGATGTAAGGGGATTTCCGTCAAAGTCTTCGTAAACACCGATTTCACCGGCAGTTCCGTCTTCTTCGCAAACAAGAGCGTTTGCAATAGCAACTGCAGCCTGTTCTCTTGTTACGGGAACGTCACCTGCTTCGATATCACCTGCAAGTTCGCCGAAAGCATCTGTATAAGCATCGGGATATATAGCTTCGGGATCCTGCACAAGACGTGTGATTTTTGCAAGTATTGTCATAAGTTCATTGGCTGTAACAGCTTCTGCAGGGCGGAACTTTGCATCGCCTACGTTTGTTGTAATTAGATAGTTATCAACTGCCCACATAAGATATGATGCGAGAGTTGAACCGTCTTCAATATCACCGTCGCTGCTTACGTTGAAAGCAAGTGTGGTTGATTCATAAACTGTGGGGTCAATAGCTTCACCGTAGAGCATTTTATATGCAGCAATAACTGCGTCTGCACGGGTGAAATACTGTTCGGGCTGAAAATCGCCGTTCCAGGTACTTGGCAAAATACCAAGTTTGTCAACAAATTCAATTGCTTTAAGGTTGTCATTTGCCGGATCCACGTCATTGTAAGCAAATGCAGAAACTGACATTGTGCATACAAGAATCATAACGAGAATCGCAGACAATAAACTTCTGAATGATTTCATGATAATCCTCCTGTGAAAATCAAATATATGTGAAAATTATATATAATACTAATAGCGCCCGTCAATTGACGGTTTTAAAATGTAACAAAACTGCAACATTTGACTGTGTTTTATACAAACAAATGCGCGTCATTTTGTTAAATTGTTACAAAGATAAGAGGTATGCGTTGATAAATCCGTCTATATCTCCGTCCATTACGGCGTTTATATTACCTGATTCAAAATTAGTGCGGTGGTCTTTTGCGAGGGTATAGGGCATAAACACGTAAGAACGTATCTGAGAACCCCAACCTATCTGCATATGTTCGCCTTTGATATCGTCTATTTTTTCAAGATGCTCACGTTCTTTTATTTCTACCAGCTTTGACATAAGCATTTTCATTGCCATTTCTCTGTTTTTATGCTGTGAACGTTCATTCTGACAGGCAACTACAACACCTGTAGGAATATGGGTGATACGGATAGCACTTTCTGTTTTATTAACGTGCTGACCGCCTGCACCTGATGAACGGTAAGTATCTACCTTAAGGTCTTCGTCGCGTATTTCAATTTTAACGTCATCGGGAAGTTCGGGCATAACCTCAAGTGATGCAAAAGAAGTATGACGTCTGCCTGATGAGTCAAAAGGTGAAACTCTTACCAGTCTGTGAACACCGTTTTCACCTTTGAGGTATCCGTAAGCATAAAGTCCTTCAACGAGAATTGATGCACTTTTAAGTCCTGCTTCGTCACCGTCAAGGTAATCAAGAACTGTTATTTTATAGTCGTGACGCTGAGCAAATCTTGTATACATACGGTAGAGCATTTCCGCCCAGTCCTGTGCTTCGGTACCGCCTGCACCCGCATGGAAAGTGAGAATAGCATTGTTTTTATCGTATTCTCCTGAAAGAAGTGTTTTGAGTTTTGCTTTTTCAAGGTTGGCTTCAAAAATAGGGAAAGATTCCACTATTTCATCTTCGATGTCTTCAAGCATACCGTCATCTGCAAGTTCCAAAAGTGCTACAAGATCTTCGTATGAAGAAACGAGAGACTCGTATTCGGAAATGATGTTTTTTGAGTTTTTTATAGACTGCGAAACTTTCTGAGAAAGTTCCATATCGTTCCAGAATCCGTCCGTTGCCGACAGAGCTTCGTCTTTTTCAAGTTGCGCTTTAACGTAATCAAGCTTGAGAGCATCGTAAAGATTATCAAGGCCTTCTTTATACCCTGTCAGTCTGAATTTATATTCGTCAATGATTATCATAAGTACACCTACAATTAAAATTTAGTTTAAATATTATATATTCTATACACCTTTTTGTCAACCGACATAAAAAATTAAAAAATCATATTTATTTTTTTGGAAAGCTATAGTATAATGTTTTTGATTACCTAAAAGGAGTGTTATAAAAATTGAAGAAGAATCTCATATATACTGCGGTCATTGCGTTTGTATGCGCCGCTTTGAGAGTACTGCAGCATCTGTTTATTATTGATTCTCAGGGATATTACGCCTGTGAAAATATACCTGAGATTATTCTTAAACATTCGGTGACGGCAGGCATTATAATTGCCGTTATCTTAGCAATTATCAATTATTTTCTCGGCAAAAAAGAAAAAGCTGACGCAAGCTGTTGCACAGGCGGAAAATCCGCGGCTTTTATAGCTGTTATTGCCGCAGGTCTTATGGCTGTTGATGCGGGGATAAGAATAGGCGGTATTATAACAACAAAAGTTTTGGACTGGATAGGAATATTTGAGTTATTTGCGGCGGTATTTTTCGGAATATTTGCTTTAGAACTTATGAAAGAAACATCAAATAAGGCATCTGCTGTTTTCGGGATTTTTCCGCCGGCATATGCTCTGGCACGTGCGATAGTTATGTTTTTTGATAGTTTTAAATATGCAAACAGAAGTGATATCCAGATAGAAATGCTTACCATCTGTACACTTGCTTTGTTTTTGATTTCTTTTGTAGCAGTTCGCGTTAAAGCAGACATTACGGTAGGTAGATTAAAAGCGTTTACTTCTTTGTTTTTTACGGTGGCAGGCATATTTACGACATCGGAAGTATACAAGTTTGCAACCGCTTTTGAGTTTTCAAACGACACATTCAAACAAGTTTTATGGGTGTTACAGATAGTGATGTTTATGCTTCTTGCATTTATTGCAATTATCAGACTCGGTATAGTAAAACCTGAAATTCAGGTTGAAACAGACTCTTCGTCACAGCCTGAGCTTGACATATATATTAGCGAGATACCCGAAGAAAAAACAGAGGAATAAAAATCCTGAATATGCAAAAAATAATCTCGGGTGATATATATGCGCAGGATAGTATATTTTTTGTGTATTATAGTGATAATTATAGCTACTTTTTCGGCAATGATTACAGTTGATAAAAATTCAAAAAAAGTTGCCGGATATTTAGACAACAATACCGTTTTTAAAATTGAAAACGGTGTGATTACCATTCTTAACGAGGAAATTAATCTAAAATGAGTAAAGACAACATCAGAAATTTTTCTATTATTGCCCATATTGACCACGGTAAGTCAACTATAGCTGACAGACTGCTTGAGATATGCGATGCGGTAACCTCCAGAGAAATGGAGGATCAGCTTCTTGACAATATGGAGCTTGAAAGAGAAAGAGGCATTACCATAAAAGCCCGTGCCGTTCATCTTGATTACAAAGCAAAGGACGGCAAAAACTACATAATAAATCTTATTGACACTCCCGGACACGTGGACTTCAATTACGAGGTATCACGCGCTCTTGCGGCTTGTGAGGGAGCTGTACTGGTAGTTGATGCTTCTCAGGGCATAGAAGCGCAGACACTTGCAAATACTTACATTGCAATAGACAATAATCTGGAGCTTGTTCCTGTTATAAATAAAATCGATCTTCCATCTGCCGACCCTGAAAGATGTATTCACGAAATAGAAGATATCATAGGTGTTCCTGCAGAGGATGCGCCTTTGGTATCAGCTAAAATGAACATCAATATGCAGGACGTTCTTGAAGCGGTAGTAAACAACATTCCTGCACCTGAAGGGGACGAAAATGCTCCTCTTTCCGCTCTTATATTTGACAGTTATTATGACAGTTATAAAGGCGTTATAGTTTATATACGTATGGTGGACGGAACTTTAAAAGTGGGCGACAAAATACGTATGATGGCAACAGGCGCTGAGTTTGATGTTGTGGAATGCGGATTTATGAGACCTCTCGGTCTTGAGCCTACAGGTAAACTTGAAGCGGGTGACGTCGGATATTTTACCGCATCTATCAAAAATGTTGAAAACACCCGTGTGGGTGATACTGTTACAAATGCAGATAAGCCTTGTAACAAACCTCTTGCAGGATACAAAGAATGTACACCTATGGTATTTTCGGGTGTTTATCCTGCAGACGGTGCGAAATATGACGATCTTAAGGAAGCTCTTGCAAAGCTTAAGCTTAACGATGCTTCGTTTATGTTTGAACCTGAAACTTCTGCTGCTCTCGGCTTTGGTTTCCGTTGCGGTTTTTTAGGTCTTTTGCATATGGAGATTATTCAGGAGCGTATAGAAAGAGAATTTCAGCTTGATATTATAACTACCGCCCCGTCGGTTTCCTATCTTGTCAAAAAGACAAACGGTGAAGAGGAATATATTTCAAATCCAACAAACTATCCAGACCCTGCAGAAATAGCAGAAACGCAGGAACCGTATGTCAAAGCAGATATTATTGCACCCGAGGAATTTGTCGGTAACATAATGGAGCTTTGTCAGGACAGACGAGGTGTTTTTAAGGATATGACCTATCTTGATACAAACCGAGTTAACATTCATTACGAGCTTCCGCTCGGTGAGATAGTCTATGACTTTTTCGACACACTCAAATCAAGAACGAGAGGTTATGCGTCTTTAGATTACGAGCTGAGTGATTATAAAACTTCAAAACTTATAAAACTTGATATACTTCTCAGCGGTGATATAGTGGATGCGTTGTCATTTATTGTTCATACAGACAAAGCATATCCGAGAGCTCGAAAAATGGCTGAAAAACTGAAAGAGCATATACCGAGACAGCTTTTTGAAATACCAATTCAGGCGGCAGTCGGAGGAAAGGTTATTGCCCGCGAGACTGTAAAAGCTCTCAGAAAAGACGTACTTGCAAAATGCTACGGTGGTGACATCACGCGTAAAAAGAAGCTTCTTGAAAAACAGAAGGAAGGTAAAAAACGTATGCGCTCGCTCGGTTCCGTTGAGGTGCCGCAGGAGGCGTTTATGGCTGTGCTTAAGCTTGACAGCGATAATTAGAGGTAAATTTATGACCAATCTGTTCAGAGATGCTTATTTTATAACAAATCCACAAAGCTTGTTATTAAAGCGGGTAAAGTTCTTGGTAAAGACGTTTCACACTATGAATTTTTATATGAAAAAGTAGTGGAAAAGTTCCGTCATCATTATCTCAAAGATGGACTTCCTATATACAGAACCCAGACTGCATGTGTTCTTGCAATTCACTTTGATCTTTGTGAAGACAAAAACAAGGTGGGAGAGCTTCTGTGTAAGCTTGTTCACGAAACAGGCGATACTCTTACAACAGGCTTTGTTGGCACTGCATATCTTCTTCATGCTTTGACAGAGACAGGTAATACTGATGTTGCATATACCCTTGCGCTGACCCACAAATTCCCGTCATGGCTCTATTCTGTTAAGATGGGCGCCACAACAGTATGGGAACATTAGGACAGAATAAATGAAAAAGGCGAAATGTGGAGCAAGTCTATGAACTCGTATAACCACTATGCATACGGCGCTATCGCCGACTGGATGTACGGAGTTATGGCGGGTATCAAAACAGACGAAAATGCTCCCAGTTACGAAAATATAATCCTTGAACCTATTGCTGACAAGAGACTTTCTTATGTAAAAACTTTGGTTGATACTAAAAAAGGGACTGTAAAATCTTGTTGGGAAATTCAAGGAGACAATATAATTTATAATTTCACCGTACCTGAAAAATCAACTGCCGATATTATTATTGACGGAAATACACACAAAGTCGGCGGCGGTGAATATACGTTTAAATCTAAAATATGATATCTTTATATATTCACATACCTTTTTGTAAATCAAAATGTAAATACTGCTCCTTTTACTCTGTGGCAGATAAAAGGAGTAGTTATTTGTCTGCGCTTTTAAAGTGTATTGACTATTATTCAAAAGCTCAAAACAGAACTGTTTCTACGGTATATATCGGCGGCGGTACGCCGAGCGTTTTGACCTGTGATGAGATAAGCGCACTTATGGAAGGAATTTATCAGAAATTCAACGTTTCAGATGATGCGGAAATAACTATAGAATGTAATCCGGAAAGTGTCAGCGAAGAATTTTTAAAGACTGTAAAATTTAATAAAATAAACAGACTTTCAATAGGAATACAGTCTTTTGAAAATGCAGAATTGTTCTCCGTAGGAAGACTTCACGATGAAGCTGCGGCAAAAAAAGCTATTGAAAACGCTAAAAAACAAGGCTTTGAAAATATAAGTTGCGACATTATTTTCGGACTGCCAAATCAAACGCGAAACAGTCTTTTAAAAAGCGTGAAAACCCTTGTGGATTATGACATACCGCATATATCCTGTTACAATCTTCAAGTTGAGAAAGGTACTCCTTTGTATAGTGAGAATACGGAAGTTCCGAATGAGGAAATTCAACAGAAAATGTACTACGATATATGTGCGTATCTGAAAGACAACGGATATGGGCATTATGAAATTTCAAACTTTGCAAAAAAAGGGTTTGAAAGCAGACATAACAGTAGTTATTGGACAGGCACCGATTATCTCGGTCTGGGTCCCTCGGCTCATTCAAAAATAGGCGACGTGAGATGCAGTTTTGACTCTGACGTAGATGCGTTTATAAACAGGCAAGGCTTCGATTTTGATTACAAGGAAGAAATTACAGATCCGTTTTTTGAGAAAGTTATGTTATATTTACGCACGGATAAAGGCATTGATTTATCTTTGCTGCCAAATAGTGCGAGGTATATAGATAAGCTGTGCAAATGCGGTTTTGCTACAGCCGAAAATGGAAAGCTTAAACTTACTGACAAAGGTTTTTACCTTTCTAATACAATAATTTCAGATATCATAGCAAAGGAATGTTAAATATGACTTACACTTATAAAACCAAGGGCGTTTGCTCAAGAAGTATTACAATTGAACTTGAAGACGGTATTATCCGCTCTTGTGAATTTGAGGGCGGATGTAACGGAAATACTCAGGGCATATGCGCTCTTGTTGAAAATATGAAAGCAACGGAAGCTATTGACAGACTTGAGGGGATTGTCTGCGGTTACAAATCAACGTCCTGCCCCGACCAACTTGCAAAAGCTCTTACCGAAATGCTTGAAAAAGAGGAACAACAATGATAGAACTTTTATCACCGGCAGGTAATTTTGAAAAACTGCGCGCCGCTATTCTTTACGGCGCTGATGCGGTATATCTTGCAGGACAGATGTTTGGTATGAGAGCGGCGGCAGGGTGCTTTACTCTTGAAGAACTTTCACAGGCGGTAGAATACTGTCACGAGAGAGGAAAAAAAGCATATCTTACTCTTAACACTATGCCTCATCCGAATGAATATCCTATGCTTGAAAAGTATTTAAATGACATAAAAAATATTCCTTTTGATGCTTACATTATTGCTGATATGGGTGTGCTGTCTTTAGTTAAAGAAATCAGTCCCGAAAGAGAAATACATATTTCTACACAGGCATCTGTTGTTTCTGCACGTGCGGCGAATATGTATTATCAGCTTGGCGCAAAAAGAATAGTGCTCAGCCGTGAGCTTACTTTTAAAGAGATAAAAAACATACGTGAAAATACACCTTCTGAACTTGAACTTGAGGCGTTTATTCATGGCGCTATGTGTATTTCATACAGTGGAAGATGTCTTATATCAAACCATTTTACAAAACGTGATGCAAACAGGGGCGCTTGCGCTCAGCCTTGCCGCTGGATATTTAATATCTGCGAAGAAAAAAGGCCCGAAATGCCTCTTACTATGGAACAGGAAGAGCAGGGTACGTTTTTATTTGGCTCGAAAGATTTGTGTATGATAGAGCATATTCCCGAACTTATAAACAGCGGTATAACCAGCTTTAAAATTGAAGGACGTATGAAAAGCGTATACTACGCCGCAGTAACTGCCAATGCGTACAGAATTGCTATTGACAGATATCTTGAGAACCCCGAAAGCTATAGCTTTGACCCTATGCTTCAAAGAGAGCTTGAAAGCGTATCTCACAGAGAATATGATACAGGATTCTTTTTTGATAAACCTATGGATGATGCAAAGGTTGCTGAAAATTTCGGATATCTTGAGGCAAGAGCGTATCTTGCCGACTGCGTAGGTTTTGATAAAGAAACGGGAATTGCCGAGTTTGTGCAAAAAAACAAAGCGGAAGTGGGCATGAATGCGGAAATTCTGTCACCGGGCAAAACAGGAGTGCCTTTTGTTATAGACAATATGCAGAATCAGAAAGGCGAGGAAATAGAAAACTGTCCGCATCCGTATATGCACTTTTTTGTAAAAATGCCTTTTGAAATAAAAGCAGGAGACATTATGAGAGCATAAATTTAAACAAAAGCCAAAGTTATAAATTATGAAAAATGACTAAAACTTTAAAATCAGCATAATGTCATTGACTTTTATGACGTTATAAAATATAATAAATTCGTGTAATATTAATTATTAATGGGAAACCACTTGGGAGGTTAACGCACTATGATTAAAACTAAAAAAATCCTGTCAGTGCTTATAATGACTGTAATGTTGTTCACTATGCTTGGAACATGCTTTACAGTAAGCGCAGAAGAAACTTCTGAAGCAACTGACAAGTTCTGTTTCAGACCTTTTGTTCCGCTGGACAAAGCACCCAAATTCAGCACTAACGTTTCCACAGGCGTTATTTACGTTTGTAATGCTGAAAGTTGGAAAAGCGCCGGAGATGGAGAAAAGGTTTATCTTAACTACGGCGTTAAGGAAGGCAAAGCAGACGACGAATATTATTGGGCTCAGAAAGGCATAAACGCTTTTTCAAGCCTTAAAGCAGCTTTTGCGGCAGCTCTTCCTAACAGTATAATTAAAATAGGCCCCGGCGAATATAACGAAGGAATAAGCGTTTCAAAAAGAGGTATCAAGTTTTATGGTAACTATGCGGGCATTTGCCCTAACGGTGCTTTAAATTATAAAACATTTGAAATGCCTTTGAACAAAGCTCGTCAGGATGAAACACTTGAAACAAAAATTACAGCTACATGGTCATGGACTACATCAGGTTGCAACATTACTATCGATGGTATAACTCTTACAAAAAAAGGTTGTATTCAGCCTTCTGTTTCAGAGAAACGTGTAACAAACATTTACTTTACAAACAACATCCTCACAGGCATTAGCAGCGAATTCGGTGTTGACTTCAATCGTGGATATAACGATATCAGCGTAATGAAAAATAACCGTGTCATTAATAACTCTTCCGTTGCGTTTATCGGCGGTGGCGCTATGAATGGTGTAACTTTTGAAGACAACTATTTTCAGAATTCAACAGGTAAATCTCTGTGGCTTACATCAACAGGTAACAACGGCGGTATAGAATCACTTGTTTCTATTAAAAATAACGTTTTTAATAACTGCGCACACAGCATTGAGTTTACATATCAGAACGGTTCTTTCGGTGCAAATCTTGACTACAAACGTATTCAGAATAACATTTTCTATAAATCTGGTTCATCGGCAAAATGTAACATTAACCTGTATTTCCTTCCTGAAATGTCTTCAGGCGCAGCTCATACGGATACAGGATGTAAAACATACATAAGTGATAACCTGTTCCATAGTATCCCTTCAGGTGTTACACCTATCAGCATAAAAGGTGCAGACAGTACACAGGGTAAAACAATTAATTATAAGGTTTCCATTGTAAATAACCAGTTCTTATTCCAGAATTCAAGCGGCAATACTGTAATTAATTCTACTCTCGTAGGTACAATAGATGCTTCTCAAAACTTTTATGGTGAATGTTCAGGCGGTATCGGTGCAGAGAAACCTATCCCATACAGCGACAGCCTTTTCTCAATTTCAAGTACAATAGTAAGCTTTGTTTCAATGCCTTACTATCTCAACTATGTTCCGTTCTACGGTGAAGGAACACGTATACAGAGTGCAGTTGTAAATCTTGAACCCGGAGCTGAAACAGATATAGTTGCCGGCGGATTTGATGCAGACGGTATTACAATCAGCAATGCAGATAACGCTATCGTTGCAAGAGTTAAAAAAGGCGTAGAAAAAGTTGACATTTCCAAAATAGTTACAGGTAAGAATATACAGTATAAAGTATATGCTGATTTCCTTTTGGAAAAAGAACTTCAAGACGGAAAACTTTTTGTAACCGACGATATTACAAGAGCGTATATCGTAGCTACAAATACCGAAACAAAAGTATCTACAAAATACAGCGTTTCTATAATAGCTGAAACTGACAAAACTAAAAATGAGCTTAAAGAAATAACCTATACAGACAAAGACACAGGCAAAGACTTAGTATATTCAGCAGTTGTTAAAAATGACAAAGATATCACAGTAACACTTGATACATCAAACGTTTATTTCCCATTCAAACTTGTGGTTTCGCCATCAGCTTCTTATAAACTTTATTTAGATGAAGAACTTAAAAAAGAATATGCAGATTCTACATTCTATATGAAACCTGATCAATCAACTGTTATTTACGCAGCTGTTACATCAGGTGATGGAAAGAACGTAGCAAAATATAAACTGACATTTAACAGAACAGGTTCTGATGATTACGATGCAAGAATCTTTTTTGCCCAGTCACCTTTAGAAAACATTACTATATATAATGGTAGAAAACGTGTGACATACCGTACGGACATTATGGTTTCTGAAGTTGAATTCAAATTCAACGTAACACCAGGCGCAACATATACTATCTACTCTGACAAAGCTCTCAAAAAAGAAATCTCATCAAGCGAAAAATCGAAAGCAGTTTCTATTGCGGATGCTGAATCAGAGTATTACGTTAAAGTTGTAAGTAAATTCGGCTACGAACAGCTTTACGTTCTCAGTATGTACAATGATACAAAATCAGCGGATAACCTTGTTTACGGTGTAACAGGTATTCCAAATGCTGAGATAGTGGATAACGTTATTACTATTCCGGCATCAAGCACACTTTCTGTTGTAAACGCTCATTTTGATACTGACGTATTTGCTGACGTTGTAGTTTACGCAGACGAAAACAGAACCTTTGCTGTTGAGCCGTCGATTACTTATAAAAAAGTTAATAAGAGAGACGTTGAGGTTCGTACATTCCAGCTTGGTAACTCAGCTAAAAAATCTTATTTCTATATGACAGTAACATCTGAAACAGGTGTTCCTAACAATTATCTTGTAATTCTTAAAAAAGAAGGTGTTGATGGCGCTACAAAATTCGCTGACGTTGCTTCATCACATTGGGCAAAAGCTTATATAGATAAAGCAAGTGCTCTCGGTCTTGTATCAGGTCAGCAGGATATAAATACAGGCAAATTTTACTTTATGCCTAATCAGCAAACGACACGTCAGGAAGTTGCAGCATTTCTTTGTTCTATGATGGGTATTGAACCTTATTCATTCAGAAACGTTCCTGTTTCATCAGTATTTGAAGATGCTAATGACATTCCCGAATGGTCATACAACTATGTAAAAGCAGCATATGCTCTCGGTTCTATGATAGGTGATGCGGAAGGTAACTTTAATCCTACAGCTCCTATTACCCGTCAGGAATTTATAGTTGCCATAGCAGGAATACTCAAGCTTGATTTGAAAGATGCTTCAAGCTACAGCCTCTCTAAATTCTCAGATGCAGGTAAAGTTGCTTCATGGGCACTTGCTGAAACAAAAGCTGTTGTAAAAGCCGGTATTATTGAAGGTTCAAACGGCAAACTTAATCCTACAGCTAACATAACAAGAGCTGAGGTTGCAACAATTGTAGCAAAATGCCATAAACTTGATAAATAATAAAAAATGAAAAATGCGTTCTCAAAGCTGAGAGCGCATTTTTTAAGGTAATAATAGTTGCAATTATGCTTAAATGTCATTAATATAATAATGAGTTAAATTACGTTTAAATAATAGGGATTACAATATGTACAGCGCTCATTTTGAAAATAAAACTGTAAGCAGATATTTCTTTTTGTTTTTGTGGATAGTGTATACAATTGTGTATATGACAAAAAACTGTTTCAGTGCCGCAATGGCAACTATCGTTGAACAAGGGGTTTTAACACTTACACAGACAGGTCTTATCAATTCGGTTTTCTATATTATATATGCTCCTTTACAAATAGTAGGGGGTATCTTGGTTGATAAATACGACCCTGAAAAACTCATTATGGTAGGTCTTTTTGGCTCCGGAATTTCAAACCTTATTATATTTATAAATCAGAATTATTATCTTATGCTGGTAGTGTGGGCGTTTAACGCCTGTACTCAGTTTGCGGTGTGGCCGGCTATTTTCAAAATAGTATCTTCCCAGCTTATCAGAAGTGACAGAAAATCTTCTGCTTTTTATATAACTTTTTGTACGTCAGCAGGACTTTTACTTGCTTATCTTATAGCCGCATTTATACCGAAATGGCAATATAACTTCTTGATTTCGGCTGTAATGCTTATTGCGCTCGGCATAGCGATGTGTATTATATGTAAAAAAATTGACAGATATTTTGTTCCGGACAAGCCGATAGTTGTTCCAAAACAAATCAAAACTGAGGCTGACGGATATGATTCGACCTGGAAAATGTTTATGGCGAGTGGTTTCTTTTTAGTTGTTGTTGCTTCTTTTATGAGTTGTTTTGTAGAAATCAGTGTTAAAAATTTCACACCAACGTTGCTTACAAATATGTATTCAGGTATTGTAACTCCGTCTATAGGTAATTTGCTTAATATTCTGATAATTGTAATGGGTATGATAGGAATGATTCTTGTCAAAACCGTTATTTATCCTAAGTATATCAAAAACGAAGTTTTGGGCGTTGCGATTATGCTTGTAATATCTATTCCTTTTGTTCTGCTATTTAAATTTATAGGTAAAATCAATATTCTGTTTATAATAGCAGCTATGGGATTTTTTATACTTTTTATAACTTCTACAAACTTGTTTGTTTCCTATTATAATATGTTTTTTTCTAAATACGGAAAAAGCGGTACTGCCGCCGGTATAGTCAATGCAGCGGCATCTATGAGCATTATTGTTCAGAGCTATAGCGTTGCTAAGGCGGCAGATGTATATGGTTGGGAAAGTGTTATGGATATATGGATAATATTTACTGTTATTGCGGCTGTTTTTTCTGTAATAACTATTCCTATCTGGAGAAAATTCAAACTCAGAACATACTAAAAATATAAAAACCGACAAAAATTGTCGGTTTTTTGCTTTTGTTGACAATGTTTATGTTAAATTATATAATAATCTTAAAGCTTTTTTGGGGGAGAACTATGGGAAAGATTATAATTGACTACGAAAAACATTATGAAAGTTTTTTCGGAAGATATTGGGGACTTATTATATTTCCTCTTTTACCGTTCTGGCTTCTTGGCAGAGATGACGGTATGGCAGGATATCTCGATATTGACGGAAAAGCTTATAAACTTAAATATAAAAAGAAAAATCATCCCCAGATTATTGATATAGATAACGGTATTCACGAGATAATATACCGTAAAAAAAGCAAATTTGCTATTGCTTTTAATCTGTGGACCCGTAGCTCAGGCGGCACTCTTGACAGGGTTCTTGATAATATGGGAGCTTATAACGATTATAAACTTGACGGATTTATGCTTAATTTCGGCTCTGATACACATGTGAAACTCCATGCCGAAGGCGGTATTTTACGCAAATGTAAAGTTGTTGATATTGTTGATGCTCTTGAAATGCCCAAAGAAGAAAAAAGTGTATCACGTAAACCAAAAGTGAAGTTAGGTTGTGTTACGCCGATTATTATACTTGTGGCATTGATGGCTCTTGGTCTTTATGCAAGTAACAACAGTGGAAAAATGATTAATTTGATAAATGGCGGCGGAGATTCTCACTCTGCAAATATTGGTAGCTCACAGACAGAAATTCAGCAGGATACCGATACTCCCGATAAACAACCTGAGGCGGAAGTACAGAAAGAGCCGTCTGTTGATAAACATATGTTCGTAAGTGCAAACGGAGGGCTTAATCTGCGTGAGAGCGCATCTACTGACAGTCCGGTTTTAGTACTTATACCTAAAGAAACAGAAATAATAGTAGAAAAATTACAAAACGGATGGGCAAAAACTCAGTATCAGGGTAAAACCGGCTGGTGCTCTGCGGAATATCTTGTGGATAATGCTGATTCATTAAAAGGGCCGGAAGAGGAAAAGGTTCTGACAAGAGAACAGATAGACAATGCAAGAGCGGCAGCTGATGAAATAATTGATTCATATTACGGTAAAAAGACAAAAGGCGCAAGAACAGATATAACGGTTGATAATGTGGTTGAGTTTTTTGAGACGGCACAAAATTATTACAATTACTGGATGAATTTTGGCGGTCAGTTTGAAAAGCTCATTGAACTTAAAGACGAAGAAAATTATTTTCTGTATTTAGTAGAAGACAGTAAATGCAAAACAGTACAGGATGTTTGTGACAGATATTTTTCTTTGTTTTCCGACAATCTTGCAAAAGAATGTCTCACCGCTAAACTTTATTCGCTTGACGGAAAACTTGCAATAACATCTCACGGCGCAGGTGTGCAAGGACTTTATATAAGTCATACTTATGATGTTCAGAAAGTGTCTGATACTCAGATAAATGTTAGTGTTATTATAAAACAATATGATAATTATCAGTATACAGAAACAGGCGAGCTTGACCCTAATGTTAAAGTTATTGAAAGAATACTTACCTATCCTTGCGTTGTGGAAGATGGAGCGTGGGTGTTTAGTGAAATGGGAACAATTTATTCATAATTTCTGAATGCTGAAAAGAATTTTAAAGGAGGTGGTTTTGTGGAGATAGATAAAAACAATGAACGAATTGATGAACTTAATATAAACGGTTATCGCATTTATCAGAATTCAAAACTTTTCTGTTTCGGAATAGATGCAGTTCTTTTGGCAGGTTTTGCTGAAATTTCCAAAAAAGATAAAGTTATAGATATATGTAGCGGAAGCGGCATAATCCCGCTTTTGTTTCTTGCGAGAAACGATGTAGAAAATATAACCGCAGTTGAGTATTTTGATTATTTTTGTTCGCTGATGCAAAAAAGCGCAAAGATGAACGGATGCGAAGAGCGAATCAATATTGTTAATGCAGATATAAAAAATATTGCAGAACATTTCCCGAAATCAACCTTTGACATTTTAACAGTTAACCCACCTTATGAAAAGAATGGTCACGGTATTGACTGCCCGAATATAATTAAAAATGCCGCAAGACGCGAAACTCTTTGCGATATTGAAGACGTTGTAGCGGCGGCGCATCATCTTTTGAAAACAGGCGGCACAATGTATATGATACACAGACCATGGCGTATATGCGATATTTTCAATGCGTTGCGTCAGGGCGGTTTTGAACCGAGAACTATGCAGCTTATACAGTCCAAAAAAGACAGTGCGCCAAACCTTGTTCTTATATCTGCAATAAAAGGCGCTCCGCCCTATCTTAAGGTACTTAAAAATCTTATAATATATAATGATGACGGAAGCTATACAGAGCAAAGCAGTAAAATTTATACCGAAGGGATAAAAGATGAATAATATAGATTTTTACATAGTAGGAACGCCGATAGGTAATCTTGGAGATATATCTCAAAGAGCAATAGATACCTTGAGTGAGGTGGATTTTATTGCGGCGGAAGACACAAGAAATACTCTTAAACTTCTTAACCGTTTTGAAATTAAAAAACCTCTTGTCAGTTATTTTGAACATAATAAACGCCGCAGAGGCGAAGAGATAGTTGCTCTTCTGAAAGAGGGTAAAAAAGGCGCTTTGGTGTCAGATGCAGGGATGCCTGCAATTTCAGACCCCGGTGAAGACCTTGTAAAACTGCTCTATGAAGAGGGCTTCAACGTTTCGGTAGTTCCGGGTCCATCTGCATTCAGCGCGGCGCTTGTGCTTTCCGGACTTGATACTTCAAGATTTTCTTTTGAAGGCTTTCTTTCTACAACAAAGAAAAACCGAATGGAACATTTAGATTCTCTTAAAACGGTAAGAAATACTCTTATTTTTTATGAAGGTCCGACAAAGGTAAAAGGTACGCTTAAGGATCTTTTGGCGACATTTGGAGACAGACCGGCGGCTATCGCCAGAGAACTTACAAAAATTTATGAACAGGTTATAAGAGGTAATTTGTCAGAGCTTATTGAACATTTTGAAACAACCGAGCCTAAAGGCGAATTTGTTATAATGGTTCAAGGCGCTAAGGGGGAATTGACAGAAGAACAGTTCTGGCACAAACTAAGTATTGAAGACCACGTTACGCATTACATAAATACAGGCGAGACAAAAAAAGACGCTATCAGACACGTTGCGGCAGACAGAGGAGTGCCTAAAAACGAGATTTATAACACTGTTATGAAAAAATAATTGGAAATAATTGTCAATTGTTCGACAATAATCGTTAAAAATCAATGAAAGTACTTGCTATAATTGATATCAATAAAAAAGAGGAGAATATCAATTATGAAAAGCAGACTTAGAGTTGTACTTGCTCACACAGGTGGAGACAGTGGGAATATTATTTGTGAATTTTTAAAGGAGTTCGATTATGAAATAGTGGGAATAACCACGTCGGGACAGGAAGCGGCAAATCTTATTACAGAACATAGTCCTGAGGTTGTTATTACCGACGTTTATCTTCATGATATTGATGCTTGCGGTATGCTTGATATGTTAAAAGAATCAGGCTACAGCGAAAATACAGTGTTTGGAGTTGCGTCATCAATAAACAGCAGTGCAGTTATTGAAAACCTTTTAAAACACGGACTTGATATGTTTACTCTTATACCGTTTAATAAAAAGTACGTTGACAGTAAAATCAGAGAAGCATATAAGAAAAAGTCATCAAAGGATTCTGCCAAAACACCGCTTATTATTGACATTCACGATGAATTTGACATTCTGAATTACGTTGCAAAACTTATGCACGAGGTAGGAGTTCCTGCATCTATCAGAGGTTATGATTACATCAGAGAATCAATACTTATGGCGCTGTCTGACAGAAATATACTTAAATCAATAACCAAAGAGCTTTATCCGTCTATTGCCAAAAATAATTCCACAACGGCATCAAGGGTTGAAAGAGCGATACGACACGCTGTTGAGGTTGCTTGGCAAAGAGGCGATGTGGATGTTCTCAACGGCATTTTCGGTTACACCGTTAAAAGTACCAAAGGCAAACCCACAAACGGAGAATTTATTTCGATGCTTGCAGAAAGAGTAAAGCTGGACCTTAAAATTTCATAAAATCTGCGGTAGGAAAATCCTACCGCTTTTTTAATTGTAAATTTTATATATTGGTTATAGACATTAAAAAAATCGGGTGGTATAATTTTTCTATATTCTTTTGGGGGATTTTTAATGAAACGTTTTGTAAAAACTTTTATCACAATCTTATGTTTGTTTATATTTACAGCAACCTCAATGACTGCGTATGCCGCAGAGCCTTTGGGAGAAACTACTGTTACTGAATATACAACTCATTTTGATAAAATAGATAAATTTATTCAAGTGGGAGAAAAAATTGATATTTCAGGTACAAGTATAGACTTTGTTTTTGGCGACGGCAGTGAAAAAACGATTTTGCTTGACAATACAATTCTGACATCTGAGCCTGATACAAGTAAATCCGGTCTTATTAAAGTTAAATTTAATGTTTACGGCGTGGATTTTGAAATTGAATATATAGTAACAGACGAAAACGTTAAAATGTCAAAATACATTGACCTTAACAGAAACTACTGGGGATATACCCATATCCGCAGATGCGTTGTTGCAGGGATATTTGTTGGTATATCCGATAACGAGTTTGGTATTCTCGGTAATATGACAAGAGCTGAATTCTGTCAGATGCTTTATAATATATATGAAAACGACGACATAATGACCCCGATTACAAATGTGGAGTTTACTGACCTTGATAAAAATGCTTGGTACTATAAAGCCGTAATGACTTGTGCGAATGCGGGTATTATTGTAGGTGCCGGAGACGGAACTTTTAATCCTACCGGACTTATTACAAGACAAGATGCCGCAATTATGATGATGAACGTGATTTACGGTGAAGAATATATTGATTCTCTTGATTACGATGAGACTGTTAAAGCGGCAAGAGAAAAAGGTATATTGGCTGTGGATATTGACGATACTTCTGATTATGCTAAAAACAGTATGGCGGCGGCTCTTGGGGTTATATATTCAGGCAATGAAAACGGTGAGCTTACTCCAAAACGTGAAATTACCCGTTCTGAATGTGCCGCTTTAATGTCAAGCTACTTTTTTGAAGGGTATGAGGACCCTCGGTATAAACCTCTTGTATATCTCAGTCCTTCAAATCAGATGAGCAATGCTTACGTTGGAGTTGATACAACAGAAGGCAAGGAAATGCAGCTTGTGGCAGAGGTTACAAAAACCAAACTTGAAGAGATGGGTTATGAGGTTTTTGTCTCCAACGTTGAAACTCCAATAAAAGACGGAAGCAAATACATAAAAGGTCAGCAATACGTTGACGGCGACCCAAATATCGTAACAAGAGCGGAAGAGGCAAAGGCAATGGGCGCTGACGTGTACGTTGCAATTCACTCAAATGCTGTCAGTGTTACAAATAACGGTAAATATCAGGGTACAACCTGTTTTTATAATGGTTACAATAAAGGCTCAAAAGAACTTTCGCAGTTTATTCACGACAGATTATCGTCATTTACTCCAACCAAAGACAACGGAATAAAAGACGATATGCTTGAAAAGAGTCCTTTTGCTGAGGTGTGGCGTCCGCAGATGGCAAACCTTATAGTAGAGGTAGAGTTCCACGATTATGCAAAATACGCAAAATGGATAACAGAAAACACCAAAGGACTCGGCGAGTGCATAGCTCTCGGTATTGACGATTATTTTAAATCACAGAAATAAAAAATAGCTTAGAGAAAAATCTCTAAGCTATTTTTATTTTATATTAATTGCGGCTTTGAATATAGTGTCGGAGTTTATTTTGCCCTCGATGACGTAGCCGTTTTCGGTCTTAGTGCGGTATAAATCCATAACATCCCCTTCAAAGCACTGTTTTCTGTACTGAATATCAAAGCTTTTGATATCAAGGTTTTCAAGTTCTTGCGTTTTGAAACAGTCCAGCGCAATACGGATATAAGATACGTTGTTTACGTGGCGGTTAAGGTCAATATCCGATGACATCATTTTGCGACTGTAATAAATGCCGTCATTTTCTGTATTGGGAACGCTGCATTTTTTAGTTGTGGGGTCATCTGTGATAAACTCGTCAAAAGGCATTGATACGGAGCTTGAACGGAAAATCTCTTCGGTGTCATAGTCCACAATACACCAGTGAGTCATAGCCGAAACCAAAGTATTTCCCTTACTGTCGTTTAGTTTGAATGCTCTTGGAAATTTAAGAGCAGAAGCTTTCAAAGGCCAGGTTTCTATTTCAATGGTATCGTGAATAGATGGTCTTTTTTCTATTTCAAAACGGGCGCTTAAAATAAACCATTTTCCGTTATATTTTTTTCTTATACTTTCAAAATCAAGCTCCATTTCGTATGTGTGCAAAGTGACAGCTTGTTGAAAAAGGTTCATAATATCGGCAACCGATGTTTTGCCGTCAAACCCAACGTCTGCAATATTCAATTTTTTGGTAAATGTCAAATAATTTTTCATAGGAAATATTATAATATCGGCTTTTTTTATTGTCAATAAAAATCTTGTAAATTATATATTAATAATATATAATAAAGTATTAGAGGTATTATATATGTTAGATAAAAGACTTGAAATGATATATGAACTGTTGCCAAATGGAGTGCTGTGCGACGTAGGAACTGACCACTGTAAACTTGCGGCGGCTGCGGTTATACGTAAAAAAGCAACGAAAGCTTACGCTACGGATCTTCGAGAGGGTCCTCTCAGTGCGGCAAAAAGACTTATACAAAAAGAAGGATTGCAGGATAAAATCACAACCATTCTATCTGACGGGTTTTTGGATATTCCTGAGGATATTTTTAAAAGCGTTGACTGTTTTGTAATAGCAGGTATGGGTGGAGAGCTTATTGCCAACATAATTAAAGGCAGACATACAGATAAGTTTATGGTATTGCAACCAATGACTGCAATAAACGAGCTTGTAGAGTTTCTCTTGGGTAGCGGTTACAACATAATAAAGCGAACTCTTTGCCGTGATGGTGACAAAATATATAACGCTTTGCTTGTAAAGTATGACGGCAAAAAACGTGATGTTGATTTATACGGTATCACGGACAAGGATGCGTTGTTCTATGAATATATGAAAAAAGAGAAAAAAAGAGTTGAAACTGCTCTTTACGGTATTGAACATTCTGAAAAATCAGACAAAACACGTATCCCGCCCCTTGAAAAATTACTTGCTATAATTGAAAAGGAACTTGAAAATGAAAGTAAATGAGCTTTGTGAAATAATAAATGAAATGGCGCCTTTTGATACAGCGTGCGCATGGGATAATTGCGGTCTTATATTAGGCGATGAAAATCAGGAGATAAAAGGCGTATATCTTACTCTTGATGCAGATATGTACGCTCTTGAAAAAGCAAAAGAAAACGGATGCAACGTTGTTGTAAGCCATCATCCTGTGATTTTCGGTTCAGTCAGTAAAATCACCGCAAAAGACGTTCCTTATCACTATATTACAAGCGGAATATCGGTGATTTCTGCCCACACCTGTCTTGATATGGCAAAAGGCGGAGTTAACGACTGTCTTGCTCAAGTTTGTTCTCTTGAAAATATCGAAGATTTTATGTTGGAGGGCGCCCCTCTTGGCAGAATCGGAACGTGTGAGGGCATTGACGGATATGAATTTGCAGAGCGTATAAAAAAGAATATGGGTATAGACCATTGCGATTGCATTGTAAACAGACCTGTAAACCGCGTCTGCGTTGTAAGCGGAAGCGGAGGAAGCGCAATAAATGATGCGTATTTGGCAGGATGTGATACTCTCGTGACGGGAGAAGCAAAGCACGAGTGTTTTGTAACTGCCCATAATCTTTCAATGAATATTTTTGTACTTGGTCACTTTGAAAGTGAAAATATAGTTTTAAAGCCTCTTTATGATTTGATTTCTAAAAAAGCACCCTGTTTTATATCAAACAGAAAACAACTTGTTGAACGGAGATAAATAATGTCCCTTGATGCCTGTTTTTTGTCATTTCTGACAACACAATTAAATAGTGAACTTGCAGGAGCAAGAGTGGATAAAATCTATATGCCCTCCCGTGATGAAACGGTTTTTGCAATGAGGGGAAGCTGTAAAAAGAAGCTTCTTATAAGCGCATCAACCAATTCGCCGAGACTTTCCATTACAGAGGGGGAATATGAAAACCCTGCGGTGCCGCCCACTTTTTGTATGGTGCTGAGAAAACATTTTTTGTCAGCAAGACTTAAAAGAGTGTATATGCCTGAGTTTGAAAGGTATGTGGTTTTTGATTTTGAATGTAAAAATGACTTTTTTGAGCCGGTTGACAAAAGTATCATAGTTGAACTGATGGGCAGAAGCTCTAATATGATTTTAACTGAGGGCGACAAGATAATAGACGCTATACGAAGAATAGATTTATCTGCGGCAAGCGGAAGATGTATACTTCCATCTGCAAAATATATACCTCCTGTGCATCAGGAGGGGAAAATACCTTTTGACAGACTTTTCGATGCGGAAAAGATATTTTCAAATCCTGAAATAACTCTGGAAAAAGCTATTATGGAAAACGTATGCGGTATATCTCCCATCGTTTCAAGAGAACTTGCATATAAAGCTGCAAAACAAAGTGAAATGCGTATAAAACAATTAGGTCTTAGTGACAAACAAAGACTTATGCAGGAAATTGCCGGAATTCAGCAAAATATGAAAACGGGAAAATGTGAGCCTTGCATAGTAATACGAAAAGATACGCAAAAACTTGTAGATTTTTGTTTTATGCCAATAACTCAGTACGGTGATTTTTGTGAAATAAAAGACTTTGAGACGCCGTCTATGGCTGTTGAAAGCTATTTTTCCGATACTGCAAGAAAAGCAAGATTTGAACAAAAAACAAAAGACCTTTCTCAGTTTATAACAAGAACTCACGCAAGAATTTCAAGAACTATGGAAGTGCGCAAAAAAGAGCTTTCCGATTCTCAAAAAGCTGATAAGTACAGACTGTACGGTGAACTGATAAACGCAAATCTTTACCGCATTGAAAAAGGTATGACAAAGCTTGTTGCCGAAAACTATTACGACGGATGCAAGGAAATAACGATACCTTTAAAATCCGAGCTTTCGCCCTCGCAGAATGCGGCGGCATATTTTAAAAAATACAACAAAGCTAAAAACTCAGTTAAAATACTTGAAAATCTTATAGAAAAGGACAAAGCCGAGCTTTCATATCTTGACAGCGTGTTTCTTGCGCTGTGTGACTGCGAGAATGCCTCCGATGCGGTAGAAATTCGTGCAGAGCTTGAAAAAGGCGGATATCTGAGAAAAAGAAACCGCATAAAACAGACGGAGAAACCGACGAAACCGAGACATTTTGAAAAGGACGGGTTTCTTATTCTCGTTGGCAGAAACAATATTCAGAATGATATGGTTACTGTCAAGCTTTCTCGTAAAAACGATATATGGCTTCACACCAAAAATATTCATTCATCTCATGTAATCATTTGTTGCGGAGCATCTGTGCCACCTGATTCTGTTATTGAATTTGCGGCAAGACTTTGCGCATATTACAGCAGTGCAAAAAACGATCTGAAAGTTGAGGTGGATTATTGCCCCGTTCAGAATGTTAAAAAACCGACAGGTGCAAAACCCGGTATGGTAGTATATGACGGGTATCAGACAGTAGTTGTTAACCCGTTTTCAAAGCAGGAAATGGACCTGCTCAATTCAGAAAAATAAGGACCTAATATGGCTGATCTTAAATTTATTGAAAAACAAAACAGAACATCGAAAGAACAGATATCAAACGGAGATTTTACCGATTATATGTTTATGATGTACCGCAAAGGCGATGACGGATGGTACAAAAATACTATTATGCCGGTAGAAGAATTCCGATGTATGCCTATATGGGCAGGAGCTGTTTGCGGAATAACCGTAACTGAGTGTGTACGTGCTGTTTTGGACAAAAACGGAAAAATATCTCTCCCGTTTCTTGATGACGTGATAGACTCTCTTAACGAAAAAGGAAGAGCCCTTGGACTGCCTGAAGCAGACAAGATTTACTCGGAATATGCAATACGTGAGCTTATCAGAACAGAACGTGAGTTTTTAAAAGAAAACAGTTTTTTTATTGTTCATATAACTCTCTCTTCTGGGGATATGAAAGCGGTTTATCCTGTGGAAAAAGCGGTGTTTACAGTCAATATTGAATACCGAGAAAAAGAATATAAAAAAGGTACGTCTCTGATTTGTGATATATGCCCTGTAAACGAGCTTTATCCCGGTACAAGCGAGTACGGTTTTGCACTGCACAGAGCAAATGCCGCATCACAGCAGATGGGATATGACAGAGCTTTGCTTGTAGACGGATTTTATAAAAAATATATTAAAGTTTCGGGCTTTGGAAATATATTTTTCAGAATAGGAGACGATATTATTACTCCACTTGAAAAAGGCGGTTATATGTTCAACACTGCCGTGCTTCTTATGGAAGAATGGGGACTTAACGTAATCAAGCGTAAAATATCGTCAGATGAAATTGTGGATTATTACAAAAACGGACAGATTTCCGAGATTTTTGCGGTAGACGAAAAAGAATTTATAACTCCTGTCTGTTTGATTGATATATGCGATACGGTTATGGAAATTTCAGAGGGTAAACTTTCCAAAAAACTTTATGACAGTATATCTAATATTGAAAGAGGTATTTTGCTTTCAAGCGCATTGAAAACAGAAAGAATATGATAAGAAAATTACAGTTTACAATAGATGAAAATTTTGCTGGGAAACAGGTTCTGGCTTTTTTGAAGTATAAAAATTTTTCTTCACGTCTTATAAAAGACCTTAAAAGAAATCCTCACGGGATTCTTATTGGCAATAAAAAAGTTACCGTGCTTAAAACCTTAAAAAAAGGAGATGTGCTGACTGTTTATATAAAAGATAAAGAAGAAAGAGCGGAAAATATAACGCCTGTTAACCATCCTGTTGAAATTCTGTATGAGGATAAGGACGTTGTTGTGTGCGTAAAACCGCCTTTTATGGCAACACATCCCTCTGCGGATAATTACGGTACTACTCTTGCAAATGCACTCGCTTATCATTTTGAGCAAAACGGCGGTCCTGCAACTATAAGACCTGTCAACAGGCTTGATAAAAACACAAGCGGACTTATTCTTATTGCAAAGAATATGCATTCATCTGCCGTTTTATCTGCGGACCTTCGCGATAAAAAAATAAAAAGAGAGTATCTTGCTATTGTTGAAGGCTCTCCTAAAGACGACGAAGGAACAGTTGATGCGCCTATTGCAAGATGCTATGATTCTGTTATAAAAAGATGTGTCGATTTTGAAAAAGGCGACACCGCCATTACGCATTATAAAGTTATAAAAAAAGGTGAGTTTTCTCTTCTGAGGCTCTGGCTTGAAACGGGGCGCACTCACCAGATAAGAGTACATATGTCGTATATAGGATGTCCCGTTGCGGGAGATTTTCTTTACGGCAAAGAATTTTCAGGTGGAATCAAAAGACACGCTCTTCATTCCCATACACTTGAATTTGTACATCCCATTTCGGGAGAAACTATGTTTTTTAAATCACCTATGCCGGAGGACATGAATGAAATTATTGGTATTTGACGGAAACTCAATAATAAACAGGGCTTTTTACGCAATAAAAGCTCTTACCACAAGAGCGGGAGAGCCTACAAATGCTTTGCACGGATTTCTGAAACTGTATCTTAAATATTTTGAAATGTCAAAACCCGATATGGTTGCGGTTGCTTTTGACGTACGCGCTAAAACTTTCAGACATCATATGTATTCTGAATACAAAGCACAGAGAAAAGGTATGCCTGATGAACTTGCTATGCAGATGGAACCGCTTAAAGAGATTCTCAGAGCGATGAACGTGCGCATTTTTGAAAAAGAAGGCTATGAAGCAGACGATATTATAGGTACTCTTTCTCAGTATTGCACAGATAAGGGATATATGTGTGATATAGTTTCGGGAGACCGCGATGATTTTCAGCTTGTAAATGATTTTGTAAAGGTTATTATGCCTGTTACAAAAGGCGGTATGTCCGAAGTTGACGTATATGACAAAGACGCTATCTTTGAAAAATATGGTTTTGAACCTGAAAACATAATTGACCTCAAAGCTATTATGGGTGACAGCTCGGACAACATAAAAGGTGTTGCAGGTATCGGTGAGAAAGGCGCAACCGAGCTTATAAAACAGTACGGTACTATTGAAAATTTATACGAGCATCTTGAACAAGATAGTTTCAAGCCTGCAACATATAAAAAGCTTTGTGAGGGAAAAGAAAGCGCATTTTTATCCAAGGTACTTGCAACTATCAAAAAAGACGTTGAGATTGACATAAAAGACGACGAGCTTTTGGTTAAAGAGTACGATGACGAAAAGCTTTCGTTACTGCTTGAAAGATATGAGCTTACAAGTGTTTTAAAACAGATGGATATTAAAGTGCCTGAAAAAACACAACGCAGCGTTGATGTTTTTGAAAGCACTGCCCATGAGCAGTACGATTATTTTGCAAAAAACGGTCTCTATTTTTTAATTGAAGATGCAGTTATGTATGCAAAAGTTTCGGATTCTGTTGCTAAAATTGCAGATTATAAAAAACTGCTTGTTGATAACGATATTGAAAAATATACATTTATGCCAAAAGATATTTATAAAAAAATTCTTTTGGAAAAACAGGATATAAAGCCTTTTTACGACATCGAAGTGTGTCAGTACGTTATTGACCCGTCGGCAAACAGTTATCTGCTTGAAAATATTGTCAAGGATTATCTTGATGAAATTGCAACTACCGTTGACGTGCAGGTATATTTTCTTGATAAGGTTATTGAAAAACAAAAACAGATCATAAAACAAAACGGTCAGGAAGAACTGCTTTATAACGTAGAATTTCCGCTTACTCTTTGTCTTGCCGATATGGAAAACTGCGGATTTGCGGTGGATAAATCGGCGCTTTTGAAATATTCCGACAAACTTGCCGAAAACATAAATGCTCTTGAGAGCAGAATACATTTTCTTGCCGGAGAGCAGTTTAACATTAATTCTCCCAAACAGCTTGGGGTTATACTTTTTGAAAAATTAGGTCTGCCTCACGGCAAAAAAACCAAAACAGGATATTCCACAGGCGCGGATATTCTTCAGAAACTTTCAGGCAAACACGAAATTATAGACGAGATACTGGAATACAGACAGTACGTTAAACTTAAAAGTACCTATTGTGACGGGCTTTTAGGACTTATTGACCAAAACGGAAGAATTCATACAAGCTTTAATCAGACTGTTACCAACACAGGTCGTATTTCTTCAACCGAACCTAATTTGCAGAATATTCCCGTCCGTACTGCTCTGGGTAGAGAAATGAGAGCTATGTTTGTGACAGATGACGATAAGGTTCTTGTTGATGCAGACTATTCACAGATAGAGCTTCGCGTACTTGCTCATATTGCGGATGATAAAGCTATGCTTGATGCTTTTGCAAGTGGCTCTGATATTCATACAGTTACTGCATCGTCAGTATTTTCCGTTCCTGCGGATTTTGTAACACCTGAAATGAGAAGAGCCGCAAAGGCTGTAAATTTCGGTATCGTATACGGTATATCGGATTTTTCTTTGGCTCAGGATATTAAAACAACCAAAGCACAGGCAAAACAGTATATTGACAGCTATCTTGAAAAGTATAGCGGAGTGCGTGATTTTATGCAAAACGTTGTTGAAAAGGCAAAAGAGGACGGCTTTGTGTCTACTCTTATGGGAAGACGCAGATATCTTCCGGAACTTTCATCGTCAAATTATCTGATGCGCTCTTTCGGAGAACGTGCCGCAATGAATGCACCAATTCAGGGAAGCGCGGCAGATATTATCAAAATAGCAATGGTAAATACAAGAAAAGCGCTTTTAGACTCGGATCTTGAGGCGAAACTTATTTTGCAGGTTCACGATGAACTTATAATTGAAGCTCCCGAAGATGAAAAAGATGAGGTTATGACTCTTCTTGAAAGAGAAATGGAAAATGCTATGTCTCTTAATGTGCGTCTTAAGGCAGACGTGCAGTGGGGAAGGACGTGGTATGAATGCAAATAACCGAATTTGATTTGAAAGATACCGATAAAACTGAAAAAATACTGTCACTTTGTACCAAAAATCCTGCCCGTGAGCTTAAAGAATATGTTGAAAACCCTTCTGCAAAAGTGTTTGTTGCGAAAAAAGAATGGGAGATAGTGGGAGTTTTATGTCTTTTGTTGACGCCTGACACTGCAGATATTCTTGATATAGCTGTAGACGAAAATTATCAGAGAATGGGTGTTGCGAAAAAACTCATGGAGTTTTCTGCAGAGTTTTGCCTACAAAAAGGCATAGAGTGTCAGCTTTTAGAGGTCAGAAAAAGTAACTATAAAGCAATAGCGCTTTATGAAAAATGCGGTTTTGAACAGATTTCTGTTCGGAAAAATTATTATTCTTCCCCTGTGGAAGATGCTGTTATATATCGGAGAGAATTATGAATATACTTGCAATAGAAAGTTCTTGTGATGAAACTGCGGCTGCAGTTGTCAAAGACGGCAGACAGATAATTTCTGATACTGTCTTTTCACAGATAGATATACATAAAATTTACGGCGGTGTGGTGCCTGAAATTGCATCACGTTGCCATATAGAAAAAATTATGCCACTTGCCTCGGATGCACTTTTTAAAGCTGATATGACGATGGATGATATTGATGCGGTGGCAGTAACTGCCGCGCCCGGACTTATAGGCGCATTGCTTGTGGGGCTTAATTTTGCTAAAGGAATAGCTTATGCGAATAATAAGCCCTTGGTTCCTGTTCATCATATCCGCTCTCATATCGCGGCAAATTACCTTGCTCACAGCGACCTGACTCCGCCGTTTATTGCTATGGTAGTGTCAGGAGGACATTCACATATTGTTCTTGTATCGGATTACACAGATTATAAAATAATAGGTCATACAAGAGATGATGCTGCAGGAGAAGCTTTTGACAAAGCGGCAAGAGTGTTAGGTCTTGGTTATCCCGGCGGTGTTTATATGGATAAACTTGCAAATGAGGGAAACGTAAACGCTTTTAAATTCCCGAAAGTTTCTTTTAAAGATGCTCCTTTTGATTTTTCTTTTTCAGGAATAAAAACATCTGTTGTAAATCTTGTGCATACAGCATCACAACGAGGTGAAACTCTTGATAAGGCGGACATTGCCGCATCATACAGCGATGCTGTAACAGGTGTTTTGTGTGACAAATTTTTTGCGGCGGCAGAAGAGTACAATATGGATAAACTCGTTGTGGCAGGCGGTGTTTCAGCTAACTCTATGCTTCGCGAAAAACTCGAGAAAAATCTGCCTGAAAATAAAAAACTGTATCTTCCGCCTCTTTCTCTTTGCGGTGATAATGCTGCTATGGTAGGGGCTCAGGGATACTATGAATTTGTTGCGGGAAACGTTACGGATATAAGTCAGAATGCATACGCAACAGCAGATATACAAGACACATTATGTAAACCAAATGCCGATTTTAGTTTTTAACAGAATATGCGTTTGCAAGACTGCGATTTTTATGTCAAAAACTCTGCAAAGCTTGTCCACAGTTGGTTTTGAAACCTGTTCAAAACTCTGTTCAAAATGTTAAAAACGTTTTTCGATAATATTTTCAAGACCAAAATTATGTCTATTAAAACCGATGGATTTTATGCAGAATATTATTCATTTTGTCGTAAGAAAGAATAACAAAGTAGTTTGCATAAAGTCAAAATGATGCAACATAAAGCTATGTCATTTACACAGGTGTGATAGTATAATAAAACAAATTAATATGCAGTTTGGAATCGAGGCGATTTTATAAAAAAAGAATACAGCAGACCCGAACTCGAAGTATACGAACTTGATGAAGTTATAATGAACTCGGTTTCAGAAAGCATCGAAGAAGACATTTTTGGCGATGATGACGAAGGCGGTTTCGGAAATCTTTAATTAAAAATTCAGAATACGGCATATGATTATGCCGTATTGTTCATTTTCTTTTGCGTTGAACAAAATATCAGTAGGTGCATTACTCGATTTAAGAGAGTTCTTGGTTGGTGTGAAAGAACAGACGGAATGCAGATGAATTACAGTTTTGTGAGCAAAAGCGGTGTGCCCGATAAAGCACAGATGTCAAGTACATTGTAAGCTGTATTTTGCGAGAAATACAGGTTGCAGAGGTGGTACCGCGTAAATTCGCCCTCTGTCCGATTTGGGACAGGGGGATTTATTTTTTATACAGGAGATGGATGATATGACAATTTATGACGAACTCGTTGCCCGCGGACTTATAGCGCAGGTTACAGACGAAGAAGAAATCAAAGAACTTATAAACAATGGTAAAGCTACATTCTATATTGGTTTTGACCCCACAGCAGATTCTTTGCACGTAGGTCATTTTATGGCTCTTTGTCTTATGAAAAGACTTCAGATGGCAGGTAACAAACCTATCGCTCTTTTAGGTGGCGGTACAGGTATGATAGGTGACCCATCCGGCAGAACGGATATGAGACAGGTGCTTACTAAAGAAACTATCGAGCATAACATCGAATGTTTCAAAAAACAGATGAGCAGATTTATCGAGTTTGGCGAAGGAAAAGCTCAGATGGTTAATAATGCCGACTGGCTTTTAGAGCTTAACTACGTTGAGGTGTTACGTGAAGTTGGCGCTTGTTTTTCAGTTAACAATATGCTTCGTGCAGAATGTTATAAACAGCGTATGGAAAAAGGTCTTTCTTTCCTTGAATTCAACTATATGATAATGCAAAGCTACGATTTTTATCATCTTTATAAAAACTACGGATGCAATATGCAGTTCGGCGGTGACGACCAGTGGTCAAATATGCTTGGCGGCACAGAGCTTATCCGTAAAAAATTAGGCAAAGATGCTTACGCTATGACAATTACTCTTCTGATGAACTCAGAGGGCAAGAAAATGGGTAAAACAGCAAACGGTGCAGTATGGCTTGACCCTGAAAAGACAAGCCCTTACGATTTCTATCAGTACTGGAGAAACGTAGGAGATTCAGACGTTCTTAAATGCATAAGAATGCTTACTTTTCTTCCCCTTGAACAGATTGATGAAATGGATAAATGGGAAGGCGCTCAGCTCAATACAGCAAAAGAAATTCTTGCTTATGAGCTTACTGCTCTTGTACACGGAAAAGAAGAAGCCGAAAAGGCACAGGCAACTGCACGTTCACTCTTTGCAGGCGGCGGTGTTTCTGCAAATATGCCGACTATTGAAATATCAGTAGACGGTGATATAGGTATACTTGATCTTATGGTTGAAGGTAAAACAGCTCCTTCAAAATCAGAGGCAAGACGTCTTGTTGTGCAGGGCGGTGTTATGATAAACGATGAAAAAGTAACCGACCCGAACACCAGATTTACAAAAGAGCAGCTTACTGATGCCGTTCTGAAAAAAGGTAAGAAAAATTTCTACAAGATAACAATTAAGTAATAATTTAAAAATCGCTTTCATAGAAATGTAAAAAACTATGGAAGTGATTTTTTTATTATGGAGAATTTACGTGAAGCTCTTTTGGAAAGAAGGCTTAAAAAAGCAGAAAAAAGAGGATCGGTGTTTGTAACGGTACTGATAATTCTGATTTTTGCAATAGGAGGCGTGTTTTATCTGAAGACTGCAAAACCCGATATTTACAATGCCGCTGTTGAGTGCATAAAAAACATAGGATATGAAACTGTCCAAAAACTTAATAATAACCAAAATGATTTGCAAACCGAAAATTCAAACGAAAAACCCGAGGGTGAACTTCTTCGCTCAGCGGATGATCTGGAGTTTTGTTATCTGTCAACTGCTCTTACGGAAAGATTCAAAACAGGAAGTTTTGCCTTTATGCCTGTCAAAAACGCAGTTGTAACATCAAATTTCGGCACAAGAACCGACCCTGTTACAAATGAGAAAATGGCAGGGCATCACGGGATAGATCTTGCGGCAGCAAAAGGAAGCAAAATTTTCGCTTTTGACAGCGGATTTGTGGAAAAGACAGGAAGTAATGACATATACGGGAATTACGTTATTATAAATCATCGGGATTTGCAGAGCTTTTACGGACATTTGTCTGAAATATCCGTATCTGACGGGCAAAACGTAAACGGGGGAGAGGTTATCGGGATTATCGGGTCTACAGGAAAAAGTACGGGAACACATCTTCATTTTGAAATACGAAAAAACGGTGTGCGTGTAGACCCTGCTGAATATATTTATGAAGAAATATAGTTTGTCGCCGCTTATTATTATGGTAATGGCGGCTTTTGTTGTTATTGACGGAACGGTGTTTTCAATTATATCGGTTCTTTGCGCTCTTTTTCATGAAGCGGCTCATATAATTACTCTTAAATTTTTTGGATACAAGATGAGAAGTGTTCATATAGGAACAAAAGGCATTTCTCTTAAAACTTCTCAGATGAGTTATACAGATGAAGCCATAGTTGCGTTCTCGGGACCGATTGCGAGTTTTTTGGGTTTTACTGTTTTTGTAGTAATTTACTTTTTTACCTACGATAAAATCTGCGGTTTTATTGCCCTGTCCAATTTCGCATTGTTTTTTCTTAACGTTTTACCTTTGTACCCGCTTGATGGAGGCAGAGGTCTTTTTTGTGTTATGTGCAATAAGTTCTCAAGAGAAAAAGCAACTCAAATTATTAAAGTATTGTCTTTTATTTTTTTGTTGCCCCTTGGTGTGATATCTGTTATAATATTTTTAAGGTCAGGATTTAACCTGTCTCTTTTTATTATTTGCGTATATCTTTTGATATTGCTTATGGGAGTAAACAATATATGAAAATAAAACTTGATGATTTATCCGAAATATTGCTTTCGGTTCAGAAACCTGCCAGATATACAGGCGGTGAACTTTATGAATGTATAAAAAATGACCGGAATATAGATGTGCATTTTGCTTTCTGTTTCCCTGATATTTACGATATAGCTATGTCCTGCCTCGGCTACCGTATTCTTTACGGAGCGGTCAATGAAAAAACTAATCTCTGGTGTGAACGTGTTATGCAGCCTTGGCCTGATTTTGAGCAGAAACTTCAGGAAAATAATATCCCGCTGTATTCCCTTGAAAGTAAAAGACCTCTTTATGAGTTTGATATGATAGGGTTTACTCTTCAGTACGAAATGTGTTATACCTCTGTTCTTAATATGCTTAAACTGGGAAACGTTCCCATTTTAGCAAAAGATAGAGAAGGACTTCATAATATTGTAATAGCAGGTGGACCCTGCGCATACAATCCTGAACCTTTGGCGGATTTTGTGGATTTGTTTCTGATAGGCGAGGGAGAAACTCAGCTCGTGGACCTCTGTCAGCTTATGGCGGAGGCTAAAAAGCAGGGCCTTTCCAAAAAAGAATTTCTTATAAGAGCTGTAAATGAAGTTAAGGGTATATATGCTCCTTCTCTTTATGACGTTGAATATAATGACGACGGAACTATAAAAAGTTTTGTTCCCAATACGCAGGGAGTTCCTGAAAGAATACAAAAAGCTATTGAACAGGACGTTGACGGAATGTATTTTCCCAAAACACAGATAGTTCCGTATATAGATGTAGTTCACGACAGAGTTACAATAGAACTGTTCCGAGGATGTATACGAGGATGCAGATTCTGTCAGGCAGGAATGCTGACAAGACCGATACGTTGTAAAAGCATAGATACTCTTACAAAACAGGCGGACGAGCTTTTGGAATGTACAGGTCATGACGGACTTTCTCTTTGTTCTCTTTCGTCAAGCGATTTTCCTGAAATTGAACAGCTTGTGGACGAGCTTCTTAAAATGACAGAGCCTAAAAAGATTAATCTTTCGCTTCCGTCACTGAGGATAGATAATTTTTCAAAAGAACTCGCAGGTAAAATTTCAAGAGTGAAAAAATCCACCTTTACTTTTGCGCCCGAAGCTGCAACACAGAGACTGCGTGACGTAATAAACAAAAACGTAACTTTTGAAGATATTGAAAAAAGCTGCAGAATGTCTTTTGAAAACGGAAACTCATCTGTTAAACTTTATTTTATGATAGGTCTTCCTACAGAGACGATGGACGATGTACTTGCAATAGCTGACCTTTCAGCACAGATTGTAGAAATATTTTTCAGTGTAGACAAGAAAAAAAGAAACAGATTTATAACCATAACGTCTTCGGCATCTGTTTTTGTGCCTAAGCCGTTTACGCCGTTTCAGTGGGAAGCGCAGGATACTATTGACTGTGTTATAGATAAACAGACAAGACTTCACGAAAAATTCAAAGGAATAAAAGCTCAGATTGCAACTCACGAGCCGTATGTGTCGGCAATAGAAGCTGTTCTTGCCAGAGGTGACAGACGACTTGGCAAAGCTTTGGAAATTATGTGTGAAAAAGGCGCAAGACTGAGTGCTTGGGACGAATTTTTTGATTTTGAACAGTGGACTGACGCTTTTGAAAAAGCAGGCGTGGATATGTCTTTCTATGCAAACCGCAAACGCTCTTTTGACGAAATACTGCCTTGGGATTTTATAGATATAGGCGTTACTAAAAAATATCTTATGAGCGAAGCCGAAAAAGCATATGATGCCAAAACAACCCGAAACTGCAAAGAGGGTTGTACAGGCTGCGGAGCTTCAAAACTTATGGATGGAGGAAAATGCGATGTCAGATAACAAACCGTTTATTGACGTACGCGCGGTATTTGAAAAACACGGCGCAGCAGTTTATTTTTCACATCTTGATCTTGCCCGTACCGTAAGCCGTGCGCTCAGACGTTCAAAACTTGATATCTGGATGAGCGAGGGCTTTACGCCCCGTCCCCATCTTGTTTTCACGCCCCCTCTTTCTCTTGGATATGAAAGTAACTGTGAAATGATGGACTTCAGACTTAATCTCGGCGCTTCTCTTGATAAAAAAGCTCTTGAAAATGCTTTTCCTGAAGCCCTTAAAATCAAGGACGTTTATTTTCCGAAAAACAAACTCAAAGATATTACTTTTGCAAGATATAAAATTGTCTTTGAAACAAAGGCGTCTTGCAAAGATATAGTAGAGCTTTTTTCAAAACCTGTTATGATGGTTAAAAAAACAAAACGCTCGGAACAGACTGTGGACATCACTTCGTTTATTCATAAACTGGAGTGTACAGAAAAAGACGGTAAAAAGATTATTGATACAGTTCTTGATTTGTCGGGCGTGTCTACTTTGAGCCCTGCATACGTAGTTGATGCTTTGCAAACAAACGGTATATTACTGTCAAAGGTACGTATATGCCGTATGGAGTTTTTAGACGGAGATTTCAACACATTTAAATAACAGGAGGTTTTATAATGCCGCCACCAATGGGAAGAAGAGGTCTTGGTAGAACTCTTACCGAAGAAGAAAAAAAGAATATGCCCAAAATAACGTTGCCTTTTCTCAAACGTATTTTTTCTTATCTTCTGCCGTATAAATTCAGACTCATTTTTGTGTTTTTGGCTATAGTTGTTTCTGCGGTTTTAGGCGTTGTACCCAGTATGCTTACAGGTAAAATGATTGATGACGGCCTGTATGCCCGTGATTTTCCTTTGCTTGTGAAACTGGTGATTTTGTCTTTTGCCGTGCTTATAGCATCTAATCTGATAACTGTAATCGAAACGTACGTAAATACATACGTTGCGCAGCACATTGCGTACGATATGAAAAATCAGATGTATGCGCATCTGCAAAAAATGCCTCATAAGTTTTTTACAACAAACAGGCAGGGCGATATAGTTACAAGAATGACGTCGGATATAAGCGGAGTTCAAAGTGTTATATCCGGCACTATGGCAAATATATTCAGCAACGTCTGTACGATAGTTGTTACCGTGATCTCACTGTTTCAGAAAAATTGGATTCTTGCTCTTATAGGCGCAAGTCTTGTTCCTCTTATGTCACTGCCGACAATGGCTGTGGGCAAACGTCGATGGAAACTTGCAGCAAAAACTCACGAGCAGGCAGATAAAATGAACCAGATGATAGGCGAGACTTTATCTGTCAGCGGTCAGCAACTCACTAAGATTTTTACACACGAAAAAAAGGACCTTGAAAAATACATAGACATAAACAAAGAATGTACACGTCTTGCCATAAAAGAACGTATGGTGGGAATGTGGTTCTGGAGAGTTATGCACATAGCCACGAATATGGGTCCGCTTCTCATTTACCTGCTTGGCGGATTTATTATTGTAGTGGTGGGAGACGGCTCTCTTTCGGTGGGGGATATTACAGTTATAGTTTCTCTTCTCGGAAGATTGTACAGACCTGTGGATCAGTTATTTAGTATTCAGGTTGATGTTGTTCGTTCAATGGCTCTTTTTCAGCGCATTTTTGAGTACTATGATATGCCCATTGAAATAGATTCTCCCGAAAATGCAGTTATTCCCCAAAAAGCTATAGGTGAGGTCGAATTTTCTAACGTGCGTTTTTCGTATATTGACGAAAAAGAAATTTTGTCGGGAATATCTTTTAAGCTTGAAAAAGGTAAAACTATTGCTCTTGTAGGTGCGTCGGGAGAGGGCAAATCCACAATAGCAAATCTTGTGCCGAGAATATACGACGTTACAGGCGGAAAAGTTATGTTTGACGGCATTGATGTCAGAGAACTTGACCTCGGTTTTCTTCGCAGTAACATTGCAATGGTTACTCAGGAAACTTATCTTTTTAACGCTTCCATTAAAGAAAATCTTCTTTATGCAAATTCAAAAGCGACTGACGAGCAGATAATAAACGCTTGTATTGATGCTAATATTCACGATTTTATTTCGTCTCTTCCCGATGGATATGACACAGTGGTGGGTAATCGCGGATTTAAGCTTTCAGGCGGTGAAAAACAAAGGGTTTCCATTGCAAGAGCAATACTTAAAAATCCTGCCCTTCTTATTCTGGATGAAGCCACATCTTCTCTTGACAGTATAAGCGAATATGCAATTCAGACAGCCCTTGAACCACTTTTGGAAGGAAGAACGGCGCTCATTATAGCTCATAGGCTTTCAACTGTTATGGCAGCAGATGAGATACTTGTTATCAAAGACGGAAAGGTGTCCCAGAGAGGCACTCATTCTCAGCTTCTTGAACAAGGCGGAGTTTATAAAACTTTATACGACACTCAATTCCGTAAAGAACTGATAAATTAATAAAAAAACGCTTTGAAATAAAAAATCAGAGCGTTTTTTGTTTGCATATATAGGCTTTTTGTATATAATCAGTTATATATTTATTTATAAAAGCTCTTGATATTATAATGAATATGATGTAGAATGAAATTGTATACTATGGAAAGTCTGTATATTTTTGGACTTTTTAAAAAATAGAAAAGAGGTAATTAAAATGAAAGACTTTATCGTCGATCCCGCAACAAAGTTCAGTTTTGAACCTGCAGATTTCGTTCCTTTCAAGGATCGCAAAGTTTGCGAATATGTTCGTAGCCTCAGTGGCAAAGATCTCGAAAAAAGAGAAGATTGGTGGCATCCTGAATTTGAAGTAAAAGTTATGATGAATCCTCATCCTGTTCTTATTGCTACACTTTTCTCAAGACTTAAAGAAGCTTCAGAAAAAGGCAAAACTTTTACAATGATTCTTGGTAACCCTGAACCCGATACATATATTCCACTTGCACAGCTTATCAACTATTTCAAAGTTGACTGTTCAAAAGTTCATCTCTTCGCTGAAGATGAATGGGCTGATCAGGACGGTAACATCGCTCCTATCACATATGAAGCAGGTTTTGCTCATTCAATGATCAAATACTTCTATTACCAGATAGATGAAAAACTTCGTATGCCTATGGAAAATGTTCACTTCCCCACAAATGCAAACATCAAAGATTACTCAAAAATAATCAATGATATTTCAGAAGGCGGTGCTGATATCGCTTCAACATCACCCGGTTGGGCAGGTCATATGGCTTTCGTTGATCCTATTCCTGAATTCATCGGCAGCGGTGATATCGAAGAATGGCTCAATCAGCCTGCACAGATTGTTACACTCCATCCTATGACAATTATGCAGAACTCACTTAACGGTACATTCGGTCAGTCAGGTGACATTGCAAACGTTCCGCCTAAAGCTGCAACAATCGGACCTTTGGATGTAATGCGCGCTAAAGAAAGAATCGAAGTTCATGCACTTGCAACATGCGGTACTTTCTCATCATGGCAGAGAATGACATCACGTCTTTGCACACATGGTCCTATCACACCTTACCTCCCCAGCACAATGCTTCAGACAAAGAAAACACAGGTTTATATCAGTGAAGAACTTGCTGCACCCTTTGAATGTTGGGAGAAAGTAGGCTATTAATGGAAATAATGTTTGATACCGTAAACATTGATGATATCAAGCATTACGGCGAAATATTTCCTTATACAGGCGTAACCTCAAACCCTTCGATTATAAAAGCAGAAGGAAAAATTGATTTCTTTAATCACTTTAAAGAAATCAGAGAACTTATAGGTTTTGATAAGACCTTGCACGTGCAGGTTACAGCTACAACTGCAGAACTTATTATTAAGGAAGCAGAAAAAATAGTTAAGAATATTGATAAAGCGGTTTATATCAAAATTCCTGTAACAGAGGAAGGTCTTAAAGCTATAAGATATCTTAAAGCTAATGGTTATAGAATTACTGCAACTGCTGTATACACCAAGCTTCAGGGTCTTATGGCTATACAGTGTGGTGCTGATTATATTGCGCCGTACTTTAACCGTATGGAAAACTTTGATATGGACGTAGAAGCTACAACTATTTCATATTTCAGAGAAGCTATTGAAAGTAATAACTACAAAACAAAAATTCTTGCGGCAAGCTTCAAAAACGTAGCGCAGGTGCATAAAGCACTTTCCGCAGGCGCTCATTCTATCACTATTCAGCCTAATCTTTTACATAATGCTATGGGTATGGCTGAAATAGACAGAGCGGTTGAATCTTTCAATAAAGACTTCAAAGAAACTATGGGAGTAGATTCTATCCTTGATCTTTAAAAAACGAGGTAAAACAAATGTATAAAGAATACAAAATCAGAACTCCGTTTTTTGAATTCGGCCCGAAATGTTATATGTACGGTGATGTGCTTTTGAATCTTGCAAAAGAATTGGATGCACTTTCCGAAAAATATGATATTGATATCATTCTTGATATTCCGGACACCGAAATCAAAAACGTAGCAGATAACACAAAATATCTTCATATCTATTCTCAGCATATGGATAGCCTTGAAGTAGGCAGAGGTATGGGCAGAACACTCCCCGAAGCTGTAAAAGCTGCAGGCGCAGTGGGTGTTATGCTTAACCATGCTGAACACAAACTTACAATGGAGGAACTTGCAGCTGCTATCAAAAGAGCAGACGAGGTAGGTCTTGCTACTATCGTTTGTGCAGATTCTGTTGAAGAAGTAAAAGAAATCGCAGCTCTCGGTCCTAATATTCTTGTTGCAGAACCTACTGAGCTTATCGGTACAGGTACAACTGCTGACAAAGAATACGTTGAAAGCAGTATAAAAATGATAAAGGAAACAAACCCCGACGTTATTCCTTTCATTTCTGCAGGTATCAGCTGCGGGGAAGACTGCTATAATATGATAAAACTTGGCTCAGCTGCATCAGGTTCATCAAGCGCTATTGCTAAAGCTGAAAATCCTGCAGCAGTTGCTGAAGAAATGATTGCCGCTGTAAAACGTGCATATGACGAAATGAAATAATAAATAAAACAAGGAGATTTTTAAAATGGAATTTAAAGTATTTCAAAAAGAACTCGAACTTCAGTCAAGAGGCTGGATTCCTACTTTCCACGATGTTTCAAAAGAAATAATTGAAATCGTTAAAGAATCAGGAATCAAAAACGGTACTTGTACAATCGCTTCACATCATACAACCTGTTCAGTAATGGTTCAGGAATGTTCACACGATATCGATTCTTTCGACCTCGAATTCTTACAGCATGACCTTCTCGACATCATGAGAAAACTTATCCCTGATTTTGCTGAAGAACATCAGTATCGTCATCCCGGTCCTATCCATTCACAGTTTGGTAGATACGTTGACGAACCCGGCGACTATACTTCAATGAACACAGACGGACATCTTCGTTCTGTATTCTTTGGCAGAAGCGAAGCTATGACAATTAAAGACGGTGAACTCGACGGCGGTGAATTCGCTCACGTATACTTCATCGACTGGGATCACGTTCGTGCTCGTCGCAGACAGCTTAACGTAACCGTTATGGGTACAACAGAAGACGTTGGCGACAGAAAATGGAACGGCGGCGAAGTAATTGATACAAACCACAAGTTCACAGAAGAAGAAAAAGCTTTTGACATTCACTTTACTCTCCAGCAGGAAAGATAAGACTATGAAAGCAATAATTAACGCTACGGTTGTTATGCCGGGATATTATATTCCGGACGGAACTATAGTAGTTGAAAACGATGTTATCAAAGCTGTAGGTAAAGCCAAGGATATTGATACTACAGGCTGTGAGATAATCGATGCAAACGGCAAATACGTAGGACCCGGTCTTGTTGACATACATACTCACGCTGCAGAGGGTAGCTGGTACTATGAAGCTCCCGAAAAATGCGCTAAATATGTACTTTCACACGGTGTTACAAGCGTTCTTCCTGCTCTTTATTTCGATATGGATAAAGAGAAACTTTTAAACGGTATTGTTGCGCTTGATAAAGCAATGAAGACCGAAGGCTGTGAAAATATCCTCGGTATTTATATGGAAGGACCGTATCTTAACCCCAAATTCGGTTGCTGTAAAGAAGATAATCCATGGAAAGACAAGGTTGATAGCAAAGACTATGAAAAAATAGTTGAGGCAGGTAAAGACGTTGTCAAGGTATGGTGCATAGCTCCAGAACGCGAGGGGATAGAAAACTTTGTTGAGGATGTTCACAAAGCAAACAGAGATATCGTGTTTTCTGTTGCTCACAGTGAAGCTCATCCTTGGCAGATAGAAAGATTTATTCCTTACGGATTAAAATGCGGTACACATCACACAAACGCTACAGGTACTATCGAAAGATATTCTGAAACAAGAGGCGTTTGCGTTGATGAATGTGTAAATCATAACGACGAAATATATGCAGAGCTTATATGTGATTCTCTTGGAATTCACGTTGATCCGTATATGCTTCGTTACGTTGAAAAAATCAAAGGTTCAGATAAAGTAATACTTATATCTGACGTGTTTATTGGTAATGCACCTCCACCACCTGAGTATGAGGGCGTTACAGATATCAACTTTGATAAATCCGGTGAAATTGCCGGTTCAAACTTAACACTTGACGTTGCTTGTCGTAATATGATGGTGCATACAGGTTGTTCAGTTAACCGCGCATTTAAGTATGCTTCTACCAACCCTGCCAGAATGCTCGGCCTTTGTGATAGAGGTGAAATAGGCGTTGGCAAGAAAGCAAACCTTGTTTTTGTTGACGAATGGTTCAACGTAGATAAGGTAATGCTCAACGGAAATTTGGTTAAATAATAAAAAATGGTGCCAAAAGGCACCATTTTTTTGTTGAAATTACAAAAAAATTGTGATAATATAAAATTAAGCTTTAAATCTTAAATAAAGGAGGAATATTTTATGATTAAAAGCAAAAGAATAATTGCATTACTTCTGAGTGTACTTATAACACTTACAATGGTAATGCCAACAGTTGTATTTGCAGAGGAAGCATACCCGGCACTTTCATTGAATGTAGATGCTACGATTAGTATGCCTGCAGGAGACAACGTATCAAATACGCTTACGTTTACTCCTGAAAAAGATGGAAAATATATATTCTATTTTTATGGCGAGTATGATTTTGGCGTTGCAGTATATGCAAGCGACAATATGGAAATGCCTATTGTAACCGGAATGGATAGTTATGATATCAAAGCAGAACTTTCCAAAGACGTTACATATTACGTAAAGTTAACTTCATATGGTCAGGTAGCAGAAGCTTTTGATATCGGCGGTCATGTGGTAGAAGCTCCTACTGTAACATCGCTTACAATCAATAAATTTCCCGATGCGATGGAAGTATATGAAGGAACTCTTGAAAATTATGAATTTTACGGTCTTCACTTGATAGTAGAAATGTCAGACGGCTCTGAAAGACATATTTACGATGGAATGTGGGCTGAGGAATTTTCTATAGATTATTATGTAGAAACAGATAAAAACTCAAAAGACTATGGTAAAGTTACAATAACAGTTGAAGATAAAACTGTAGGATTTAATCTTGAAATACTTGAAAATCCTGTTGCAAAAATCGAATATATCGGCGAAGGCGTTACTTTTATAGAAGGAACCTTTGGCGGAAAAGAAATTGATCAGAACGATCAGGAATATTATTACTATTACTTTGATGAAAGACTTCATAATCAGGGTGAAGTTATTAAAATCACTTATAAAGACGGAACTGTAGCTAAAACTAAAATATGGAGTAGTGTAGATAAAAACTATTATGTAGAAGCATACGCTGATCAGTATAAAAATCATTGGACCAAAGGTGGCAAAAACTATATAACAGTTAATTATCTCGGAAATGAAGCAAAAGTTCCCGTTAACATAGTTGAAACACCTATTAAGAGCATAAAGATTGACAATGCTCCAACATACGTATATACATACGGCGAGTCTTATTATGGTTGGTATAACGGCGAAACATATAATTTATGGCCAACTAACTTTGAAGGTCTTAAGTTTACAGTAAATTATAAAGATGGTTCACAGAGAACATTTGTAGGCGAAGATATCGACGAATATCGCCTGATGCTTGAAGGCGAAAGCTTTGATTATGATTTTGCTTCTGATGATGTTAAAATTGGAAAAAACAAAGTTGAAATTTCCTACTGTGGTGTAAGCGCATCATACGACATTACTGTTAAAGAATCAAATATTAAATCTATTGAAGCAACAAAAGCATCTGATGTTAAAACATATAACAATTATTTCCTTCCTGATTTCGAAGGTGCAGAGTTTACAGTTACATTTAACGATAACACCAAAAAAATCATAAAGTTTACTAAAGACAATATGGTTCTTGAAGGTTCTGGTGTAAGTATTGTTGAAGATGAAAAATATATAGCTAATATAGATCGCTATTACGAAGAAGAAAACGTTGTATTCAGATTCTCATATTTAGATAAAACCTGCGACATCGATTATATGAAATATGTAGAAGATGAATATCTTGAAATCGATGTTAAAAATATAAACTATGATTTCGAAAATGTAGAAGTTATTGCTACTACAGCTGATGGCAAAAAAGAAACATATAAACTCACAAATGATTTTGTGGTAACTATGGGCGGTTACGGCGATATGGATATCATCATCCCTGTTCTGCTCTATACAGATACACCTAAGGGCGTACTTGAATCAGTAGGAGAAATCCATCTTTCAAATGGTATCCCTGTAAAATATACTGTTAGTACATTGGGATGCTATTGGGAAAAAGAAGTTAATACAGACGCTAAACTTCAGAGCATATCAGTTGACCATATGCCTAAAAAAGTTAAATATGAAAAAGGCGAAAAATTCGATGCAAAAGGTCTTATTATTTCACTTGATTACGGCAATGGAGTTATAGGTTACGTTGAATATGGTGTAGCTGATATAACATTAAGCGCAGTTGATACAAAGACACTTGGCAAAAAGACAGTTACTGTAACATACATGGGTAAAACAACTACTTTTGCAGTAGAAGTAACAGAAGGTTTTGCTGATGTTAAGAAAGGTTCATGGTATCAGGAATATGTAAATTACGCTGCAAAATACGGTATTTTTGCAGGTACTGATGAAACTAAAAACACATTCTCACCTGATATGACAATGACAAGAGCTCAGATAGTTCAGATTTTTGCTAACATTGAAGGCATTAATACAGACAACGGTAACGTTGATGCAGGCTTCAAAGACGTTGCAAAAGGCAAATGGTATACAGCTGCTGTTAAATGGGCTGCAGAAAACGGTATAGTAAACGGTACCGGCGATGGTAACTTCAAACCAAACGATGCTGTGACACGTGAACAGCTTTGCGTAATGGTTGAAAACTATATCGAAGGTTATGCAGGTTCTGTATTTATGAAAAAAGTAGCAGGTATAACATTTAAAGATGATGCTAAAATCAGTTCTTGGGCAAAAGAAGCAGTTTACAAATGTCAGAGAGCAGGTATCATAAGTGGTACAGGCGATGGCAATTTTGCTCCTTTGGCAACTGCAAATCGTGCACAGGGTGCTACAATCTTTGCTGAGTTCCACAGCGAATATCTTTCATACTAATTAAATTTATAATTGCCGATTCAATCTTGTATTGAATCGGCAATTTTTATTGCTAAATTTTAAATAAAGTGATATACTCAACTTAAGATGACAAGAGTAATCCGAACCTGTTTTAAAAAGGCGGATTTTTGCTCATCCTATGTTAAAATACTCGTCAATACAACAAGTATTGACTGCGTTTTATGCCTTGTTTGAACAAAAATCTGCTCTTTTTAAAATTTACGACCGAAAAACGAGGAGATTTAGATGGATTTTTATTCAATTAAGGCGATTTAAGGCTGACGCCTTGCGAGAATTAATTGGATGAAAAGACACGAAATATACCGTTTTTGGCAAGTTCGTATTATTCTTGTCACCTTAACTAAATAAAAGGAATAATTAAAGTATGTTAAAACAATTTTTCGGTGACAAAGCTTTTTATAAAAAAGTAATGGCGCTTGCACTTCCTATAATGATTCAGAACGGTATTACCAACTTTGTCGGTATGCTTGATAATCTTATGGTAGGGTCTCTTGATATTGCATCAAGCTCAGGGGTTACTATAGCAAATCAGCTTATGTTTGTTTATAACCTTTGTCTTTTTGGTGCCGTTTCGGGCGCAGGTATATTCGGAGCTCAGTTTTTCGGCAAAGGAGACAACAAAGGGCTTGTACAATCTTTCAGGTTCAAATTCATTATAAGCGTTATTATAGGTATAGTTGGTATAGGTGTTTTCCTGTCTTTCGGTAAGCCACTTATCAGTATCTATATAAAAGGCGAGGGTTCTCAGATAGATCCGGCATTTGTACTTTCCGAAGCAAAGGACTATCTTAAAATAATGATTATAGGACTTGTGCCGTTTGCGCTTTCTCAATGTTATAGCGGTACCCTTCGCGAATGTTCAAGACCGGTGCCACCTATGGTTTCGGGAATGGTAGCAGTATTTGTTAACCTTATTCTGAATTACGTGCTCATTTTTGGTCATCTTGGTTTTGATGCTATGGGTGTCCGCGGCGCTGCTATTGCAACGGTGGTTTCGAGATTTGTTGAGCTTATTATCATAGTACTCTGTACCCATATTGATACCAAAAAAATGCCGTTTATAAAAGAGGTATATAAAAGTCTGTATATACCAAGGCAGCTGGTGATTTCAATTATGGCAAAAACCCTTCCACTTATGATTAACGAAGTGGTGTGGGCAACCGGTATGGCTGCCATAAACAAGTTTTACTCTGAAAGAGGAATAGAGGTTGTTGCGGCAAACAACGTACTTCAGACTTTCTTTAATGTTTTTTCTGTGGCTTATATGGCAGTAGGCATGTCACTTGGTATACTGCTCGGTCAGATGCTTGGGGAAACTACTGAAAGAAAACCTGTTATGGACTACTGTAAAAAGTTGATTACAACATCTGTTCTTGTCAACACTTTTATGGGCGTATTCTTTTTTGGCGCTTCATATTTTATACCGAATCTTTATAATTATCCGCAGGACGTACGGCATACTGCAACTGCTCTGATGCAGATATGCGCGATAATGATGCCTTTTGAGGCTTTTTCACACGCTTGTTACTTTACTTTGCGCTCAGGCGGCAAAACACTTGTTACCTTTTTGTTTGATAGTTGTTACGTATGGGTTGTTGACGTAGCTATGGCAATGATACTTGTAAGGTTTACTTCTATTGGAATTGTAACGGTATATCTGCTTGTACAGATCTTTAATGCACTTCGTTGTCCCCTTGGTTTAGTATTTATAAAACGTGGTAGCTGGATAAGAAATATAGTAGATGGCTAAAAAATTGATTTTATCAGAGTGTATGATATCATTAATACAAAAAATATGTTTAAGGGGATAAAATGAGAATTTTAATAATTCGTCACGGGGATCCGGACTATGAAAACGACTGTCTGACAACAGCAGGTCAGAAAGAAGCGGAGCTTCTCTCTGACAGGCTTTGCAAAGAAAATATAACGAAAGTTTACTGTTCACCTCTCGGCAGAGCAAAACTTACTGCAAAACCTACTCTTGACAAGCTTGGTATAACTGCAGAATATTGTGACTTTCTTCGTGAATTCTCTTATTCGGCAATAAAGCTTCCGTATATGCGGGAGTATGATGCTTGTTGGGATATTTTACCTGAATATGTAAATAAATTTCCGGAGCTTTATATTAAAGATAAGTGGAAAAACGTTGAGTTTATCAAAGAATCAAATGTTGCGAATGACTATGACGAGGTTTGCGCTCAATTTGATAAAGTACTTGCAAATCATGGGTATGTAAGAAACGGTGTTGTTTATGATGCTGTCAGACCAAACCACGATACGTTGGTTTTTGTTTGTCATTACGGACTGACCAGCGTACTTCTTTCCCACCTTATAAACTGTTCGCCATATTCTATATGGCAAAACTGCGCAACACTTACAACTTCTGTTACAACTGTTTACACAGAAGAAAGAAGAGAGGGAATTGCATCTATGAGATGTTGCGGTATAGGAGATGTTTCGCATCTTTATGCAGCAGACACACCCCCGTCTTTTTCGGCAAGATTCTGTGAATGTTTTACGGATGACACAAGACACGACTAAAAAATAAAAGCTGTAAAAATCGTATGATTTTTACAGCTTTTTTAGTTATTTAGCGTATTTTTTAACTATCTCAAGCATTTTATCAAGGTCTTTTTCATCCTCGTCTGCAGTGTTTGCGCCCAAACGGATAGAATCTCCAAAATCGTTTATTGAAGGAGCCGGCATTATTGTATCAAGGTCAATAACGCATACGCCTTTGAGAGTTTTCTCATCAAGCAAAATGTTGTTTTGTTTTGTGTCGTTGTGTGTAACTCTTAAAGGAAGTGTTACGCCTGTGTCTATATCTTTTTCTCTTTCAAGAGCAAATTCAATTTCTTTTGCGACGTCTTTGAGTCTGCCCACTTTTTTGTATTATCGGGAGCAATTACATTGTCTACGTATACCGACATTCTGTAAGCGCCTTTGTCACAATTATAGTACATTTCACCGTCTTTGGTGCGTACATAGTTAATGGTTAATTCATCGGGATAATTCTTTTTGAGATATTCAGTAACGGCAAACAAATTTGTCATAAGCTCGTTTGGGTTTTTGAAAATGTTTGTGTTTATACGCTGAAAAGTGTATTTTTCACAATCGGTTTCAACGAGGTTTGTATCGTTTATATGACCGTTACTCAAAGGCTTGATGCTTTTGGCTGACCTTTAATATCAAATTGATTTATTATTTCGATTATTCCCATAATTTTTCCGGATAAACTCCATTGTCTTTAAGCTCTTGTATACCTGCGGCAACCTTAGGCTTGTCTTCTGCATATGTTACACCGTACCATTTATCAGGAGCGGTATAAACATCAACACTTGCAAGACCGTCTTCAAGCATATCTCCTATTGTAATAGGCAAGAAAAACTCTGATTTGAGAGGATTTTCTTTGATGGCTTTATCAAGAAATTCAGGAAAACGTTTTTCAAGTTCTGAAATGAATTCGTTAGAAAATCCCCACATATTCATAGAAGCAACCGCATCGCCTGAAAGCGCTGTATAGGTTTCTCCGCCGTCTTCTGTAAACTTAGCGTCATTTCCGTCCATCTCTATCTGTGTACGTTCTTTGATATCAACAAGTTTACCATTTTTAACCTCGCATATACCTCTTGAAACGTATCCGTTATCCGTAAGAGTATTACGAAGAATATAACCGATAAGAGCAATGCCGTATTTATCGCTTTTGTCTTCTTTTACAAGATGGTCGTAAACTAATTTATATGCAGTAGGTCCGTAGTAGTCGTCTGAGTTAATAACTGCAAAAGGACCGTCAATTACGTCTTTACAGCAAAGAATAGCGTGAGCTGTACCCCAAGGTTTTTGTCTGCCTTCGGGAATGGAATAGCCCTCAGGAAGTTTATCGAGTTCCTGATATACGTATTCAACATCTATATATTTTGAAACTTTGTTACCGATTACTTCTTTGAATTCTTTTTCAATAGCATGTTTGATAACAAAAACAACCTTTGAAAAACCTGCTTTAATAGCATCGTAAATTGAAAAGTCAATTATAACATTACCTTGTTTATCAATAGGATCGATCTGTTTAAGACCGCCGTAACGGCTGCCCATACCGGCTGCCATAACTACAAGTGTTGGTTTTGACATAATAAATTCACTCCATTTCTTATGATAACGCAATTATACCACATATTACCGATAATTACAACTATATTTTAATCAGTTGACTTTATATTAATATAATAGTATAATGAATAATCATAAAACGAGGTGAAACTATGGCAATTATCGGCGGACTTAACGATGTTTCCGATGTGAAAATATTGGTACTTTATATTCTGAATTATGCAGGCAAGGCTTTATCGAGAGAAAATCTTATGCTTATAGCTCTTGAGGCTGGAAGCGTACAGTATTTTGATCTTGTACAGGCAATAGACGAGCTTCTTCTGACTGGACCTGTGGACATAGTGGGTAAAGATAATCCCGATATGCTCCGCATAACAGAAATGGGCAGACAGACTCTTGCTATGTTTGAAAAAAATCTTCCTTATACTGTAAGAAGAAAAAATCAAAGTGCACTTTTGAAAATGCTCTCTGACATTAAACGCAAACAGTCTGTAAAAAGTAATATTACAAAAAAAGAAGGCGGATTTGAAGTTGTATGTACTCTTCTTGATGGAGATGATACTCTTCTTGAATACAAACTGCTTGTACCTACTCAGATTCAGGCTCAGATGATAGCATCTCAGTTTGAAAAACAGCCTACTGAAAAATATAAAAGCATATTAGAACTGCTTATAGACGAAAAATTATTCGAGGATGAAAACTAATGAATAAAGTCAGAAATTTCGGTGTAATGTTATTGGTTTTGCTGCTGTGCGTAGCGGTTTTTGGAGCGGTGTCTTTTTTTAGTAAAAAACCGCAGAAAGCACATGATTTTTCAGCAGGAACACATAACGGACAGGTTATAAGTCTTTATGACAACTTAGGCAAAAGCGCAACCGTACTTATATTTATTGACCCTGAGGTTGAGGGTTCTAACGTAGTTTTGGAAAAACTTCTTTCTCAAAAAGACAATATTGACATAATAGCAGTATCTGTAAGTTCACTTGATGAGAAAAAGCAAAGAGAACTTTTACCCAAATCGGCATTTACAATTGAAAAGCTTTGTTTTGAGGGGAGTGAAGCTGTCGAAAAATACAATATAGGAAATGCGCCCATAACGTATTTTATTGACAAAGACGGGTATGTACAGGAGGCATACGTCGGAAATATCAAACCGGAATCAATAGAAAAAATAATTAAAAAAATAGCATAACAGGGTTATGCTATTTTTTTCTAACAGTTGCAGCGGTTATTACAGTATCTAATGATAAGAAATACTATAAACATTACAGCAAGAATAACAGCTATCGCAATAAGAACGGGAAGAACAGTCGCAAGAGTTTGGGCAAAAGAAACACCTAATATAAGACCCAGAGCCAGTGTAAAAAGAGCACCGATTATTGCAAGAACTATATTATAACAAAAGTTGACGCAGCAACAGGTTCTGCTTCTTTCGCAGACGGTAGTATTACGGTTATAGTTTTCCATAGTTATTACACTTCCATAGTTATTTGAGCCTTTGCTCAATATATCATATGTTTTTATTCAATATATTGTGAGGAAAAAATGTATTATTCTTTAAATAAAAAACTAAATGAGCAATTTGGATGTAAGGCGTATAAAATAGCTCTTGATGCAGGACTGAGTTGTCCTAACAGAGACGGAACAAAAGGTGACAGGGGATGTATTTTTTGTCTTAATGGTTCAGGAGATTTTAGCGAAAAACCAAACGGCAGTATCCAAAATCAGATAGAACTTGCAAAAAAAAGAGTAGAATCAAAAAATAAATCAGGTAAATATATTGCGTATTTTCAAAGTTATACAAATACTTATGGAAATCCTGAATATCTGAAAAAGATTTTCACCGAGGCGGCAAAGCATCCTGATATTGTGGCAGTATCGGTTGCAACCCGTCCTGATTGTCTTGGAGATGACGTTCTTTCTGTCTTGAAGGATGTTGCAAAGATAAAACCTTTATGGGTGGAGCTTGGTTTTCAGACAATGCATAAAGAAAGCATTGACTATATAAGACGGGCGTATGACAATGAAGTGTATGAAAAAGCGGTGAATGCTCTCCACTTTATCGGAGCCGAGGTTATCACTCACATAATTTTGGGATTACCACGCGAGACAAAAGAAATGATGAAACAAAGCGTTATGTATGCCGCAAAAACAGGTACTGACGGAATTAAGCTTCAGCTTTTGCACGTTCTTAAAAATACCGATCTTGAAAAAGATTATATTGCAGGGATGTTTAATACTCTGGAAATGGATGAGTATATAGATATATTGTGTGAGTGTGTAGAAATTCTGCCTGAAAACATAGTTATTCACAGGTTGACGGGAGACGGTGCCAAAAAACATCTTGTGGCACCTTTATGGAGTGCAGATAAAAAGAAAGTTTTAAACGCAATAAATAAAGAATTTGAAATAAGAAACGTAATACAAGGAAAAAAAGGGATTTAAAAAACACAAGTTTTTTAAATCCCTTTTATATAAAGTGACAAAACTAATTAAAGGCTCTGTTCACCTTTTTCGATAAGTTTTTTTACCATATAACCGCCGAGAGAACCTGCCTGCTTTGATGTTAAATCACCGTTGTAACCCTCTTTAAGATCTACACCGATCTCACGAGCTACTTCGTATTTCATTTTATCGAGACCGCTTTTAGCGTTTTTCTTAATTTCGTTGTTCACTTAAATTCACCTCCTAAACTTTTGTAATAGTAGTTTAGGCGGTGAATACGTTTTAATTCGATGTAAAATTTTCAATTAATTGAAAATTTCTCCTTTAACGTCAAAAAGCTTTAAAACTCGCTCTTTTATAAGAGGAAAACTGTTTAAACACGCATCTTTTTCAATAAGAAGCGTCGCGCAGTATGATGCGTCTTTAAGGTCGTTTATATCATTTTGCATATCGGCAATCTGCATTGTTGCAAGTCCATGCTGGTCTTTTCCGAAAAAGTTACCCGGACCTCGAAGCTCTAAGTCTTTATTTGCTATTTTAAATCCGTCTGTTGTTTTGGTGAAAAAATCAAGTCTTTCGTTGGTGGACTCTGATTTGTTATCGCTTATAAGAACACAGTATGATTTTTTATTTCCTCGTCCGACACGTCCTCTTAGCTGATGAAGCTGAGAAAGACCAAAACGCTCCGCATTTTCAATTATCATAAGAGTCGCTTCGGGAACGTTCACACCTACTTCGATAACAGTTGTAGATACCAGTATTGAAATTTCGCCCGATGCAAAAGCTTTCATAACCTTATCTTTTTCGGCGGCTTTCATTTTGCCGTAAACAAGGCCGCAGTTTTCTTTGCCGAAAATTTCACAAAGCTGAGAAAAACGTTCTTTTGCTCCTGAAATGTCGTTTTCTTCGCTATCTTCTATCATAGGACATACAACGTACACTCTTCCGCCTGATTCTGTGTTTTTCTTTATAAAAGAATGAAGTCTTTCTTTGTAGTTTGAATCAACAAGATATGTAGAAACTTTTTGTCTGCCTTCAGGCATTACGTCAATTACCGAAAGGTCAAGGTCGCCCCATAACATCAGAGCAAGGGTACGAGGAATAGGTGTTGCACTCATGACAAGTATATGAGGATTTTCACCTTTTGAGGCGAAATCACTTCTTTGCATAACACCGAATCTGTGTTGTTCGTCTGTGATGACAAGACCTAAATTTTCAAACTCAACGTCTTTTTGTATAACTGCATGGGTTGAAATAAGTAGTTTTATATCTCCGTTTTTAACTTGTTTTTTGATTTCTCTTTTTTCAGATGCTGAAAGAGAAGAAGTTAAAAGTCCTACTTTTATATCAAGCTTTGATAACATTTTGGAAAAATAATCATAGTGCTGATTTGCAAGAACTTCGGTTGGTACCATAATTGCTGCTTGTGCGCCGCTTTTTATTACAACGTATGCGCATTGACCTGCAACAAGGGTTTTGCCTGAGCCAACATCACCCTGAAGCAGTCGGTTCATAACTTTTCCGCTTTCAAGGTCTTTGTATATTTCCTGTAAAGCACGGGATTGCGCAAAGGTTGGTTTGAAATTGTGAACATTCAAAAAATCTTCGGGAAAATCAGATATAATGATTGAAGCTTTTTGTTTTTCACGGTGTCTTAGAAGTCTTAATCCCAAAGAATAATAAAGCAGTTCTTCAAATATAAGTCTGCGTCTTGAATGATTTACCTGTTCCCAGGTAACAGGCTTATGTATACCGAATATGGCATCTTTATACTCAAGCAGTCGGTATTTTTCTCTTAGTTTTTCGGGGAGCGGGTCGGTAAATTCTGCTTGTAAAAGGGCGGTGTCCATTGTTTTTCTCATAAAATTCTGAGAAAGTCCGGAAACGAGTGGATAAATAGGCAGTATTCCTCCGCCATCTTTTATGTCGGGAGAATAAACTTCGGGGTTGGTAAATCCCGCGTCTCCGCTTTGTGCTATCTTTCCGTAGAAAAGATAGGTTTGTCCCTGTTTCAATGAATTTTTTATATATTTGTTGTTGAAATAAACTATGCGAGTGATTCCTGACAGGTCTTCGGCATAAACGGTGGTGAGTATATTTCCGCCTTTGAGTCTTGTTTCTTTTACAGGATGGGTTATTTCGGCGATAACTGATATTTTCTGACCTCTGTATTTCGGGAGTTCTGATATATCGACAACGTTACCTATATCTTCGTACCGTCTCGGAAGCATAGCGATAAGGTCGTTTACTGTTGATATACCTAATTTTTCAAAATATTCAGCCCGTTTTTCTCCTACGCCTTTGAGATAACGGATGCTTTTATCTGCCATAGAATTCACCTGCCTCTATACTATATAATACCACTATTTTATGTGTTTTTGCAACAAACCATTGAATTTTTATACGATTTACAATAAAATTAAAAAAGAGGTGATAAAAATTGACAGTTATAATCACAGGTGGCTCGGGCGCAATAGGGTCAATGTGCGCTTACGTTGCGGCAAAATCCGGATATGATATTGTCCTTTGTTATAATACTAATGAAAAAGCGGCAGATTCCGTCATTGATATGCTTGGAGGGTTTGACGTTTCTATAAAAAAAGTCAAAGCGGACTTGACTGACTGTAATGATATAACGAAAATTGCAGATGTATCAAATCAGATGGGTGGAGTCGATATACTTATAAATAATGCGGGGATTTCTCAAATTAAGGATTTCGGTTCTACATCTTATGAAGATACTGAAAAAATGATTTCAGCAAATCTCACCTCGCATATAAATCTTACAAGAGCAGTTCTTCCTCAAATGATAAAAAAACAAAAAGGAAGTATTGTTAACATCTCTTCCGTATGGGGTGTTTGCGGTGCATCCTGCGAGGTACTCTACAGTTCGGCTAAAGCAGGTGTCATAGGTTTCACCAAAGCTCTTGCCAAAGAACTTGCTCCGTCAAATATTACGGTTAACTGCATAGCTCCCGGATGTATTGAATCGAAAATGCTTGAAGGACTTGACAGGGATATGCTTTGCGATATGATTCCTCTTTCAAGAACGGGAGATGCACTTGAGGTTGCAAACGCTGTCTTTTTTATGGCAACTCACGGTTATATCACGGGACAGACTTTATCTGTTGACGGCGGAATGAATATATGATTTATCGGTCATACTTTTAGTATGACCGATTTAATTTTTAAAAAATACCCATCTTTAAAAGATAAAAATTTTGTTAAATTTTTAACGTCTCAACTACTGTCACTGTCAGGGGGATATATTCAGAATGTAGCTCTTTCTGCTCTCATAGTTTCAAAAAACGCTGACAAGACTGACCTTGGACTGTTTTTGTTTGCCAGTTATCTGCCTGTGTTTTTGCTGTCCTATCCGGCATCTAAAATACACTCGAGGATATCTACTAAAAAACTTTTGATAATAACAGAACTCTGTCTGTTTGCCATGTCGGTTTTGCTTGTGATTTTTGCAGATATGCCTTTTGGGTGGCTTTTGTGTTTCGGTGCTCTTTGGGGGACCGTCCGCGCATTTCAGACACCTGCTGCGTCATCTATCCCTAAAATCATATGTGACGAAAATGTCGTATCCTCTGCGGTAGCGGCTACAAATCTTGCTTTATCTATAGCACGTGCGACAGGACCGATCATATCAGGAGTGATATATACTATGTTTGGATTCAGAGCATCATTTATAGTAAACGCTCTGAGCTATATTCCGTCGTTTTTTCTTATTTTAAAAACTAAAATACCGCATTTTTGCGAAACCAAGAAAGAGAGAGTAAAACCTAAGCTCAATGTTTTCGTTCTTATTGTTGTATTTGCAGTTGCTCTTTGCGGAACGTCATATAACATCGTTTTTACCGGAATCGGACAAAAGCTGAATCTTACTAAAATATGGTTTTCGGTGTTTATGGCATGTGTGGGAGTCGGAGCGGTATTAGGAGCAGCTGTGTTCAAAAGACGAAAAGCCTTTTTTGCGGGATTTATTTTAGCACTCGTTCTTATTTTTCAGTCGTTTTTAGAAAACAGATATCTGATTTGTTTTGTATCTGTTGTATGGGGATTTTGCGATTATCTGTTTTTCACCTATGCCATAAGCAAAATAAATGAGCAAAATGACAAAAACAGCATACGCTCTGCAATGGGAATTTATACATCGATTACAACAGGTGCGCTTCCCTTGGGATATCTCGGTATGAGCTATATTTCGCAGAATCTCGGAATAGGTATGGCTCTTATTATTGCAGGCAGTCTTATAGGCGTTGTATACTTGCTGTTTTTTGGCAAAATTCGTTGACATTTGCATAAAATGTGATAGACTATTAAACAGAGAAATTTTGGATAATATTAAAGGAGATGACATAAATGAAGGTTAATTTTACCGAAACGATACTCCGTGATGCTAATCAGTCTTTGGTTGCAACACGTTTACCGTTTGAGAAATTTGCTCCGATTCTCAGCGAAATGGATAAAGCAGGATATTATTCTGTAGAATGCTGGGGCGGTGCTACTTTTGACAGCTGCCTTCGCTTTTTAGGTGAAGATCCATGGGAAAGACTCAAAAAAATCAAAGAGGCTATGCCAAATACTAAATTACAGATGCTTCTTCGCGGACAGAACCTTCTGGGTTACAAACACTATCCCGATGATGTTGTAAGAAAATTCGTTGAACTTTCTGTTAAAAACGGTATTGATATAATCAGAATTTTTGATGCTCTTAACGATATTCGTAATATTCAGGTAGCAGTTGATGAGACAATAAAGAACGGCGCTCATGCTTCAGGTACTATTTCTTATACAACAAGCCCTGTTCATAGTCTTGAAAATTATGTGAAACTTGCTAAAGATATGGAAAATATGGGCGTTGCATCTATCTGTATCAAAGATATGGCAGGTGTTATGGCTCCCGACGAAGCTTATGACCTTGTTAAAGCTCTTAAAGAAAACGTAAAGGTGCCGATAGTTGTTCATACACATTGTACAGCCGGTCTTGCTTTTATGACTTATCTTAAAGCAGTTGAAGCAGGCGCAGACGTTATTGATACAGCAACATCTTGTTTCTCAGGCGGTACATCACAGCCTGCCACAGAAACTCTCGCATATGCTCTTCGTAACCTTGGTTATGAAGTTAACCTTGATGATAAAATTTTAGGCAAGGTAAACTCATTCTTCCTTCCTATCCGTAACGAATATCTTGCAAACGGAACCCTTGATCCCGTTGTTATGGCAACTGATACAGCTTGTCTTGATTATAAAGTTCCCGGCGGTATGCTTTCTAATCTTGTTTCACAGCTTAAAATGCAAAAGGCTATGGATAAATTTGAAAGCGTTCTTGCAGAAGTACCGAAAGTACGTGCAGAGCTTGGTTATCCACCACTTGTTACACCTATGAGCCAGATGGTTGGTGTACAGGCAACACAGAACGTTCTTCTTGGTGAAAGATATAAAAATATCGGTAAAGAAGTTAAAGCTTATGTTCGCGGTGAATATGGCCGTGCTCCCGGTGAAATAGATGAAGAAATCATCAAAAAAGTTCTCGGTGATGAAAAACCGATTTCACATCGTCCTGCTGACGACCTTGCTCCTGAGTTTGAAGCAACAAAAGAAAAACTTCAGGGTATTGCAAGATGCGATGAAGACGTACTTTCGTATATTGCATTTCCTCAGCAGGCTGAAAAATTCTTTGAAGCACGTAAACAAAAAGAAGAAAATACATTCGTTTATTCTATAAAACGTATAGATTAAGGAGGATATAGAATATGAATACAGTAAATCCTTCAATGTCTGATACTCTTTTAGTTTCACTTATCGGTTTTATAACAGTTTTTGCTGTTCTGATAGTTCTTATGTTTATTATTCAGGCAATTTCTAAATTAGCGTCTGAAAAGAAAACAGAAGTTTCTGCTCCCGCGGCTGCAGCCCCTGCTGCTGCACAAGAGCCGGAAACTGATACTTATACAGGTGTTAAACTTATCGGAGTAGAAGATAAAGATGCAGCGCTTATTATGGCAATTGTTGCAAATGACCTTGATAAGCCCCTTGAAAATTTAAGATTTATTTCCATTAAAGAGGTAAAATAATATGAAATACGAAGTAGTTTTAAACGGAAAAAAATATGAAGTTGAAGTAGAAGAAGGAAAAGCTATCCTTTTGAGTGAACAGGCATATACAGCACCTGCTCCTGCCGCTGCTGCACCTGCTCCTGCCGCTGCCCCTGCACCTGCTGCAGCTCCTGCTCCTGCAGGAAGCGGCAAAGCTGTTCAAGCTCCTATGCCGGGTACAATTCTTTCAATTAAAGTTTCAAACGGTCAGGCTGTTAAAGCAGGGGACATTCTCGTTGTTCTTGAAGCTATGAAAATGGAAAACGAAATTGTTGCTCCTGCAGACGGTACAGTTTCTTCAATTGCTGTTACAAACGGACAGACTGTTGACAGTGGCGCTCCTTTGGTATATCTTGCTTAATTCGGAGGACGTATTAAAATGAGTATAATAATGGATACCATCCAAGGTATCTGGAACAGCTCAGGATACAAAATTCTTTTTGATATCTTTGGCAACTGGCAGTCACTTGTTATGATAATACTTGCCTGTGTTCTTCTTTATCTTGGTATAGTCAAAAAATTTGAGCCGTTGCTTCTTGTAGGTATTGCGTTTGGTATGCTTCTTACTAACCTTCCTACACCGGCAGGCGAAACTCCGATTTATAATCCTGAGCTCTGGACACAGCTTATGGAGGGTGAAATCGGTTACGGTACAATACTTAAACAGGGCGGTCTTCTTGACATCCTTTATATCGGCGTAAAAACAGGTATTTATCCTTCACTTATTTTTATGGGTGTTGGTGCGATGACAGATTTCGGTCCTCTTCTTTCAAATCCGAAATCATTTTTGCTTGGTGCTGCAGCTCAGTTCGGTGTATACTGCGCTTTGATTCTTGCAGTTGTTCTTGGTTTCACAGGTCCTCAGGCGGCATCTATTGCTATTATCGGTGGCGCAGACGGTCCTACAGCTATATTCCTTACATCAAAACTCGCTCCCGAACTTTTAGGTGCGATAGCAATTGCGGCGTATAGCTATATGGCTCTTATTCCGCTCATTCAGCCACCGCTTATGAGACTTATTACAACTAAAAAAGAACGTGAAATTAAAATGGAACAGACAAGAGTTGTTTCAAAACGCGAGAAAATCGTTTTCCCTATCGTTGTAACAATATTTACTGTTCTTCTTTTGCCTTCAGTTGCTCCACTTCTCGGTTGCCTTATGCTTGGTAACCTGTTCCGTGAAAGCGGAGTTTGTGACAGACTTTCAGATACCGCGCAGAACGCTCTTATGAATATCGTTACAATATTCCTCAGCGTTTCTGTAGGCGCTACAACAGTTGGTGCAAACTTCCTTAAGAAAGAGACTCTTTACATTGTAGCATTAGGTCTTGTAGCTTTTGCATTCTCAACAGTTGGAGGTCTTCTTATAGGCAAACTTATGTGCTTTTTATCAGGCGGAAAAATCAATCCCCTTATCGGTTCTGCAGGTGTTTCTGCGGTACCTATGGCAGCACGTGTATCACAGGTTGAAGGACAGAAAGCTAATCCTTCTAACTTCTTGCTTATGCACGCAATGGGACCCAACGTAGCAGGTGTTATCGGTTCTGCAGTTGCAGCCGGTTTCTTGCTCACAATATTCGGTTAATAAAAATAACCTATCGGGTCTCCGATAGGTTATTTTTTAAAATGAGGAGAATTTATTATGGATAATAACAGACCAATTGACGTTAAAATCCCGTCACCCGGCTCAAAATTTATTAAAATAGCAGTTATTGTTGTTTTGTTAGCTCTTGTAGTTATTGTTGTGGCGTCAAACAGTTTTGTAATTGTTGATGCAGGTCATACAGGCGTTGTTGTAACCTTGGGTAAGGTTAACGAAGGCGTTTTACAGGAAGGTATGCACACAAAACTGCCTTTTGTTCAAAAGGTTATTAAAATTGACAACCGTATTGTTAAACTTGAGGTTGCAACTGAAGCTTTCTCAAAAGACCTTCAGACTGTAAATACAACTCTTGCAATAAACTACCGCGTTGATACTTCAAAATCATACAGTATTTATAAAAACATAGGCGCTGATTATGAAAACGTTCTTGTTGTACCTGCGGTCAACGAAGTACTTAAAGCTATCACCGCGCAGTATACAGCAGAAGAAAGCGTAACAAACCGCGCTCTTATTTCTGACGGACTTATCGAAGGACTTAACGAAAAACTTAATAATATCGGTCTTTATGTTACCGATGTAAACATTATAAACTTTGATTTCTCAGAAGCGTTTATTACCGCTATCGAAGAAAAACAGGTAGCTCAGCAACAGCTTTTGAAAGCAGAAACTGAAAAACAGACTGCAATTACAAACGCTCAGGCAGAAGCGGAGACAATCCGTATCAAAGCTAATGCAGAAGCAGAAGCGAATAAAACCATCAACCAGTCACTCACGGAAAATATCATTGAGTATAACAAGGTTGAAAAATGGGACGGAAAACTTCCTCAGGTTACAGGCAATGCCGGTACAATGATGAATTTTGACGGAGAGTCGCAAACAGAAGAATAACTAACTAATACAAAACCGTTTGGATTAATTTCCAAACGGTTTTAATTTTGTTACATTTTGCCGCTTATTTGTTATATATACAAAAATTATGGAAAAAAATATAAATGTATGATATGATATATATAACTTGTAGTGTGAGGTTTTGTAAAATGAAAAAAATATTCAAAATAGATCCGTATCTTTTACCGTATGAAAAAGATATTGAACTTCGTACAAAACTTTTTAAAAACAAAAAAAACGAGCTTGTAGGTAAAAACGGAAACCTTGTTGATTTTGCATCAGGGTATAAGTATTTCGGGTTTCACCGTCTGCAAGACGGATGGATATACAGAGAATGGGCGCCTGCCGCAGATAAAATGTTTCTGACAGGTGATTTTAATAATTGGGATATATACAGTCATCAGATGACCGCTCTTGAAAACGGCGTATTTGAAATTCATTTAAAAGGCAAAGATGCTCTGATGTCGGGGCAGAAGGTTCAGGCAATTATTGTAAACGGTGACCGAGTGCTTCGCAGAATTCCGACCTATGCAACAAGAGTGGTACAGGATACCGAAAACTATAGTTGGTGTGCAGAAATTGAAGAAACTTTTCAGGAGTTTCCCTGGACAGATAAAGATTTTATTGCTGAAAAAACACCTTTTATTTATGAATGTCATATAGGTATGGCGCAGGAAAAAGGAGCTGTTGGAAGCTATAGTGAATTTACAGAAAATGTATTGCCGAGAATAAAAAAACTTGGATATAATACTATACAGATAATGGCTGTTATGGAACATCCGTATTATGGCTCTTTCGGGTATCAGGTGTCTAATTTCTTTGCCGCATCTTCAAGATACGGTACAAGCCATCAACTGAAAAAACTTATAAATACGGCTCACAGTATGGGAATTACCGTGCTTCTTGACGTAGTTCATTCACATGCGGTTAAAAACACCGAAGAAGGACTTAATGAGTTTGACGGAACGGAGTATCAGTTTTTCCACCAAGGCGGAAAGGGAGATCACAGTGCCTGGGGAACCAAACTTTTTGATTATGGTAAAAATCAGGTTATTCATTTTCTTTTGTCTAATCTGAGATACTGGATGGAAGTATTTCATTTTGACGGTTTCCGTTTTGACGGTGTAACTTCAATGCTCTATCACGACCACGGTCTTGGAAGCGCTTTTTGCAATTACGATATGTATTTTTCTATGAACACCGACGTTGAAGCGGTAACCTATCTGCAACTTGCAAATGAGCTTATACACAGTATCAATAAAAATGCAATTACAATTGCGGAAGATATGTCGGGTATGCCGGGAATGTGCCTTAAAATAGCGGACGGTGGCATAGGTTTTGACTACCGTCTTTCTATGGGCGTTCCTGACCTGTGGATTAAAATAATCAAAGAACGCAAAGACGAAGACTGGGATATGTGGCAACTCTGGGGTGAACTTACCTCAAGAAGACCTGCCGAAAAGAATATAGGATACTGCGAGTCTCACGATCAGGCACTTGTGGGAGATAAAACCATTATGTTCCGTCTTTGTGATGCGGATATGTATACATCAATGACCAAGTTTGCAAACAACCCTGTTATTGACAGAGGGATAGCTTTGCACAAAATGATTCGTCTTGTGACAGCATCTTTGGCAGGCGAGGGTTATCTTAATTTTATGGGTAATGAATTCGGCCATCCCGAATGGATAGATTTCCCGAGAGAGGGCAACGGTTGGAGCTATCACTACTGCCGAAGACAATGGAGTCTTGCAGATGACGAAAATCTCAGATTCCGTGAACTGCTTGATTTTGACAAAGCTATGATAAAGCTTTTAAAGGAAAATAACTTGCTTTGCGTTTCTGCAGTCAATAAATGGGTGCATCAGGATGACAAGATTCTGATTTTTGCCAAAGGAGATTACGTATTCGTATTTAATTTCCATCCTACAAAATCTTTCGAGGGGTATTTTGTGCCTGTGGAAAAAGACGGTACTTATCAGGCAGTTTTATCTTCTGATGACGGTGTTTTCGGCGGGTATGACAGAATAGATACAGATTATCAGTATAAAACATATACAGAAGAAAATACGCTTGGAGGATTTAATTGTTATCTTCCAAACAGAAGTGCTGCTGTTTATAAAAAAATTAAAAGGGTGTATAGGAGAACAAAATGCAAGAATTAAAATCTAAACGCGGTTTCATATGCGATATGGACGGTGTAATATATCATGGTAACACTTTGATTCCGGGTGTAAAAGAATTTGTGGACTGGCTTTATAAAAATAATAAAGAATTTTTGTTTCTTACAAATTCATCTGAACGCTCACCTAAAGAACTTCAGCAAAAACTTGCGAGAATGGGTCTTGATGTGAGTGAAAGCCATTTTTATACAAGCGCGCTTGCCACAGCAAAGTTTATAAGTTCGCAGGCTCCCGGTTGTTCTGCGTACGTTATTGGTGCGCCAGGTCTTGTAAATGCACTTTATGAAGCGGGAATTACTATGAATGACGTAAACCCTGATTACGTTATAGTAGGTGAAACGCTGAATTACAACTACGAAAACATTATTCACGCAGTAAAACTTGTAAGACAGGGAGCCAAACTTATCGGAACAAATACCGATCTTACAGGTCCGACAGAACAGGGAATAGTACCTGCATGCCGCGCACTTATTGCTCCTATTGAACTTGCTACAGGTAAATCTGCTTATTTTGTAGGTAAACCAAACCCACTTATGATGAGAACAGGTCTTAAACTTCTTGGAGTACATTCTGCCGAGGCTGTTATGATAGGTGATAGAATGGATACTGATATAATAGCAGGAATAGAAACAGGTCTCGACACCTGTCTTGTGCTTTCAGGCTGTACCACAAAAGAAGAAGTTGAAAGTTATCCATACCGTCCGAAATACATTTTTGACGGTGTGGGTGATATTATAAAATAAGGGTAGAAGGATAATAATGTGGAAACATTTGAACTTTGGGAAAATACTCCGGGATTGTGCGAGGAAACGCCTATTGTAAAGGTTTTTGTGCCGGAAAACAAAAAAAGTGATGCGGCAGTTGTTATTTTTTCCGGCGGCGGATATGCAAAACGCGCAACACACGAAGGTGATGGTTATGCAGAGTTTTTAAACAAACACGGTATTACTGCTTTTGTTGTTGAATACAGAGTGTCACCCCATAGATTTCCCCTTCCGCAGCTTGATGCAAGACGCGGAGTACGCTTTGCAAGAGCAAATGCAGGTAAGTATGGAATTGATAAAAACAAAATAGCGGTTATGGGTTCGTCTGCAGGGGGACATCTTGCTGCAAGTACCTCTACATATACGAAACCTTTTGAGTTTGAGGGTATAGATGCAATTGATAAAGAGGAATTTTTGCCAAACGCACAAATTCTTTGTTATCCTGTAATTGTACAACCCGATAACGACGGCATTGCCCATAAAGGCTCTTATAAAAATCTTTTGGGCGGACGTGATCTTGGAATGGAAACAGCTCTTAACCCTGCTAAAAACGTAAATGAAAAAACGCCTCAGGCATTTATATGGCATACTGCTGCAGATGACGGAGTTAACGTTATAAACAGTTATACATATGCAACAGAACTTCGTAAAAAAGGTGTGCCTTGTGAAATGCATATCTTCCCTGAAGGCAGACATGGACTTGGTCTTGCAGAAAGCGTACCACATACGGCGCAGTGGTCGGGACTTCTTATAAACTGGTTTAAAAACCTTGGTTGGTTAAGGTAACAAGAAATTATTTATAATTTTTGTTCTTATTCGATCAAGATGGGCTGATGCCCATCAAAGAGAAAAGGACGAAAAGATAATTAATTTATGGCTTTCAGGCAGGTTCGTATTACTCTTGTCGCTTTATAAATAATAAAAGCTGTAGAATTTTTCTACAGCTTTTATGCTTCTTTATTTTCTTCGATTTCTTTAATGTGGTTCTTTAAAAGAATGTTTATATATTGAGATAGAGAACGGTCACAGTCTTCTGCTAAAGCTTTTGCTTTTTCAATAATATCTTCATCTAAAGTTATACTTACCTTTTGTTTAAG
>JAZOSU010000016.1:0-37173 GCA_045657265.1 Eubacteriales bacterium | reverse complement strand
AAAACTCCCTGAATTGCAAAGAAGACTTTAGATGATGGAAAAATCCCAATCATTCCATACACAAGCCCCAAGTGTAAAAAAAGGAAGATACAGAGCATGGGAATATATCTATGATGAAGCAAACGATCAATATATTTGTCCCCTTTGCAATCGCTTGGTGGTAAGAAAAAGAGGCAGTTCAGTGAATTGCCTCTTTTTTTAAATTTATTTTGTGGTATTATTTTGTTGGTGAGGTGAAAAAATTGGATGTATTATCTTCAAAGAAAATTAATTTATTACTTCAGAGGATTGCTTTAGGAGACAGAGTTGCCTTAAGCGAACTTTATGTGGCAATGAAAATGCCTATTTTTCTATATGTAAAGACCATTGTAAAAAAACAGGACGCCTCAGAAGACATCACACAACAAGTTTTTCTTGAAATTATGGGTAGTGTATATAATTATAACCATAGTACAAACGCGAAAGCGTGGATTTTCACCATAGCAAAGAACTTATGCTTTGATTATATAAAAAAAGAACGACGAGAAATTGCTACAGATGATAAGACCTTAGAGTATTACATAAGTCATATTGAAGGTTTAGATGAAAAAACTCTTGTGTATGAAGCTCTAAATCGATTGAAAGATATAGAACGACAAATTGTGGTTTTATACATATGTGCCGGATTTACTCAAAAAGAAATATCGAAATTGCTTGACATACCATATATTAAAATACGCTCGATGTTTGGTTATGCAATACGAAAACTAAAGGTTTTCTATGGAGGTGAGTGTGATGAGAACCAAGCGATTGGTTAATATAATGCGGAACGATATACCAAATGATTGCCGTGACTTTTGGGATGCGCTTGACTCTACCCCGATTAAGACCATACAGAAAAACACACACACTACGAGAAAATTGTCGTTAGCAACAGCATCGGTATTGACCGTTGCGGCATGTGCTTTAATAATTGTTTTGAATTTTAACACAATTAAAAACTTTTTCTTTGCTTCTCCTGAGTTGCCTGATACTCCAATGATAATTACTGCAAATGAGAAAGATGAATTTAGTGGATCTGATTCTTCGGAGGAACCTTCTGAACAGTTTGATTGCATATCACTGCTTTTACAAGAAGCGATGGATACAGCACCTGAAAATGCACTTTTTCGCACTATGGTAAGCGACCCATCTTTTTATGAGTATCTTAATAACTACGAGCAGGATGGATACAAGTACATTGATTTCAGGAAAGGCACTTTAAAAGATCAGTTTGAACCGGATGCGTACTACGCAAAAATGAACGAGTTTGAATATAACGCTCGCATGGATTTCTTTGAATATGTAACTGAAAAATATAATATTATTGATGCAGAGAAACCGGTTGATAGTTCAGATTATTCTATGGAGGAATATCACTTTATTGCAAATCTCTCAAGAGAACAGATCAATATGTTGGCGGAAGCAAATTGTGTTTTGCGACTCGCCCTTCCTAAAAGTGAGGTAAATAATAAGGATGTTATAACGGACGGACTTCATTCTCAACTTAACGACAAATTCGAAGATCAAGACGATAATAACAAAGATGTTGTATTCAACGAAAATAAAATTACAAATGAGTTGGATACCCAACTTGGTGTTGAAGGAAAAATTGAAGTTCAAATATATTTAAAAATTGACACCACATCTTCTGCGCCGACCTTTAATGCGGAGTATTACATTGATACAATTCAACTTTTGACGTATGAGCAATTAAATGAGACATTTATTTCCAATTATACAGATGATTTTATTAAAGACTATTCCTTAAATATCATAAAAAAAGAGAGCGGACTGTATGTGGTTCCACACCAAAGAAATGAAGACGAGATTGTCAAATTGGATTACTATGGATGCTCTGCTTGCGTTATTGCCGAGTTATCCAAAGATGAAATATATGAAATTTCTAAAGATAACCGAGTACGTGTTATTGCCCCGAATAACTATCAAGAGATTCTTGGAGAGAATGCGGGCGGTGATGAATAAAAAGTCACTGTGAGGTTTTTATTGTTTTTGCAGTTAAATGAGTCAAAGGACAAAAAATTGCGGTGCACCGCGCACTTCGTAAACTCAAAAGTGAATACAGCCAGATTCTTTGGCTGATTTACTTTGAAGATCTTAGCAATAAGGAAGCGGCAAGTGTAATGAAAAAGAGTGTCCATAACATAGAAACCCTTGTTTATCGTGCAAGACGATCACTAAAATCTGAACTCGAAAAGGAGGGCTTTGTGTATGAAGACTTATGTTGAAATAACTGAAAACATTATTCGCCGAACAAATGAATATCAAGCGGCACAGAAGAGAAAAAGAAGGGTCGCCACATCTGTGATTGCAGTATTGTGCTTACTGACTATTATTTCTACAGGTGCAGTAGCAGGATATTATTGGAATAACCCTATTCCACAAGGTGGAATTTTCAAAGATAAATTATTTAATGATAAGATAAAAGTGTTTAAGTATGCTGATGATGATGTTTCCAATGAGAGTATAGATTTATCTAAAGTTGCATCAAACAAAACAAAATTAAAATATTCCACTACGATTGTTCACACTAATATACCGGAATACGATGTATATGTTGATAAAAATAATAACAAGTATAAGTATGATAGTTCAGGAGAACTCTTTGGATTTGATTCAAATGAAGAGCGTACCGATACGATAATAGGTACTAATAATAAAAAATGCGATGAACCAACTGTTTTAGAGTTGGCTCACGATTATAAAAAAATATTCTTTGGTAAAAAAAACTGAAGATTTTGAAGTTGATAGTGTTTTATATTTGGAAAGCGAAAACAGTTATATTGTTACTTTTGTAAAAAAGTTTGGTGAAAATAAATTTATTATTGGAGCGTATTGCTTTGTTGAAATTCTGCTTGATTTATCATTGAAAAGTATCAGCCTTGTAAGATATAATGATTACGATGATTTTGATTTCAATAAACTTAGCGGTATTACCAAACAACAAATAACCGATTTTGCACTAAATCAAATTAAAACAAGGTACCCTGAAAAAACAGTGTATGAGATCGAGTCAATTACTCTTGACAGAAAAAATCAAAACTATTTTATAAAAATTATTATAGAAGTAACTATGTATGTAGGTGATAGTACAGATACTACGTCTCTTCTTGATGAAGTATATTACAACTTTTAAAAACTGATGTAATATTCACTTGTTAAAATTTGTGTATTAGTTTAAAAATATAAAGGAGTTTTTGATGAAAGTAAAATTTAGTTTAATCAGAAAAATATTGTTAGCTATAGGGGCGATTTTTCTGATTGCAATGATTATTTTTATAACTCGAGATACTACTGTTGATTTCAGCGGAACAATCACACTGATCTCAAAAAGTGAAAACGGCGAAATCACTTATGTTATCTCGGCAATAAATGGTGAACTCACTATAATTGCCGATGGTAAAACAAAATACACGCTTTATTCAAAGGAGAAAATAAATGCTGATGATGTTTCGGTTGGAGATATCATAACCGGAGATTATAGGCGTTTTAATAAAGCTCGAGCCAAGATAATACGCGTTGCACCACACCATGTTGAGCCTACATGGAACGGCGGCGAAGCTGAAATCAACAATATTAAAGCGTCAATCATACAGGATGTAAAAGCGTATTATACCGCGCTTTATTCTATGAATGAAGCATTGCCCGAATTCACCTTGCCGATGAAAGACATTTGCAAAACCTTTATCGAAAAAAGGTACAATTATGACGTACAGATTCCAAAAAGCGTTGGAATTGCCGAAATTACGGACGTGTCCGCCACTGTAACAGAACATACAATTGTTGGTTATTATTTGATTTTTGATGTAGAGATGAACTTGTCGTTTAACTACGCTGAAATAAACGAAAGCGGTAAGGTGAATCGCAAAATGCAAATTGCAGTAGATATGAACAACGAGGCAATCACCGCTGATTGGCATGAAACATATTCTCGTTACGAAATGGATGTACGCGGAGTAACTGATTTGACGGATACATCCTGTTTACTTGAGAATAATGACATTTCTTATGAAGAGGCACCCATAGAACTTGAGTGGACCGATGACTATCTTCCGCTTAATATTGATCCGCCATCCATCAAGGGTAGAAAATTCACTTATACCAACCCTGATGTATCGGGTAGAGATCTGATGGGCTTTCAGGCGCTTATATACTACGATAATGAATCCGGAGAGTATGTTAATAAAATCGAAGGATGGGGAAACGATTGCGTTGAAAAAGCCGAGTTCACGAGTGAGTATATCAAAATATATTTTGCAGAAAATACAATTCTTGACGAGCTGATGTACAAAATCGGCGGAGATATCCGAATCAATTCCTATGCCCAGAAAAGATTAACCGATAACGGACAACCGACTAATTATATCGTGTCAAAGAAAGATTTTTATTATGAAGCATCGGAATCGTACTTTACAAAAGAAAACGGAAGAGATATATTGACTTTAAAATTTGATGAGCCTATAACAGAGCCTATTTCAAGCATTGATATAGAATGGGGAAAGATTGATTGAATTTAAAAGGTGTCGCATTTTGCGGCACCTTTTGTAATAAATCACTTTTAATTTCTGTGTATTAGGGTGAAAGGAGGGGGTTTTGTGGATGACCAAAGAATTGTAAAACTATTTTGGGAGCGTTCGGAAAAAGCCATAACCGAAACGGCAAACAAATATGGTAGGTACTGTCACTATATTGCGTATAACATTCTGCAAAATGACGAAGACGCCGAGGAATGTGTAAACGATACATATCTCAATGCTTGGAATTGTATTCCGCCCCATAAACCAAACCGATTGCAGACATTTCTCGGTAAGATTACCCGCAATTTATCACTTAATAAGTATGAACAACTGATTGCTCAAAAAAGAGGCGGCGGACAAGTTCCTTTAATTTTAGATGAGCTTTCCGAATGTGTTTCTGTAAATAACGTTGATATCATAGACGAAATCGCCATTAAGGATTTATTAAATCGCTTTTTAGAAATGCAATCTCCTCAAAACTGCAAACTGTTCGTTCGAAGATATTGGTATATGAGTTCCATCAAAGAGATTGCAAAAGACTATGGGATGAGTGAAAATAATGTTATGGTAACACTATTTCGTATCAGAAAGGAACTGAAAACATATTTAGAAAAGGAGGACATTTCGGTATGAGCAACCTTGATTTACTATTGACCATTGGTCAAATTGAAGATAACTATATTTTGGTTACTACGCCCCAATGCAATAAGAGAATTCCTTTTACACGAGCAATTGCACTTGTTGCTGTTGTTGCACTGCTGGTAACAATTGTTTCTTTTCCTGTATTCGGTATAACCATAGATCCGATTTACCAAACCTTGTATTATTTTTCACCGTCCCTTGCTCAAACGCTAAAACCAATACAATTGTCTTGCGTTGATAACGGAATAAAGCTTGAGGTACTTTCCTCAGCGGTTTATGAAGATGAGATCGCGTTTTATGTTTCTCTGGAGGATTTGACCAATCAAAATCGAATCGATAAAACCACCGATTTATTCGATAGCTATCACATAAATCGCGCATTTGATTCTTCGGCATCTTGTAGTATGCTTTCGTATGATCCGGGGAGCGGAGTTGCAACATTTTTGATTACCATTAGGCAATGGGGAGACGTAAATGTAGGAAAAGAAAAAATCACCTTCTTTTTCACGGAGTTCCTGAGTAATAAAAATGTTTTTAAGGGCGATCTTACAAATGAAGTTTTAAGCAATGTGTCTGAGGTACGAGAAACTCAAAAAATCGAATCATTCAGAGGCGGTGGAGGAAAAGATTTTGATTATGAAAGCCGATTTGATCTTGAATATTTAATTCCTACAGAGGACGGTATTTACTTCCCGGTAGAGGGTGTAACCATAACGAATGTCGGTTTTATAAAAGGAAAACTGCACATTCAAATTTATTATGAAAACATTGCTATGTTCGATAATCACGGTTATATTCGATTAGAAGATATGGCTGGAAATCAAGCGGAATGCTATAGTTTTTCCTTTTGGGATGATAAAAAAGTGGGAAGTTTTGATGAAATAATATATGATATCTCTCCGGAAGAACTTGGAAATTATAAGGCCTATGGAGAGTTTGTAACTTGCAAAAACCGAACCGAAGGAAATTGGCAGGTAACTTTTTCACTTGACGATGCAAATAAATGAGGTGAAATATAATGGATAATAAAACACTGCTATTAACAATCGGTGAAATTGATGATGAATATATTAAAACCGCTTCCCCATTTGATAATAAAAGTGTTAAACCTCATATGCTGAAGTGGTGGGTCATAGCGGCATGCTTATGCTTAGTGCTGGTTGGGATCGGAATGTGGCAGGGTGGAATGTTTGAACCGATGGTCGATCTTCCTGAATATAACGCTACCGGCGGTGAAGGCAATTTTGACTATGAGCGGGCATACGCACCCAAACTATATCAATTAGATAGTGCCTTGATGGATTATATCGTCGAGTCCGGCGGAACAGATTTGTATGAGTGGCTGGAGCAAGTAACCGAAGAAACGAAAAAGTCTAAATATAACATTTCGGATCCCAAACATACTCCTGCTTTGCTTAGAACAATTGAAAAATATAATATCCTCAAAAAAGAATTTGAAAGAATTAATAACCATAGTATTGCCATCTATGAAAAAAGCGGAGATTATAATTTAATTGAGCAAGTCTGCTATACGCAGGAAGAGGTGGATGCACTGTATTCTAAAAATGCAGCAAAGATCACCGAAGTTTTTGCAACCAAATATGCCATTGTTGCCGGTGATAAGGCTTATGCTCCAAACTTCTATCTCAATGCTTCTGAAAAGGAATTGAAAAAGTATGATATACCTGTTTCTGTAATAAAAGAAAAAACAGAGTTGCTGCTTACAGATGGTGTAATAACGGAAATAACTGAATGAAAACATGGGTGGTTGTTCATAAGAGCAACCACCCATATTTTTTATTTAGACTATATAGTATGCACTCGGTTGCTTAAATCACAGTGATATGCTATAATAAATAATATTATAGCATACGAGTTTTAGAGAGGATATGATAAGTTTTGCAAGAGTTTATATACAAGTTGTTAAACTTTTATTAGAAGAACATCCTGAAACGGGAATTGAATTTACAGAATTAGTTTTAAAAGATGCATTAAAGATCTGGCGACGTGGCTCTTATTATAGACATGTTCTGCAATACATAGATGAAGAAAATGTTGAGTAAACTACTTGTATCTATATTTACTTTTTTCATGAATAAAATCCTTCAAATGTGTTTTTTACGACTGGCAGGTCGTTTCTATTTTATCACATTTGGAGGATTTTTTATCATCGGTTAACCTATATAGAACCACGCGACTATCGCGTGGGTTTCGGCTTCGCACAATAAAAAATCGGTCTTATTTTAAGACCGTTTTTTTATACATCACAGACCAAAACTCACTGAAATTGCTTTATTTACCATAGACATTGTTTCACTATCAATATGTCCCATTTTTTCTTTAAGTCTCATTTTATCAATAGTACGTACTTGCTCCAGAAGAATTACCGATTCTTTTGAAAGACCGTATTTTTCGTCAAGCTCTATATGTGTAGGAAGTTTTGATTTATTAATCTGACTTGTTATTGCAGCTGCGATAACAGTCGGGCTATATTTATTACCTACATCATTCTGAACAATAAGTACAGGCCTAAGACCGCCCTGTTCACTTCCTACAACGGGAGAAAGATCGGCGTAGTATATATCTCCTCTTTTTATCATTATGTTTTCACACTCCGAAAATACTAAAAATGTTTTTCAATAGTATTATTTACATTAATCGATTAGTTTAATCACTATCATATTATATAAAAAATATTTTTTAGGTCACAAATGATAAAAAGTATGCTAAATTTTAAAATAACACTTCCGAACAAGCCAAGCCCAAAGAATAGACAATATTAAATCGCTTGTGAATAAGTTCAGTATTGTACCAGGCTCATTCCCTTTAGTTTTTAGGAAATACGTTTATCGTTGTAGTAATAAATATATTCCTTTAATTCATTAACACTTTCAAATTTTTCGCCATAGAACATTTCAACTTTTAATTACAGAAAAAGTTCTACATAGCACCATTATCCAACAGTTTCCCTTGCGAAACATACTTTGAGTAATGTTATACTCAGCAAGTAAGCGTTGGTTCAGAGATTGTTTTTGCTTTATACCGTTCTCTCGCTTCACATTTATATTCAAGAGAAGAAAGGGCGATAAAAATCTTAAATAAAATTGTCACTCCATAAAAATTCGGGGATTTTTCGAGGATAAAAAATAAAAACCTCAGTAAATACTGAGGTTTTTATCATATTGGCTGGGATAGTAGGACTCGAACCTACGCAATGATGGAGTCAGAATCCATTGCCTTACCAACTTGGCTATATCCCAATGCAAATCGCTTGAATATTGTAGCACTATTTTTCTCAAAAGTAAAGACTTTTTTTAAAATTTTTCAAAAAAATTCAAAACCATTGCATTTATATAACTTGTTATATATAATAGATTTTAGAAATTACAGATTGGAGTTAAATATATGCAATTCAAAAAAGAAGATCTTGCTTTTTATCCCGAACATTTTTTAGATTATCAGCTTGACAGATATCAAAGAACTGCCAAAGATTTTAAAGAAGCTTTCGGTTATGAAGCTACTTGTGTTTTCAGTGCTCCCGGCAGAAGTGAAATTTGCGGTAATCATACTGACCACAATCTCGGCAAAGCAGTAGGCGCATCAATCAACCTTGATACTCTTGCTTTTGTAGCAAAACGTGACGACGGTAAAATCAACATAAAAGCCAAAGGCTTCCGTGACATTAACATTGACATTACAAAGCTTGAAAAAATTGACAGTGAAGAGGGTGACTCAACTGCTCTTGTAAAAGGTGTATGCAAAAAGCTTTCTGATATGGGTTACAATATCGGCGGTTTTGATGCTTTTACTACAAACGATGTATTCAAAGGTTCAGGTCTTTCTTCTTCTGCTGCGTTTGAGATAATTATGGCATTTATCTTAAACAGTTTATACAATGACGAAAAGATAGATGCAAAAACATTAGCAGTTGCATCTCAGTACGCTGAAAACGTTTACTTTGGCAAAGCGTCAGGCCTTCTTGATCAGCTTTCCTGTGCTTACGGTGGCATTATATCAATAGATTTTGAAAATGCAACCGATCCTATCGTAGAAAGGGTTCCTTTTGATTTTGGTGCTACAGGATACACTATGGTAATTACTGATACCCGTTGCGATCACGCTGATCTTACAGAAGATTACGTTGCAATCAAATCAGAAATGCAGGCAGTTGCAAATCATTTCGGTAAAAATCATCTTCGTGAAGTTGATTATGATGATTTCTACAAAGCACTTCCAAAACTTAAGAAAACACTTCCCGAACGTGCTATAATCAGAGCGTTCCACTATTTTAATGAAAACAAAAACGTAGACAATCTTGCTGTCGCTCTTAAAGAAAACGATTTTGATAAATTCCTTTCAATTGTTAATCGTTCTGGCGGTTCCTCATTCAGATATCTCCAGAACATTTATTCAGACAAAAAACCTACAAGTCAGGGAATGTCACTTGCTATTGCACTTTCTGAACAAATACTTGACGGAAAAGGTGCTTCACGTGTACACGGCGGTGGTTTTGGTGGCACAATGCAGGCGTATGTACCTAACGATATGGTTGATAGTTACATAGAAAAAATGGAATCTGTATTCGGAGAAAAATGTTGTTATCTTCTCAAAATCAGAAATGTTGGACCAATCAGAGTATATTAAGATTAAAACAGGCTGTGAAATCACAGCCTGTTTTTTATTCAATATAACAATTATTGTCTCCATTTACAAGATAATCAAAAGAAACGTTATAATAATCTGACAGTTTTACAAGTTTACTTTTAGGTAACTTGATTTTTCCAAGTTCAAAAGCAGCATACAATGGCTTAGAATAGTCTATAACATCAGAAATTTCGTCCTGCGTTTTCTTGTAAAGTTTACGTAGTTTTTGCACATTATTCATTATACTGACCTCTTTTGTTATGTTTTGGTATATTTTACCATTATTTCAAAAGAATGTCAATAATTTATCGAAATTAATCAATTTTTCCATAAAGATTATTTTCGTCAATTTTTTCAATATAGACTTCGACAAATTGATTACAACACAAAGAATTTCCGCTAAATTCGACCTGAATATAGTTATTGGTAAAACCTTTACATATTCCCTCTTCACAGCGTTCAACAAGAACTTTGACCGTTTTCCCTTTAAATGATTCCATAAAAGATATACGAGTTTTAAGTTCTGTTTCCATAAGAGCGGTTTCACGTTCTTTTTTTGTTTTTTTATCTATCTGGTTAGACATTGTTGCCGCTTTTGTGCCTTTTCTTTTTGAATATGGGAAAATATGCACTTTAGCAAAACCTATTTTTTCGACAAAAGCACGGCTATCTTCAAAGTCCGTATCTGTTTCACTTGGAAATCCCACAATTACATCTGTTGTAAATGCTGCATCGTTTATTTCTTTACGGATAAGATTAACCGCGTTTTCATACTGTTTTGCCGTATATTTACGGTTCATATTTTTCAAAGTTTTATCACAACCGCTTTGCAAAGACAAATGAAAAGACGGGCATAGTTTATCTATACATTTAATTTTGTTCACAAAATCTTCGGTTATAATAGTCGGTTCAAGTGATCCGAGACGGATTCTTTCAATACCATCTATTTTAGCAACATGACAAATTGCATCAGCAAGGTCTATATTTCCTAAATCTCTACCATATGAAGAAAGATGTATACCTGTAAGCACAACTTCTTTATATCCATTTTCAGCAAGCGCTTTAGCTTCACTTATTATTTGTTCTATCGGTTTAGAAATAATCTTACCTCTTGCAAAAGGAATAAGGCAATAACTGCAAAAATTTCTGCAGCCATCTTCGATTTTTAATATAGCGCGTGTTTTCTCTGAAAAATCAGTAATATTCTCATTGTTAATATCAGAAACCGTTTCTGTATCAATAATCTGTTTACCTGTTTTTAAAAACAGATTTATATAATAAAGAATATCTGCTCTGTTTCTTGTACCAATAACAATATCAACGCCATCCAAGTTCGCAGCCTCCTGCGGAGAAACTTGTGAAAAACAACCGCATACAACAATAATTGCATCGGGATTAAGACGTTTTGCTTTTGAAATAGTATTACGGCTTTTTTTATCTGACATCTGAGTTACGGTACAAGTATTAATAACAAAAATATCCGCATGACTGTCAAAAGAACAAATCGTATGCCCTTCTGAAGAAAGCTTTTCTGCCATCATTTGAGTGTCGTATTGATTAACTTTACAACCCAAAGTAAAAAACGCGATTTTCAATATTAAACCATCCTTAAAGTGTTTTTTTATATAGTACACTATTTGCACACATTATTCAAGAAAAAAACTTTAAAAAAATGTGAAAAAGTGTTGACTTTTCAAAATCATTCTGTTATACTAATTGACGTTGACAAAACAAATGCGAGAGTGGCGGAATTGGCAGACGCGCACGTTTGAGGGGCGTGTGGATTACTCCGTACGGGTTCAAGTCCCGTCTTTCGCACCATATCGAGTGTTCATAACCAACTTGAATGTTGGAAATGAGCACTCGATTTTCTTTTATCCTTTTTGAGTAGGTTTACCCCTACTCTTTTTTGTTACACACTTTTCCAAAGTGCGTAACCCACTATGACACTTTTACGGACATTCCGTGCAAAGTGTCGTTGGGCTAACCTAAAACAAAGAAGACGAAGATTAATCCTCGTCTTCTTTATGTAAATAACTAGATAGTATTGTTTTAAAATTCTACCTCATAGGCACGATTTTTTATACGACCCTTTAAGCCAAATATTATAATATTTGGTATTACAAACAAAGCTCCAACTAATAATTCCAAGGGGAAAAACAATGTCATAAGTACAACGGGTGCTGCAGGCCAATGTGACAATCTTAAAGCCTCTTTTATAATTCTTATTGTAAGGAACACATTGACAATACCACCTACAAACAAAGAAGTAATTGCTGCATTTAGCAAACACTCTAATGGTGTTTCGGGTATTATTTCCACATCATTGATTGTAGTTTCACTTATTGGGTGACCTAACATTGATGCAACAAATTCTAATACAAATAGCCCTACAAATACACACAACAAGATAATAAAGAATTTTTTATACATATTTACAGGCACACGTGACAATTTCATAAAACCACCTCAACGATATAATATCATATTTTAAACATGTTTTCAACCCTTTAACACCTATATCAAAATATATTTTGAGGTTGGTTATGAACATCCGCACCAATCTGAGTGTTCTTATAGGATTTTAAAAGTCCTTTAAGAACACTCGTTTTTTATGCCTTTTTTGTGTGTTGGTTTATGCTGTAGTTGGTTGGTAATTTACGCTAACACCCTTTCGGGTTTGCACCTGAACTTCGGGAGTATCTATCGGTGCATCTTCAGGAATTTCAATTACTCCTGCAAAGTTGTAGTGAATCACAAGTTTTTGTGTTTTCACTCCGTCAATACGTTCCGCGTGATGCACTTCAATATACTCTATCAGTTCATTTAACATTCCGGCAGTTACCTTTTTCCTTCTCGCAAACTTCTTTATCGATGTAATAAAATCCTCGGTTGTTAAGGTTTTTCGTTCAATTGCATCCAACTTTTCACGGAGTTTTATCATTCTTTCGGATATCTCTTTTTGCTTGACTTCATAGCTTAAAGTCATCTTCTTAAAGCGTTCATCGGTTATCTTTCCGTTAAGGTTGTCCTCGTACAGATTCTCAAAGATACGGTCAAGCTCTTTATCACGGTTAGAAAGCCGTTTTAATTCGATCTGGTGGCCTTCTTGTTCAATCATAAGGTTTTCCTCCAACGACCTTTATAAACTCATCTTCGTGCTTTAGAGCAAACTTTATGAGTCTTCGTATTTCTGCAAGAACTACCTTTTCTAAGAAATCCACTCGAATATAATGTGTTGCAAAACAAACCTTGCGTTTGCCTTGGTTATATCCCAGTCAGTTAAAATATTTAATGTCAGGATTGCCTTGATTAAAATGGTAACCGTAAGTTCTGCCACACTCATTTTGACATTCCTGTATTTTATCTGCCAACGGTAACTCCCATGCAGGTATATCCATTTAAGATACATATCCGTAATATCCGCTTCGGGATACTTTAAAGAATTTACATATTTCACTGATTGAATACTTGTCTTTATGTCGGTAGATTACCATATATTTTATACCGAAAAACATATGCGTTTCTGCCTGTTATTCAATGCGTTTTAATCAAGTACGTTATGAACATTTTTTATTGACACAGATTATTATTTACAATATAATTAGCCATATAATAATTCGAGATGATACTTATTAAAACAGTTGATTTAGGTCTTGGCGGCGGAATAGGTTCTGGTCCATGGATGACTCTTGAAACAAGGTTATGGATGCAAAGACTGTGCGTAAAAGAGCATTACGTAATTAAAGACGGTAACATATCATTTATATAACTATTGAAAAAACGACAAAATGTGCTATAATAATTTTAATTAATTTTTTAAGGGGATTAAAAAAATGAAAATCAAAGCTACAATGAAAGAATTCAAAGAGTTTATGATGCAAGGCAACATACTCGATATGGCTATCGGTATTGTTGTAGGTAACGCTTTCAAATCTATTGTTAATTCATTAGTTGCTGACATCATTATGCCTGTTATCGGTATTATTGGTGGAAAGAGCGTTGCGGAATGGAGCGTTACTGTAAACGGTTCTGTAATTAAATACGGTGCTTTTATTCAGAATATTATTGATTTTTTAATTATTGCCGCAAGTATGTTTGTTGTAATTAAAACAATGACTGTTCTTTCAAGTTTACGTAAAAAGAAAGAAATTGAAGAAAAAATCGAAGAAGAACAAGTTAAAAGTGATGAAGTTGTTTTACTTGAAGAAATCAGAGATTTACTTAAAAAATAATAACCAATAAAAAAATGAAGATGACGGAGTCATCTTCATTTTTTTATGAAATTAAATCACATATAAGATTTGAAAGTTCGGTGGGATTTTCCACAGGCATACCACCTATAAGAAGAGCCTGAGCATAAAGAATTTTTGCATAATCTTTAAGTCTTTCTTTATCGCTTTCAAAAAGCTGTTTAAGTTTATCTGCTATAGCATGTTCAGCATTGATTTCAAGAACTGTCTGCGCTTTCACTGAGCCATCAGGAGTACCAGGCATTTTATTGAGTGTTTTTTCCATACCAAGTGAAATACCGCCCTCGGTAGATATACATACAGGATGGTTTTTCAAAGTTTTAGAAAACTTAACCGAAGCTATTTTCTCACCTATTGCTTCTTTCATTATACCAAGCATATCTGCAGATTCTGTATTTTGTTTTTCTATTTCTTTCTTTTCATCTTCAGAGAGCAAATCAAGCTGTTCATCGCAAACATTTACAAATTCTTTATCTGCATATTTACCAAGCATTCTCACTGCAAATTCGTCAACGTCTTCTGTAAGGTAAAGAATTTCAAAGTTCTTTGATTTTACCGCATCAACCTGAGGAAGCATATCAACATTATCAAGCGACTCCCCTGCTGCGTAATAAATTGATTTCTGATGTTCAGGCATACGTGACACATATTCTTTAAGTGACGTATATTTCTTATTATTTGAAGAATAAAACAGAATCAGGTCCTGCAAGGTTTCTTTATGCATTCCGTAATCGGCATAAAGACCGTATTTAAGCTGCACGCCAAAAGCTTTAAAAAACAGTTCATAGTTTTCTCTGTCTTTTTCAAGCATTTTTGAAAGTTCGTTTTTAATCTTCTTTTCAATATTTTTTGCTATTGCTTTAAGCTGAGCATCGTGCTGAAGAGTTTCTCTTGAGATGTTAAGAGAAAGATCTGCACTGTCTGCAAGTCCTCTTACAAAACTGAAATAGTCAGGTAAAAGTTCAGAGCATTTATCCATAATAAGCACACCGCTTGAATAAAGCTGAAGACCTTTTTCAAATTCTTTTGTATAATAATCAAAAGCGGGATGTTTTGGTATAAAAAGAAGAACGTCACTTGAGGTTGTACCTTCAAATTTAGAATGAATAACCTTTAATGGCGCATCATAATCCATAAACTTTTCTCTATAAAAGCTCTCATATTCTTCTTTTGTACAGTCGGAAGATTTTTTCTTCCAAAGAGGTGTCATACTATTTAAAGTAACAATATCAATTACTGTATCGTATTCACCCTCAACTCCTTCTTTTGGAACGGATTTTTCCATAGGCATTTTTATAGGATATCTGAGATAATCAGAATACTTTTTAACGAGAGCACGTATTCTGTATTCATCAAGAAACTCACTGTAATTTTCGTTTTCTGTATCTTGTTTAATATGAAGTGTAATTGTTGTACCTACAGAATCTTTATTTGCCTGAGTTATTGAATAGCCGTCAACACCTGTTGATTTCCATTCAAAGCTGTCATCCGCCCCGTAAGCTTTACTGACAACGCTTATATTATCACTTACCATGAAAGCGGAGTAAAATCCCACACCAAATTGACCTATTATATCAATATCGTTTTTCTCGACTCCGTCATTTTTAAAATCAAATGAACCGCTTTTTGCTATTGTACCAAGGTTATTTTCAAGTTCTTCCTTAGTCATACCACAACCGTTATCACGGATAGTAATTATTCTATCATCTTTATTAACGGAAATATTAATTTCAAAATCTTCCCTTGCAACACCTACGTTTGCATCTGTAAGAGAACGGTAATAAAGCTTGTCTATAGCATCACTTGCATTTGAAAGAAGCTCACGAAGAAAAATCTCCTTATGAGTATATATTGAGTTAATCATCATATCAAGCAACTTTTTAGACTCTGTTTTAAATTGCTTCTTTGCCATTTTTTAATCACCTTCAAGAACAAAATTAGCAGTCTATACTTTAGACTGCTAATTTATTGTATCACTATTTTAAAAAAAGTCAAGATTTTTTTGAATTATGTTTAGAAATTACATTATATAATATAAATCCTGCAGCACTTATAGCGAGAGTCAGTGTAAAAACAATAATTGCAAAAGCATATTTTTTCATACCGAGAGCGTTACCGCCTATTGTTGACGTAACCAAAGAAGGAAGACGAGCAACGGTTACAGTAAGTATAAACGCAAGGGGTTTTATATTTGTCAGCCCCAAAAAATAAATCATTATATCTTTTGGAGTACCGGGAATCATAAAAAGTAAAAAAGCAAGTACGTTGAGCTTTTTGCTGTTATTTAAAAATCTAAGATTATTTATCTTTTCCAGCGAAAAGAACAGTTCTACAAAATGTATTCCCCATTTTTTCACAAAGGTATAAATAATAATACTGCCAAGCAAAAAACCTGCAATACAAAGCAAAGTTCCCTCTATTGCACCAAAAGCATAACCTGCGCCGATTTCAAGAGGTTCACCAGGTATTATTGCAAAAATAACCTGCAGAGCGACCATACCGATAAATATAAGTCTTCCGCCAACACCTTTAGAGTCTATCCACAGTCTGAAAGTCTCAGGTTCTGATACAAGTCTAAGCATAGGTCTGCCTATATACCAAAAAGAAATAGCTGTAAACGTTATAAAAACAAAAACCGATAAAAAAGCCACCAATTTTTTATGTCGTATCAATTTTTCTTTATCCATAGCACAATTATAACAAATTTTTACATAAAATAAACAGTTTTACATAATTTTAATAAAATTTTCCCAATTTAATTGACTTGACTTTTAATGTTAAGTAAAATATAAATAATAAACAATTAAAAATGGTGGTTATATGAACATAAGTTATGCAATAAAAAGAGTTTTAAAAATGGATATCGGAAGAGTAGGAAAAGACATTTCAAGGGTATCTGAAAAATCGGGAAAAAGTAAACTTTATATATTCTTTGATATGCTTTTTTGCGGTATACAGTACGGTGCAGGTCCTCTTGATTATGAGTTGTTTGAGTTTTATTCATTAACACGAAAACAAAGAAAGACATATGTAACAAGAGGTGTAAACAACGCTCTTGTCAAAAAATTCAACAGCCGTGATTATTGGCATATTTTTGACAACAAAAATGAATTTAACGAAACGTTCTCTGATTACATTTCAAGAGATTGGCTTATCACAAAAGGTCTTAAACTCGATGATTTTTCAGAGTTTGCCAAAGACAAAAAAGAGTTTATTTACAAGCCTATTGACGGCACTTGCGGAAAAGGAATCGAAAAAATAGCTCTTGATAAAGACCTCAGAGAAATATACGATTACCTCTGCACAAAACCATCGGGAATAATTGAAGAAATAGTAATCCAGCACACTGCCCTTTCTGATATTTACCCTTTATCTCTTAACACATCAAGAGTCGTTACAATAAATGACGGTAGCAAGGTCACCCCTATTTTTGCATTTTTGCGCATAGGAAACAACGGCAAGTTTGTTGACAACTTAAACAGCGGCGGTATGGCGGCAATTCTTGACATTGAAACAGGAAAAATCACCCTACCCGCAGCTGACAAAGACGGTATCACCTATACGAAACATCCGTATACAAACTGCGACATAGTCGGATTTACAATGCCTATGTGGGAAGAAATACTCAAAACTGTTGAAGGTGCGGCAAAAGTTTTACCGCAGGTGGGATATGTAGGTTGGGACATTGCTTTATCACAAGATAAAATACAGATAATTGAAGGTAACTGTTTCCCAGGCCACGACATCTTACAACTTCCCGCGTACACACCCGATAAAATCGGGCTTAAACCGAGAGTTGACAATTTCTTATAAAACAAAAAGCTTTACCGAATCAAGATTCCGGTAAAGCTTTTTTATTTTTAAATTGAATTTGAGCAATAGTAATACCCACAAACATTATTACGCATCCTAAGTAACCAAGCGGTGGAAGCGGATTATATTTATCATAACCTGTCATTATAAATCCGAAGAATATCAATTCACCTACCGCAGAGAATACCGATTCTGTGGAAAGCACCATAGAAGCAACCGTTGGATCGGCATTTTTTTGTCCAACAACCTGTAGGGTATAGGCAATTCCTACTGACATTATACCTGCATACAAAATAGGATATTTTGTTTCTACAAGCATTGACACATTAAAATCGCCTGAAATTACAACAAAAATAATATTTATCAGAGCACAGGTTAAAAACTGTATCATAGAAAATCTGAGCGAATATATTTTGTTGCCGAAAGCATCAATTATCATAATATGAGCCGCCCAGAAAAAAGCGCCTATCAGAAGAACAATATCCCCTGTTCCGATTACTGTGGGACCGTTTGGGAAACTCAGAATATACAAACCGCCAAGAGCAACAAGCGCACCTATCCATACGTTCAATGTTGTTTTTTTCTTTAAAAAAACACCTGCAATAGGCACTAAAACCATATAAAGACCTGTTATAAAGCCTGATTTTGCGGCAGAACCCGTTATATTAATTCCGAATTGCTGAAGCGCTGATGCAATACACAGTATAATTCCTGCAGCCACTCCTGCAAAAAAAGTCGTTTTCATTTTTTGCGGGTCAATTTTAACTCTTTCAAAAATAAGAATAACAGGTATAAGTGAAACCGCGCCGAGAAGAAATCTCGCTCCGTTAAAAACAAATTCAGGTACGTCTGAACCCAAAACCTGAGCAACAAAAGCGAAGCCCCATATCATTGCGGTTACAGTTAATATAGCATAAGGTTTTAGTTGTCTTAGCATAATCTTGCCTTTCAAAAAAATAGTACAGAAATTATAGCAAATAATTCATAAAAAATCAACATTTGAGTTGCAATAAACTATTGAAAATCAACAAAATAGTATGTATAATATTTAGTATGGATAATATAAAAAGAATAACAAGTTTTGAAGTCGACCACAGAACTCTGAATCCGGGATTTTATATCTCAAGAAAAGACGGTAACATAACTACATACGACCTGAGAACAAGAAAACCAAACTGCGGTGAATATATGGATAATATTACTATGCATACTGTCGAACATTTATTTGCCACTTACATAAGAAACAGTGAGATAGGTCAGAGTGTTATTTATTTCGGTCCTATGGGATGTCAGACAGGGTTTTATTTATTGGTTGAAAATCAGGATGACCAAAAAATTTTTGAAATAACAAAGCAAATACTTTCCCTTATCATTAATCACAAGGGTAAAGTTTTCGGTGCATCCGAAATTGAATGCGGTAATTACATCACTTTAGAGCTTTCTAAAGCTCAGAGTGAATGTGAAAAATATTTAAAAATACTAAATACTGTTAAAAGTTTTGGTTATGGAGGTTAATATGATAGGCTTTATTTGCGCTATGGAGCTTGAAGCTACTCCTATTAAATCAATGATGAAAAATAAAAGATACGCAACAATAAGCGGAATCAAATTTACCAAAGGCAAACTTCTTGAAAAAGACGTTGTAGTTGCAGTTTGCGGTGTAGGTAAAGTTTTTGCATCAATGTGCACACAAGCTATGATAATGAAATACAGCCCTGAGCTTATTATCAATATAGGTGTTGCAGGCGCTCTCAAACCTCAAGCCGATCAGGGTCACATTGCTATCGGCGCTAACGTTTTACAGCATGATATAGACACAACTGCTCTCGGCGATTTAAGAGGTCAGGTTTCAGGTCTTAAAAAAATCAATTTTAAATGTGTGCAGTCAGCTATTCAGCCGCTTCGTGACATTTGTAAAGAAATGGGCATTAAAGAACACAGAGGACCTGTTGCAAGTGGCGACCAGTTTATTGGTGACAAAAAGAAAAAAGCGGATATCTTCAACTGGTTCGGTGCAGTTGTATGCGATATGGAGGCCGGTGCTATCGGTCAGGTATGTTTTGTAAACGACGTACCGCTGATGTCTGTAAAAGCAATCTCTGACAAAGCTGACGGAAAAGCTCCTGAATGTTTTGAAGAGTTTGCCCAAAAAGGCGCTCAACTTGTTACAGATGTTATCTGCAAATACATTGAAAAATATTTATAATAAAATTAACGGAGGAACCCATGGGTAAAGGACAACGTTCACGCCAGGCGCGTGCAGGAAAAAGAGAAGAACTTAAAAAGATTGCGGCCAAGAAAAAAATACAGGCTAAAATCAAAAAAATTGTCGGCATAAGTGTTGCATCACTTGCTGCTATTGCTGTTATCGGCGGAGTTGCTTACACAACAGTTGCAAGTACAGGATTTTTCCTTAGAAATACTGTCGCAATGAAAACAGATAACTATCAAATTGACAATGCTATGATGACATACTACACCAAAAATCAGTATTATTCATTTGCAAATCAAAATGCCGATTATCTCCAGATGTTTGGGCTTGACACTTCAAAAAGTCTTTCAAGTCAGAAGTACGGAGAACAGACTTGGCTTGAATATTTCTTATCACAAGCTAAAGAACAAGGTAAAGAAACTCTTGCTCTTGCAGAAAAAGCAAAAGCTGAAGGAATTACACTTGACGAAGAAGACAACAAATCTATTGATCAGACAATTGCTAATTTCAAAGCAGAGGCCGACTCGAACAAACTCACAATTGACAATTACTATACACAGGTATTTGGAAAAGGCATAAAAGAGGATGATGTTCGCAGAGCAGTTACTCTTTCAACACTTGCTTCAAAGTATTATGACAAGTTTGAAAAAGATGCCAAATACACAGATGATGATCTCAAAAAATATTTTGATGAGCATCCATCAGAATTTATAAAAGCTGATTATCTTTCATACACTGTACCCGGTGAAACAGAAGATGAAATTAAAGCTAATGCAACCAAGTTCCAGGCTGCAAAAACAGTTGAAGAATTCACTGCACTTTTAGAAGCTGAATTTACACAGACAAGTACAGCAAATTATCTTGAATCAAACAAAATAACAGATGCTACAACTCTTACAGAAGAACAGAAAGCTGAAATACAGGAAGAAATCAAAACATCATTAGACGATGCAAAAGCAACCGCTTCAAAACCTGCCGCTGATGCAAAAGATACTGCTGAATTCAACAAATGGCTTTTCCAGGATGGCAGAGCAGTAAACGAAATATATACAGAACAAACTGCTGCAGACGCAGAGAAAAACACCAAATTCAGCATTAAAGTATATATGGTTACAAAACCAGCCTACTCTAACGATTATGCCGTTGCCAAAGCTCGTCATATATTATTCTCAACAGAAGAGTATGAGACAGATGCTAAAGCTAAAGCAAAGGCTGAAGAAGTACTTGCTCTTTACAATGCAGACCCCAAAGAAGAAAACTTTATCAAACTTGCCAAAGAACACAGCAACGATGCTTCAACAAAAGAAAATGGTGGTTTATACGAACAGATTACAAAAGACACAGCATCATGGCCTGAAGCATTTACAAATTGGTGTTATGCTGAAGGAAGAAAAGCCGGTGATGTTGAAATAGTTAAAACTGATGCAGGATATCACATTATGTATTATGTTGGCACAGGCGAAATTCTTTGGAAGCTTGAAGCTAAAAATTCTTTGATGACCGCTGATTACGAAGCATTAATTGAAGAACTCACAAAAACATATACACTTGTACAGAACGACAAAAAAATGAAAGCTATCAAAGGCTAATATCTACATAGACTTCCTTAAAAGAGGAAGTCTATTTTTTTACTTAAACAAAAAGACACACTTCAAAGAAGTGTGTCTTTTATTATTTTATCATTAAGATTAAAGAGTACCGAATTTATCTCTCTTTACATATGTTGTATGGAGAAGTTTGTGAGCTTTATGGCTACCGGGAGCTTCAAGGTACTCTGCATAGAGTTCTTTAAGAACAGGGTTCTCATGTGATTTTCTAAGAGGCATATTCTTATCAATATCATAAAGAACTGCAGCACGTTTTGCTTTGATATCAACAAAGTTACGAACAGAAGCTGGCTGAATTGGCTGACCGCCACCGTTTACACAACCACCGGGACAACCCATTACTTCGATAAAGTGATAATCTGCTTCGCCGTTTTTAACTTTTTCAAGAAGAGCTTTAGCATTAGCAAGACCTGAAACAACTGCAACTTTTACGTCCATACCTGCAACGTTATAAGTAGCTTCTTTCATACCTGCGGTACCACGAACTTCGTTAAATTCCACAGATTCAGCTTCTTTACCTGTAAGTGTTTCAACAGCTGTACGAAGAGCAGCTTCCATAACACCACCAGTTGCACCAAAGATAACGCTGGCACCTGTAGAAGCACCAAGAGGAAGATCGAATTGTTCTTCAGGAAGAGCATTAAAGTTAATACCTGAACGTTTAATCATTCTTGCAAGTTCACGTGTTGTAATAACAACGTCAACATCAGGAACACCTGCGCCATCTTCATCATCACGTGTGATTTCAAATTTCTTAGCTGTACAGGGCATTACAGATACAACGTAAATATCTTTAGCGTCTATACCCATTTTTTCTGCATACCAAGATTTTGCAATTGCACCAAACATCTGATGAGGTGATTTACAAGAAGAAAGGTTATCGATAAATTCAGGATAGTTATATTCACAGAATTTGATCCAACCTGGTGAGCATGAAGTGATCATAGGAAGTTTACCGCCGTTTTTAACTCTGCCGATAAACTCGTTAGCTTCTTCAATTATTGTAAGGTCAGCTGCGATATCTGTATCAAATACACCGTCAAAACCAAGGCGACGGAGCGCAGCAACCATTTTACCTTCACCGTTTGTACCGATTTCGTTACCAAATTCTTCTGCAATTGCTGCACGAACAGCAGGAGCAGTTTCAACGATAACGTGTTTTGTTTCGTCTGCAATAGCAGCAAATACTTTATCTGTATCATCTCTTTCTGAAAGAGCGCCTGTAGGACAGTTAACTATACACTGACCGCAAGATACGCAAGCTGTTTCGTCAAGATCAGCTTCGAAAGCTGAACCGATATGAGTTGCAAAACCTCTTTCGTTTGAACCGATAACTGAAACTGCCTGATTCTTTTCACAAACAGCTACGCAGCGACGGCAAAGAATACATTTTGAATTATCGCGGTACATATGGATTGCTGAATCGTCAATTGTTGATTCTGTAACGTCACCATCATATTTACCGTCATTTTCAACACCGTATTCGTTACAAAGTTTCTGAAGTTCACAGTTTCCGCTTCTTACACATGAAAGACATTTACGGTTATGATTTGAAAGAATAAGTTCAAGAGTTGTACGACGAGCGTTCATTACCTTAGGAGTTGAAGTAAATACTTCCATACCTTCATTTACAGGATAAACACAAGCAGCAACAAGAGTTCTTGCACCCTTTACTTCAACAACACAGATACGGCAAGCGCCGATTTCGTTGATTTCTTTCATATAGCAAAGAGTAGGAATATCAATGTTAGCTATTCTACAAGCTTCAAGAATAGTTGAACCTGCAGGAACAGTAACATCTACGTTATTAATTTTAAGATTTACCATATTCATTATTCATTTCCTCCTTACTCTTTTATTATTGCGCCGAATTTACAGCTTGATATACATACGCCACATTTAATACATTTATCTGTATCAATTGTATGCATTTCTTTAACGTTACCTGTAATTGCATTAACAGGACATTTTCTTGCACAAAGTGTACAACCTTTACAGCTATCTGTAATCTTATACTGCATAAGATCTTTACAAACGCCTGCGGGACATTTCTTATCAACGATATGTGCAATATATTCATCTTTAAAGTATTTAAGTGTTGAAAGAATCGGGTTTGGAGCTGTCTGACCGAGACCGCAAAGAGCATTGTCTTTGATATAGTAGCAAAGCTGTTCAAGGTCATCAAGATCCTGCATTGTAGCATTACCGCTTGTGATTTTTTCAAGATATTCAAGAAGACGTTTTGTACCGATACGGCAAGGAGTACATTTACCGCAAGATTCGTCAACTGTAAATTCAAGGAAGAATTTAGCAATATCAACCATACAGTTGTCTTCGTCCATAACGATAAGACCACCTGAACCCATCATTGAACCGATAGCTGCAAGTGAATCGTAGTCGATAGGAGTATCAATCAAAGATGCAGGGATACAGCCACCAGAAGGACCACCTGTCTGAGCTGCCTTGAATTTTTTACCGTTAGGAATACCGCCACCGATTTCTTCGATGATTTCGCGGAGTGTTGTACCCATAGGAATTTCAACAAGACCTGTATTAACAATTTTACCGCCGAGAGCAAATACTTTTGTACCTTTTGATTTTTCGGTACCCATACCTGCAAACCAGTCAGCACCTTTTAAGATGATCTGAGGAATGTTTGCATATGTCTCAACGTTATTATTCATTGTAGGAATGCCGAATATACCTTTATCTGATGGGAAAGGCGGACGAGGACGTGGCTCACCACGGTTTCCTTCGATTGTTGTCATAAGAGCAGTTTCTTCACCACAAACGAATGCACCTGCTCCAAGACGGATTTCGATATCAAAGCTAAAGTCTGTACCGAAAATGTTTTCGCCTAAAAGGCCATATTCTTTAGCCTGATCAATAGCTATCTGAAGTCTGTTAACAGCGATAGGATACTCAGCTCTGATATATACAAAACCTTTACAAGCTCCAACTGCATAAGCAGCTATTGCCATAGCTTCGATAATTGAATGGGGGTCACCTTCCAAAACTGAACGGTCCATAAATGCACCGGGGTCACCCTCGTCAGCATTACAGCTAACATATTTGATTTTTGATTTATTTCTTGATGCAAAATCCCATTTAAGACCTGTCGGGAAGCCTGCACCGCCACGGCCGCGAAGACCGCTGTCTTTCATTACCTGAATAACCTGTTCAGGTGTCATTTCGGTAAGAACTTTACCAAGTGCTTCATAACCGTCATAAGCTATGTATTCTTCGATGTCTTCAGGATTGATAACACCGCAGTTACGAAGAGCAACACGTTTTTGTTTTTTATAGAATGCTGTATCATTAAGTGAAATTTCAGTAACATCTTTTTTAACGTCGTCACCTGTATCTGTATAAAGATATTTTTTAACAACACGGCCTTTAATAATATGTTCTGATACGATTTCAGGTATCATATCAGGCTCTACGCGATTATAGAAAGAGCCTTCGGGATAAACTATCATAATAGGGCCGAGAGCACAAAGTCCGAAACAACCGGTCTTAACGATCTTGACTTCATCTTGTAAATTGTTTTTGGCAAGTTCTGCTTCAAGAGCTTCGATAACACCGTTTGTCCCTGAAGAAGTACAACCTGTACCGCCGCAAACAAGAATATGATTTCTTATCATTTTATTCTCCATTCTGCCGTATAATACGACAAATTTTATTTTTTATTTTTTATTATTTGTCGGCGTTTGCCATTAAATATTCATCTACTATTTTGTTGTTCACAATATGCTCATGAACGATTTTAGCAACTTTATCTTCTGTCATTTTAACATAAGTTGTTTTTTCGCCCGTAGGAGCAATTACTTCAACGATAGGTTCAAGACGGCATACACCAATACAGCCTGTCTGTGTTACCATTACATTCTTAAGTCCTCTGTTTTGAACTTCTTCGATGAATTTATTAAGAACAGGACGAGCACCTGCTGCGATACCGCAAGTTGCCATACCAACAACTACTCTTGTGATACTTTCATCGTCTTCAACACCGCGAAGCTGAACATTATTCTGCATTTTAGCCTTTATCGCTCTGAGTTCTTCTAATGTTTTCATTATATTTTTCCTCCATAGATACTTTGTAAGTTTTCTTTGATATACTCGCCTATCCAGATAATTATCTCAGGCTCTGCAAGTGAAATTCCGTCAAGTTCTGATTTTAATACATCGGTATCAAAGGTGAAACCTCCGTTATCTGTTTTATGGTTATACACAAAACGAATATCAGGAGCCGCCATTATAAGCGATGTAATTGTAGAAGAGATATCACCCAGGGGCGCTCTGTCAAGATGTGACATTTTAAAATCCGCATAAAGTGTTGTACCCACTCCTACTTTTGAATCTATACTGAAATTTCCTTCGGTATCAATTGCATGCTGACGTATAAGCGGTATACCAAGTCCTACCTTTCTGGTCGATCTTGTTGTTACAAAAGGGTCCGTAACCTTTGCTACAAACTCTTCCTCCATACCGCAACCGTTATCTGCAATTTCTATAGAAACGATATCTTTTGACACGCTTTCGATAATTGTAATGGTAACAGTATCAGCTTTTGATTTGATGGAATTATGAGATATATCCAGAATATTAAGAGAAAGTTCTTTCATAAAATAATTATTTATCCATATATTTTGCAAGTATATCAGGTATTTCTGCTACTGTAAGACGACCATAAACATCTTCATTTATGGTAAGTACAGGTGCAAGACCGCAAGCGCCGATACAACGTGTTGCGTCAAGAGAGAATTTGCCGTCAGGTGTACATTCACCCACTTCAATTCCGATGATCTGTTTGATTTTCTCTAAAATATCACCGGAGCCTTTAACATAACAAGCTGTGCCAAGGCAAACGCCGATCTGATATTCACCCTTAGGTGCAAGAGAGAACTGTGCATAGAATGTTACTACGCCGTAAATGTGTTCCAAGGAAATGTCAAGACCCTCAGAAATCATTTTCTGAACTTCGATAGGAAGATAGCCATAGATTTCCTGTGCTTCCTGAAGTACAGGCATTAAGGGGCCATCTGTACCCTTATACTTTTCAATGACTTCATAGAGCTTTGCTTCCTGCTCTTTTGTTCCTTTAAAAGGAACCGCGCATTTTTTACTCATTTTGCCTCCTTAAAGTATATAAAAAATTTGTAAACAGTTTTACACAAAATATATGATAACATATATTTATGAGAATTTCTACACTTTTCTTGTTTTTTTATAGCAATTTTTAAAGAAAAATGCTCAAAGAATTAATCTTTGAGCATTTCTATGATTTTTTGCGGTGTCAAAGGCATTTCGGATTCAAAAAAATTTTCTCCGTTTGCCTCGAAAATATCATGCAGATAATGTGCATCACTATTATGGATATAGTTATAGTTCATACCTTTGAACGAAAAAGTCATATCTGCGAAATCATACGGTGCATTCTTTGAAAGCTCAAAGGTTTTAAAACCCATAGACACATCTGTCATACCGAGAACTGAAACAAGGCTTTTTGTCTGTTTATCAATATGGGCAGGAATTGCAACCCCATTATACCGCGAAACAAGGTTATAGACTTTATCTATTGAAATAGACGTAGCATTAATCAGATAACGTTCATCAACGCCTATCTCCTCGTCAAATTCATCCAGTAATTGCTGTCTGCCGAAAATTTTCTCGTTATTTTTTATATCTGCCAGAGCCGGCACTACCGATTCTTTTTCAAAAAGTTCAGCATTTTCCACAGTATCAAACAGACAAAGCACGTGGATTTCTTCTGAAGTTTCAAGCTCCATTGCCGGCACAAAAACTATACCGTTTTTCTCTGCGATTTTGCTTACGGAACGAATATTTCCACAAGTATTATGATCAGAAAGCGCAATAATATGAAGACCGTTAAGCATAGCCATATTCACTATATTATTAGGCGTCATATCATCATCGCCGCAAGGAGAAAGCGCAGAATGTATATGCAAATCGTAAAAATATTTCATATCATTTCAAAACAGAAGAAAGCATTGCGCAGACTTCATATGTAGTACTTTCACTGCAAAGAACTGGAACATCGTTTTCTACGGCTTTATTCAAAGCATTTTCATCAAGAGTTACGCCTTCTGTAAGAATAACACAAGAAAGGTCTGCCATTACCGCTACCGCAATAACATTTACATTTGTCATAACCGTAACAAGAGCATCATTTTCTTTTGCTCTTCCTATAACCCAGGAAAGCAGGTCACATGCATATACGCCTGACACTTCCCTTTCACCAAGATGATCTCCCGAAACAAATTTCAGGTTAGTTTTTTCGCACAGTTGATTAATAGTCATTTTTACACCTAATCCGATAAAATTTCAAGTAATTCTTTTTTCATTATAAGAACACAGTCAGACATTTTTGATTTTTCTGTAGCAACATCCTGAGCAAAACAAGCGCAAGACGGAGAACCGCAAGCGGCGCAATCAATACCCGGAAGTTTTGATTCAATTTCTTCAATTTTCATCATAATTTCCATTGCTTTTTTAGGATCATCCGCAAGTTCCAGAACAGGATTATATTCTATTTCCTCATCACCTATGAAATCATCCATAGAGAATTCGGGAAAGTCCTGAATTTTGGTGACAGATACAGGACGATATTTTCTCAGGCTTCGAACTTTTACTATTGCAACATACGGATTTTCAACCGTAAGGCAACCACCGACACAGCCTGAAAAACAAGCATTGAGTTCGACAAAATCTATATCGTTTAATTTACCGTCTTCTATCTCATCAAGTATTTTTATTGCGTTTTCAATACCGTCAGCCGCAAGATATTTCGGCACAAAAAGCGAAGTTGCCTCACCGCCGAGATAAGACCAAGAAATACCAGTAAGTCCCGATTGTTGTTCTGATTCTACATTTTCAATTTTTTTCATTGCAGGAAGCAGTGCTTTATACACGTCTTTCATCGCAAGAACACCATCAACTACCTTTTTGTCTTCACTTGACAGTGCAGTTACTTTGGCAGGACATGGCGAGATGAAAAACACACCTATTTTTTCAGGAGGCAGACCTGTTTCTTTTTCCGCTTTGGCTCTGGCTATTCTTGCCGCAACCTCAACAGGTGCCATCACGTTATGCATAAGCGGCAAAAGTTTCGGAAAACGTACTTTTATAAGTTTTACAATAGCGGGACACGCGCTTGAAATTACAGGTTTTTTAACGTTCGGATCACGCATAAGATTTCTTGAAATCTCACTAACGATTTCCGCACCTGCTGCAACTTCAAAAACGTCATCAAATCCTATAAGTTTGAGTCCGTCAAGAACGTAATCTATACTTTCAAGATTATTGAACTGAGGGTACAAAGACGGTGCAGGAAGCGCTATCTTATACTCAAAATTATCAAGAATTGACATTTTATCATAGACTGCTTTTTTGGCATGGTTAGGACATACACGTATACATTCACCGCAGTCAATACATCTTTCCGAAATAATTGTAGCTTTACCGTTTTTTACGCGGATAGCTTCAGTAGGACAGCGTTTTACACAGTTTATACAACCTTTACATTTTTCGCTATCAATAGTTACGGAATGGAAAATTGACATAGACATCATTCCTTTACAAATTAATTATTATGGTAATAGTGGTTCCCTTTCCTACTTCGGAATCTATAATCAGATCGTCAGAATACTTTTTGATATTAGGAAGCCCCATACCTGCGCCAAACCCAAGATTACGCACTTCATCAGGCGCTGTAGAATATCCTTCTTTCATTGCAAGTTCAACATCAGGAATACCTTTACCATGATCTTTAAAAACTATTACGATCTTATCGCCGTCAACAGTAACCTCTGCTTCTCCACCACCGCCATGTATGACAGTATTAATTTCCGCTTCATACATAGCAATAGAAACCTTGCGGATAACGTCGGGAGCTATACCAAGTTTTTTCAATTTCATTTTAACAGCTGTTGATGCTTCACCTGCTGTTGTGAAATCATCACCGTCAATAACAAAATGAAATTTTAAAGCATTACTCAACTTTATCACTTCCGTTTGTAAATAATCCTGCAGAATACAGCAGTCCGCAAGCAGTATACATTCTATAGTCAGTAGTAAGGATAACTATATCATTTTCCTGTGCAAGAGAAACAACAGTTTCATCAGGTTGTTTACCGCGCACAAAAACAATACCTTTCATATCCATCATCATAGCAGTTCTTACTGTCTGCGGATTAACAAGACCTGTAAGAAGAATGCCTTGGTCCTTAACAAAAGCAAGAACATCACTCATCATATCAGAACCGCAAGCAGAGCAAACTTCCGTCTCAAGTAAATCTTCACAGCACAAAATTTTTGCATCCAAAATTTCTTTAATTTCACTTATTTTCATTTTAATACTCCTCAATCAGGATAATTATACAATAATAATAACATAATCAGCCGGATTATGCAATAATTACTTAAATAAGGTATTGCATTTGTAAAAAAATTCAAATATAATATAGAAAAACATCAAAAGGGGTATATATTATGAATATTTTAACACTCAACAAGATATCACCCATCGGCACAAAGGAATTCGGTACGGCTTATACCGTTACAGATAACTGTGATACTCCCGATGCTATTATGGTAAGAAGTGCTTCTATGCACGATATGGAAATGCCCGAAAGTCTTCTTGCAATTGCAAGAGCCGGCGCAGGTGTTAACAACATTCCGATTGACAAATGTGCAGAACAGGGTATTGTTGTATTCAATACACCCGGTGCAAACGCAAACGCAGTTAAAGAACTTGCTCTTGCTGCTCTTTTACTTGCTTCACGCGATATCATCGGCGGTATCGAATGGGCAAAAACTCTTGAAGGCGACGACGTTGCAAAACAGGTTGAAAAAGGTAAAAGCAACTTTGCAGGTCACGAAATTGCTAAAAAGAATCTTGGTGTTATAGGTCTTGGTGCTATCGGCGTTGGCGTTGCAAATGCAGCTAACAAACTTGATATGAAAGTTTACGGTTACGACCCTTACATTTCATTAAAATCAGCTTGGAACCTTTCACACAACATTAACAGAGCTTCAAATCTCGATGAAATTTACGAAAAGAGCGATATCATTTGTATCCATGCTCCTCTTACAGAAGAAACAAAGCATTTCGTAAACAGCGAAAGCATCGCAAAAATGAAAGACGGAGTTATCATCATCAACCTTTCAAGAGCTGATCTTGTTTGTGATGAAGATATGGAAAAAGCATTAAACGAAGGAAAAGTTGCAAAATACATAACTGACTTTCCTAACGCTAAAACAATCAAAATGAAAAACTGCATTTCTATTCCCCATCTCGGTGCATCTACCGAAGAAAGCGAAGACAACTGTGCAGTTATGGCAGCACACGAAATTATTGATTACCTCGAAAACGGTAACATTGTTAATTCAGTTAACTTCCCTGCTGTTGAGCTTCCTAAAACAAATGCTATGCGTATTTGTATTATCCACAAAAACATTCCTAACACACTTTCTAAAATTTCATCAGTGATTTCTGCCCAGAGCATAAACATTGCCAATATGCTTAACAAATCAAAGGGTGATTTTGCTTACACTATGGTAGACTGTGACACAGACATCACAGCCGAAACAGAAAAAATCATTTCTGATATTGAAGGTGTAATTCGCGTACGTGTAATTAAATAATAACTGAAATTTAAAATCAGCATACGTTAGCCAGGTGTTTTTATAAACACCTGGCTAATTTTATTGTATAACGAAAAGAACCTGGCGTTAATTAACGCCAGGTCTAAAAAGGTTCTACATTACCAGAAACCTATGGATTAATTTGACGATTGTATTAAAAAGTGTTGCACTTAGTTTGACAATTCATCAAATTAACAATATATTAAAGTAAGTGGAAGTTAACAACAACTGCTGCAAATACGATAGAAACCATTGAAAGAAGTTTAATAAGAATGTTAATTGCAGGACCTGCTGTATCTTTAAAAGGATCACCTACTGTATCGCCAACAACTGCTGCTTTATGGTTATCACTGCCTTTACCGCCGTGAACACCGCTTTCGATATATTTCTTAGCGTTATCCCAAGCACCGCCTGAGTTTGACATAAAGATAGCAATAAGGAAGCCTGATGCAGTAGCGCCTGCAAGCATACCTACAACACCTGTCACACCGAGAACGACACCGCATACAACAGGACAAACAACTGCTACTATTGTAGGAAGAATCATTTCTTTAAGACTTGCTTTTGTACAAAGGTCAACACATCTTGCGTAGTCTGCATCTGCCTTACCGTCCATAAGACCTGCTATTTCTTTAAACTGTCTACGAACTTCAACAACTACAGCCTGTGCTGCTTTGCCAACAGAATCCATTGTTATTGCCGCAAATACGAATGGCAGACAAGCGCCTATAAATAAACCGATAAGAACTGTAGGATTCATAATACCCAAATCCATAGAAATGTCAGGTTTGATTGATTTAACTTTATCAATATAAGATGCAACAAGAGCAAGAGCTGTAAGAGCTGCTGAACCTATAGCAAAGCCTTTACCTGTTGCAGCTGTTGTATTACCAAGTGAATCAAGAGCATCTGTACGCTCACGTACGTCTTCTTCAAGACCTGCCATCTGAGCAATACCGCCTGCGTTATCAGCAACAGGGCCATAAGCGTCAGTTGCAAGTGTAATACCAAGAGTTGAAAGCATACCTACAGCAGCAAGAGAAATACCGTAAAGTCCGTTCGCCGCAGATGCTGCACCGCCTGATAAGAAGTATGCTAAAAGAACACAAACAGATATAATAATTATAGGAAGAATTGTTGAAAGCATACCGAGTGAAAGACCGCCTATAACTATTGTTGCAGTACCTGTTTCTGAAGTAGCCGCAAGGTTTTTAGTTGGTTTGTATGTATCTGATGTGAAGTACTCTGTAGCCTGTCCGATAAGAACGCCTGCAAGAATACCTGCGATAATTGAAAAATAAATACCAATATATGAAAAATCAGAAATACCTTTACCAAGGATTATATTAACGAGAGGAAGAGCAATTAGTGCAATTGCAATAGCTGAAAAGTTTGTGCCTCTTGAAAGGGCTGAAAGCAATTCTTTTTGTTTTGCACCTTCTTTTGTTCTTACAAAGAAAGTACCGATTATAGAACAGATTATACCAACAGCGGCCATTGCCATTGGAAGAGCCATTGCATTAAATGTACCAAAAGCAGAAACGCCGAGGGCACAAGCAGAAATGATTGAACCTACATATGATTCGTAAAGGTCAGCTCCCATACCTGCAACGTCACCTACGTTATCACCTACGTTGTCAGCGATAACCGCAGGGTTTCTGGGGTCGTCTTCCGGAATACCTGCTTCAACTTTACCAACAAGGTCAGCGCCAACGTCAGCAGCTTTTGTAAACACACCGCCGCCAACTCTTGCAAAAAGAGCCATTGAGGATGCACCCATACCAAATGTAAGCATTGCGCCTGTGATAGATGCAGCATCAAGTTTAAATACGAATTTCAAAAGTGTAAACCAAATTGAAATATCCAAAAGTCCGAGACCTACAACAGTAAATCCCATAACAGAACCTGCAGAGAAAGCAACTCTAAGTCCTTTATTAAGACCTGTTCTGCAAGCATTTGCTGTTCTTGCGTTTGCTGCAGTAGCAATTTTCATACCAACAAACCCTGAAAGAGCTGAGAAAAATCCGCCTGTTACGAATGCGAAAGGCACAAACCATGTAAGAAGTTTGAAAGCTGCCATTCCACAAAGAACTGCAAACATAACTGCAAAGAAAATACTAACTACTGTATACTGTCTTTTAAGATATGCATTAGCACCTTTTCTGATAGACTGTGAAATGGTTTTCATTTTGTCTGTACCTTCAGAAAAGCTAAGCACTCTTTTTGCCATAATGACTGCAAAAATAATAGCCAAAACAGCACCTAAAAATGTAAAAACAACTAACTTTGTTTCCATTTTAGACCTTCTTTCTATAAAAATATTTTTATATAATACATTATAAATACGAGTTTGTCAATACATTTTTTAAACCGAATGTATTTTTGTACGTTCATTATTTCAAACTACTTTTCTTTTTTACCAAGAAAGAATGAAAAAACATACATTGCTACAAGTCCGATCACAAAACCGATAACCGCTCCTATAAAAGTTCTTATAACAGATACATGAACCGGTGTGAATATATGACAAAACGTATTAATTACCGACGTTACGCCAACACATGCCAAAACTCCCAAAGGAAGTTCAAAAACAGGATATTCTTTATATGACGCTGCTACAAACAGTGCAAGTGCAGGAAATGCAACAAGCATCTCTTTGGTACGAGGCCTTGCATAAAGAGTATATTCAAGCCAGTTCCTGAAAGATACTTCAATATCGGAAACAGGGAGCATATTATCTCCTGAACGAAGAATCAGAACAACCAATGCAAACAAAACTGCTACGCCTGCAAAAACAAGCAAAGCTACAGGTATTTTCTTTTGTTCTTTACGGCTTTGTCTTGCTTTTTTACCAAAAAGCATATACAAAAGAGCACATCCGCAAAAGGCTATAGGTAAAAGCTGAGAAATTTTAACTCCTGAAAACACCGAAAAGCCAAACATATACGGAGCCGATGCAAGAATTGATGCAATATAAAGTCCGCCTGTCAGCCCAAGACAAACAACAAGGCTCAAAGCTACAATATAACGAACAGCAAGTATTCTATGATTAAAAATCATAATTTCTTTTCGGGAAATCGCATAAAATATCAAAACCGAAAAACACGCAAACAACACGGCGATTGCCAAAGCGCAAATTTTCTGAATTAATTCAGAAAATGCAAAAGAACCCGCAAATGCAACTGCAATGCCACACAAAATCAATGCTATTTCAATTTTTTTGGATATATTTACAAAAAGAGAAATTGCAAAAACAACTGCACAAACCAGAATCAATAATGCACCTGCAAACAGTAACGGATTAAACTTAGGAACTTCAAGGGTTGAAAATTCATCTCCAAGATATATACCTCTGTCAAGCAAACGCTGTTTAAGACCGCTGATAATATCCGAGTAACCTGAAAAATCTGTTACAATTTCTTTTTGTTCATCAACAAGAGGTGTAAGAACTACAAGTCTCATTCCCCTATCGGTAATTGCCCTAAACAAAATATTTTCGTTTTCGCTTGATGGATGTTTATATTCAAAATGATAGCTGTAAGCATTAAACATATATAACGTTTTAACAAGCGGAAATTCACTGTTTTCAACATCAAAATCATCCGGCATAAAAACATCTGTACGAAAAGCATTTTCTATAACGGCAACAGGCACTGAAAAGTCCCCGTAATAATCATTATTTTCAATAACATTATCAGGTTCAAGTTTAGGAACAATAAAAGCATCACCTTGTTTTGCCGTATTTCCCATTCTTGCTATTTTATAGCCCAAGCTATGTGCATCTTTTAAGTATTTGGCTTCGTTTTCATCGTCCACAATAAAAAATCGAACACCCGCATCATAAAGCTTTTTCATCTGAAAAAACTCGTCTGTTCCCTCTTCTGTTGCAAGAGTCCCAACAGTTTCGTACGTTGTGGCAAATGCTACTTTATTTGAAGAAAGTTCAGCTTTTATACGCCCGGTGAGCATTATTGCAGAGCAAATCACACCTACAAGCAAACACACCCAGAATACAGGTGAAAACTTAATTTTATTCATTTTCATATGCCTCTTGTTTTTCGTTGTTTTTAATGATAAGAGATTTACCCATAAAAATCAGATATACCACTGCTGCAACGGCGCCTAACACACCACATTTGATAACAAGCATAATTTTACTGTCACCAAAAGAGGTGAAAACACCTGTAACATAAGAAAGTATGAAATAAAGTGATATACTGATCACAACACTTTTTAGCAATCTTTTATAGTTAAATATTCCGGCAAGTTCGTTTTTATAGAAAAATACTGCAAGAGCAATACCGCCCAGCGTAAGTGAAACAACAGTAGTAAGAGCGACAGCAGAAGATAAAAAGCCAAGTCTGAGCACTGCAAAATTAAGAATAAAATTAAAAGCAATTACTGCAATATTAACGATAAGAGGCGCTTTTGTTTTGCCCATGGCATAATATGCTTTGGCAAATAAATCCAAAAGCGCAAACCCTATCATACCGAGCATATATTTCGCAAATATGTCCCCTGTCATAACAGAAGACTGTATATCAAAACTACCGCCCTCAAAAAGCACACGTACAATAGGTACGCCGAAAGACGCAAAAATACAAGAAAGAGGTAAAAGCAAAACTACCGTATTTTCCACTACATTACCTACGTAGTTTTTATACTGTTTATCACTCAATTTAGCGTAAAGTTCACTCCATTTCGGAAAAATAACTGCACCTATACTGTATATCAAAGTAGTTGTTACAGGAGTAAAAAGCTTGTCCGCATAGTAAAAAGCTGATGTAACTCCCTCTCCTATATGAGCAGACTGTTTTGTATCAATAAGATAACAAAGTAAAAAAGCAGTTGTTGTAAAAGCGGTAACAACCGCTGTACGAACATATGTTTTAAGTTCAGGCGCTTTGAAATTGAATTTAAGAGAAAACATATATTTTTCTTTAAAGAAGTACGGCACTACCATTGCAAACTGCAAAATCCACGAAATACTCATTATCAGTGCAAAAACAGTCAATGATATATAATTTCCGAAAACAACAAGAATCAGGCAAACTGCGAGATTATATAGCAAACTAAGGCTTCCCTGAAGCGAATAATGTCCCATTGCCTGAAAAAGAGCCATGAAAAGATACGTTACAACGATAAGCGGCAGTGTTACCGACATAACAGATGCATACCAGCCAAATGAATGTCCACTTTCTCCTATACCGTTTCCTAAGACACCACACAAAGAAAGAATTACCATCAAAACGGCAACTGATATACTCACAAGTGTCGTTACGCTTATGAGATTATTTGCAGTAGACATTGCCTCTTTTTTTCCTTTGGCAAGTTTACCTGCAAAAATCGGCACTGCAGCAAGGCACAGAGCGTATGCAGCCGTTGTAAAGAGATATATCGTTATATTGTTTGCCGCAGTAAACAAATCAACCTCTGCAGTAGTACCGAAAGCTCTTGCCTGAAGTATATCGCGGAGCATTCCAAGACCTTTTGCAATGAGAGTAAGTACCGCAACAAGCGAAATTGCGCTCAAAACATTTTTCTTCATAATAATCCTCTAAAAAATAATTAACAACTCTATTATACTATTATTAAAATGTCATTGCAACAAAAAAGCGACTATTTAAGTCGCTTTTTTGTTCAGACTGTCAAAAAACTATATAAACGCCCCCGTTTCTGGTATAATAGAAGAAACGGGGGTGTGTTTATGGAAGCGTGAAAAAAAGACGCAAGAAACGAAGTGATGATCGTAGATATATAGAGGTTGGTGCCTCAAAATC
>JAZOSU010000015.1:0-76218 GCA_045657265.1 Eubacteriales bacterium | reverse complement strand
CGTTACACCCGAACACGGAACATGGATTCACTTATAAACGGCGATCCAAAATAAAACACGCATCAGCGCCTCCTACCGGATGTTGCTGATGCGCGTTGTTTTATAGAAGGAACTGCTTTTTCAAGCTGCGGCATCCAGCATATTCTCAATAAATATCCCATAGCCTTTTGTGGGATCATCGACAAAGACGTGGGTTACAGCGCCGATGAGTTTACCATTCTGGATTATGGGGCTTCCCGACACGAGTGTGTCAAGTTAGGACCAACATTTTAGGACATATAACCGTCCCCTGTCTCTTGTATAAAAGCGAGAGGCACAGCCAATCCCTTAGCCGCACCTCTCTTAAAAAGGACTATAATTATTTTATCGTTTCTGCCGCATCTTGTCAAATCTTAGAGGCGGTTTTTGCATAATTTTTTGTTCAAAAATTTTATGTTAATCAATTATCAAAGAGTGAGCCCGAATGTGAAAACACTCATTCGGGCTCCACAGATTTTTATTTCATCCTTTTTTTGAAAAAGTCGGGATCAGTATAACGCATTCCGCATTGTAGACAAAAGCAATCGCAATCACATCCAATATTATCATCTATTTCATGCCCGTATCCTTTGTCGTGTTCGCAAGGTTTATTTCCCCAACTTTTTTGTAATTCATCAACCTGCGATGTGGTTTTGCGCATTTTGTTTTCCTTCTTTCCAATCAATAATGATTATGAACAAGTCCATACTCCCTTATAAACATCGTAATAATAATATAAATTAAATGCTCCTCTTCTTGTTGTAAAAACAACAGCTATTTTATCTGGTGTTGAAATATCAGCAGTGAAATAATGACCTGATAATGTCGTGGTGCCATTATTTGTCAGTGTTGCTTTTCCACTTGACATTCCTTGGGTATAATAAACATTTGAAACAGTCCAATTTTTAGTTGTATCGAGAGATATAGATGTCACACCAGAAGAATAAAATGCATACTCCTTAATAGTAGTCACGGTATCAGGAATAACGATTGAAGTTAAAGATGTGCAACCATTAAATGCATAACCATTTATTGTTGTCAAGCCACTTGGCAAACTAACACTTTCTAAACTGATAGCATCCTTAAAACCCTCAGCCATAATTTGAGTAACGGCGATTCCTTGATATGTTGCAGGTATTTCCACCGATACTAAATCATTGATGTTAATCTCATCACTTGCACGAACACCATATGTTCCGTCGGAAAGAGAAACAAATGCGAGCTGAGGATATTCCTCGGTATCATTATTTCCACCTAACAAGCCGCTCAAATCATGTTCTTCAAAAGTATTATCGGTATAATAAATAATCAGTTTAGCATCAGATATTTCTGTCCTAAGAATGCCCCTGCCTGCTACCCCAGGTTCGCCTTGAGGTCCTTGGGGGCCGGTCGCACCTTGCGGACCTTGAGGTCCGGTGGCACCCGTGGCACCAGTAGCACCGGTAGGACCTTGAGGTCCGGTGTCTCCGGTTGCGCCTGTAGAACCCGCAGGACCTTGTGCACCTGTCTCACCAGTTTCGCCTTGCGGTCCGGTTGCACCGGTTTCACCCTTTGGTCCTTGCGGACCGGTTTCACCTTGGTCGCCTTTAGGCCCTTTGATATTAACAAGAAAATTTTGAGTACCATCTTCGCCGTATTTTACGTAGAGATTTCCCTCGCTATCAACGGAAATATAGGGAGTAAGTCCGGCTTCACCCTGCGAACCGGTCGCACCTGTGGCACCTGTTTCACCCTGTGGACCTTGAGGACCCGTTGCACCTATGGCACCGGTCTCACCTTGGATTCCTTGCTCACCTTGTTCACCCTTTTCACCCTGTTCGCCTTGAATACCTTGTGCGCCTGTAGCACCACGAATTGGGCCGATAGGTTCTAACTCTACATTATTATCTAAAGTTATAACAAGCATATAATCTGTTGTTAATCTGACTGATTTGATACCAACACCCTGCTCGCCTTGAATACCTTGTGCGCCTGTAGCCCCGGTTTCACCTGTTTCCCCCTGAGGACCAACAATGGACTGCTCGATGATGATGGGTTCGCCCTCTTTCATGGTAATTACAAGGTAATTGTTTTCATTCACAGTGATGCCGGTGATGCCGTTGCCGTCCTTGCCGGCTTCCCCTTGAATACCTTGCTCGCCCTGGATACCTTGTTCACCCTTGGGACCCTGCTCGCCTTGTTCCCCCTGAGGTCCTTGTGGACCGGTAGCACCTGTGGCACCCGTTTCACCCTGAGGACCCTGCGGACCTTGGGCGCCGGTAGCGCCGGTTTCACCTTGAGGACCCTGAGGACCGGTAGCACCTGTCTCACCCTTTTCGCCCTGGGGACCTTGAGGACCGGTAGCACCTGTCTCACCCTTTTCACCCTGGGGACCCTGCAGACCTTGAGGTCCGGTGGCAGAAACGGTGGTGGGAATCCAGGTTATTCCGTTATCGGTTGAAATTTCCCAAAGATTAGAGGTTGTATTGATGCGAACTTGAGGTGCGATAGCATCTTCACCTTTTTCGCCTTGAGGACCTTGAGCGCCGATGGCACCAGTTTCGCCCTTTTCGCCCTGCGGGCCTTGGGCACCGGTAGCACCGATCTCACCTTTTTCGCCCTGTGGACCTTGGGCACCAGTTGCACCGGCTTCGCCCTGATCGCCTTTTTCTCCGGTGGCTTGCACGCCGGTGGAGGTCCAGGTTGCGCCGTTATCGGTGGAAATCTCCCATTCATTGGTAGAAGCGTTGATACGGATCTGAGGAGAAATGCCATCCTTGCCGTCTGTGCCCACCACGTTTTCAAAGATAAATTCACGACCATTGGTCAAAACGATGGTCATTTTCCGGGAGTTGCGGTCGATACTGATGGATTCAATGCTGTCACCCTGGGGGCCTTGAGCGCCTTGAGCTCCTTGTGGACCTGTGGCTCCCGTTTCGCCTTGAGGACCCTGTACACCTTGCTCACCTTGAGGTCCTTGCGGACCTGTAGCTCCCGTTTCACCTTGTATACCCTGTGGGCCTTGCTCGCCTTGGATACCCTGCTCGCCTTGGGGTCCTTGCGGACCTGTGGCTCCTGTTTCACCTTTTTCACCTTTAGGCCCCTGTATGCCTGTAGCTCCTACAACTTTACCTAAATTAAATTTTTTATTATCTGAAAAAGCTAATACCAATTCGCCTTTATTATTAATGTCTACATCAACAATACTTGTACCATCTTTACCATCGGTGCCATCTTTACCATCGGTGCCATCTTTGCCGTCGGTGCCATTTTTACCATCAGCGCCATCTTTACCGTTGGCACCATCTTTACCGTCAACACCGTCTTTTCCGTTGGCACCGTCTTTCCCTTTAATACCGAAGGCATTTCCGACATTCAGCTTAGTATCGTCAGAAAGGGTAAGAATCAGCTGTTCATTCTCGTTGAATGATGCGGATTTAATGGTCTGAATATCACTCTTTGCCAGTTGAGCGAGGGCGGTTGCCCATTCATCCTCGCTGCCGGTATAACCATTTTCTGCAGCAATATCATAAGCTGATTTTCCGTTTAAAGAATCAAGCCATTCCTGCACTGATCCTGTATAGCCGTTTTCAACAGCCAATTCATAAGCGGAAAGTCCGTTTGTTATTGTAACAGCAGCTGGAAGTGCAGTCTTCTGGTGAATGACTGTTGCAACACCTGCAGAAACGCCCACAACCAGCAAAATTGCTACTACAATTAAAACAATTTTTCTAAAAAGTTCTTTTTTCATCTAGAACCCCCCTAAATATATGTATATATTAGATTTTATAACAACAAAATCAGGTTGTCAATAACTACATATAGAGGTTTTTCAAAACACTGGTTGATTGTTAAAATTATATTGGGTGATAAAAATGGTAAAGAATTTAAAAGCTTTAAGAGTTCAGGCGGGATTAAGCCAGCAAGCATTGGCGGACGCATTAGAAATCAGCCAGCAGTCGGTAAATCGCTATGAAAACCATAAGGTCGAGCCAGATATCGCTTTGTTGGTTATGATGGCAGATTTTTTTGAGGTTACACTGGATTATTTGGTGGGTCGAACAGATGAATTTGGAAACAACCAAAAGATGTTAAAAGGAGAAACATTCATTCGCAAATATAGATCCCTTGCACCCAAAGAACGCCATTATATTGAAAGAATCATAGATCTCTTTTTCGAAGAAAATTAAAACAGGCAAGTTTTTCACTTGCCTGTTTTTCATTCTGTCGCAGAGAGCATATTTTCAATAAAAATGCCGTAGCCTTTTGTGGGGTCGTCTACAAATACATGGGTTACGGCGCCGATAAGTTTGCCGTTCTGGATTATAGGGCTTCCCGACATACCTTGAACAATACCACCTGTTTTTTCTATTAAATCTTCATCGGTGATTTTGACTATCATATTCTTAGTTTCTTGCAAATTGTTATTTTTTTTAATTATTTCAACCTGGTATTTTTCCACCTGCGTACCATTAACGCAGGATAAAATATAAGCATCTCCAACTGTAATTTCATCTTTAAGAGCAATAGGAAAGCTTTCAAGATTTGAAAACTCTTCAGTTACGCATGTTCCTATAAGACCTGTTTTTTTATTGCTCGTCAAAATACCTATCGTTGAATTATCAATAAAAGAGCCAAGAAGTTCTCCGGGTTTTCCGCTTGTTCCTTTAACTACTCCTTCGATATCGGCCAAAACCAATTCTCCTGTTGCAACCGGCATTACAAGTCCCGTATCACTATCTGATATTGAATGCCCGAGACCTACAAGCGAATTATCTTTTGGATTTAAAAACGTCAACATACCTATTCCCGCTGTACTGTCTCTAACCCAAAGACCTATTCTATAATTGCCGTCCGCATCGTCTGTGACAGGGGTAATATCTGCTTCAAAAACGAGATTATTTCTTTTTATAACCGCCTTTTGAGGCTTCCCCTCACTAAGTCTAACCTGCGATGAAAGGTCTTCGTTTGATTTGATTTTTACATCGTTATACGAAATAATTATATCACCTTCTCTGATACCGACATCATAAGCAGGATTCTGAATTTTTCCATTGTGTACAAAATCAGTAACATCTACGATGATTACACCCTCAGTATACAATTTAACTCCAAAAGCTTTACCTAAAGGAATAACATTTTCTTTTTGTAAAATACTTATTTTAGCAGATTTAACAGGCAAAAAACCAAACAGTTTAACTTTTGCTTCATATCTGTCAAAAAGTTTTTGCGTTTCTACTCCGGAATACGTTTCTTTACTTTCAACATCAAGAGTTACAAAAGGATAATCCGATTTGATTTTTTCATCGGAATAAAAAGAATATTCCGATGGTTGCAAACCTATATAAATTCCTATACAAAGAGATACTATGAGAAGTATCGTGACAATTTTTTTCATAAAATCAACCTCTTTGTTTAGTTTTATATTTAATCAGCCATTTATTCAGAAGGAAAGTGTAATAAAAGACTTGTAAATTTTTGAAAGTTCAATTATTATATATTTATTAATCGAAGGAGTATATTCAAATTGATTAACATAGGATTTACAGTTTTTGGAATATTTTTAGCACTTATTGAAATTTCATTCTGTGCTTTTTTCTCTTCAAGACTTGCTCAAATAAAAGGCAGAAGCAGAGCTTGGGGTATTTTTGGCTTTTTCTTTAACATTATCGGTTTTATAATTGTTTGTTTTCTACCATCAAAAAGAACTGATTATATGAACACAAACCCCATAACTCAACTTACATCAAAAATACCTGCAATATCAAAAAACACCATTTACATTTCTTCCGGTATTTTACTTGCAATAGTATTAACAATTGTTGCATATGACAACATACCGTCCATAATACAAAACTACAAATATTCAAAAGAAATCACATCACAGAACAAAAGTGATTATGAACAGGCCACATCTGTTTCAGGTGAAGTTGAATCTGTTTTCACCGGCTTGGAAAGTACGTTCGTTTTAACAACAAACGGAGACGTTTATTGTTTCGGCAAACAACATTCACCTCAAATTGAAAATGCACCCACAGGTGTTATTTTCCAAAACGCAAAACAAATATCCGCAAATGAAGACATATGCTTTATTCTGGACAACAAAAACCGTCTATATGCTATCGGCAACAACAAAAACAAATTAATCCCAATCAAAACTCCTGAAGAGGACACCAAAAGTGAATTCAAGCTTGTTTCTGAAAACGTACTTGATTTTTCAATTTCCGAAACAACCGTCGGAATAATAAAAACAGACAACAAGTTATATATGTACGGAAACGGAGTTTTCGGACAACTCGGAACATACAATAACGAAAATCAATCATCTCCCGTAAGTGTACTTGGAAATGTGATATCAGTAAAATGCGAAGCAAGTTTTACCGTTGCTCTTCAGAAATCAGGCGAAGCTGTTGCTTTTGGAGAAAACACATTCCATCAATTCGGAAAAGAAGGAAAAAGTTTTAATTCCCCTACTGTTATTGGAAATAACATTTCACAAATTGCTGCAGGCGACAACTATATTATGCTTTTAAACAAAAGTGGTGAAGTAACGGTTTGCGGTGGCGGAGAGTACGGCCAGCTCGGAAATTTGGCTAACAACAACATTACCTCCTTTACAGCGGTATACACTAACGCAAAACAAATCAGCGCAGCTAAAAAAAGCAGTTACATACTTACAAATTCGAACGAGCTTTACGTTTTCGGTCAGAACACAGTTGGACAGTTGGGAACAGGATCCACAGACAACATCAACACACCAACACTTGCCGCAACAGAAGTTTTTGATTTTGAAGCAAGTGGTCTTCACACCGTTATTTTAACTGAAAGCGGTGAAGTTAAAGTCTGCGGTTACAACAACTGCGGTCAACTTGGAAAAGCGAAATCAACAACCGAGTTTTCAACACTTGTGACAATAAAAGAATAAAGGAGTAATTATGTTTTTAAAAACTTCTCTGATTTCACTTATAGTATTCATACTTTTTGCTGTAATTTATCTTATTTCAAACAAAAAGCAAAAAATGGGGTTAAGAAAATTTTCAGCAATTATATCTTCCCTGTCTTTAATTTGCTGTATTGTTTTTGCCATTATTTTCATAAAATCAAATAACATTAAGATTTTTAACAGAGTAACTTCTTACAACGCAAAAGAAGAATACGCAACAATGTTAACAAAAAAAGGCGCAGATGCAGCATATCCCCTTTTACCTATCAAAGCATTTGCACAAAACAATGATGTTTTCTTTATTAACTCAAAAAACGATGCATTTAAACTGACAAAAGAAGCAGATGCATATACTTCAATAACCGCTTTTAACAAAGTCAGTTTTTTGGATTCTTCAAAAACACTCAAAGCAACCATTACCGAAAAAGGTGATTTAATACTTGACGGTTATTTGTTATACTCAAAATACGATGGTAAACTTATTGAATTTAAAAATGAAACCATTGCAAAAAATGTTGAATATTGTGATTTCACTTCCAACTCACTCATATATATAACAAAAAACTATGAGTTATATGCTTTAGGTTTCAACGAATACGGTCAACTTGGTGATGCAACAACCAAAAACAAATCAAAACCTGTATTTATTAAAAATAACGTGGCAAAAGCTGCAATTTCTGACACACATCTTATGATAATTGATAAATACGGTACGTTATATGCTGCAGGTGACAACTCATATTCACAATTGGGAAATAAAACTGCGATATCTTCAACTGAACTTACTAAAATAATGCAGGGTGTCAAAGACGTCAGAGTAGGCAATTACTATTCGATGGTTCTTAGTGTAAATGGTGAAGTTTACACAGCAGGAATAAACGAAAACGGTCAACTTGGAAACAACGGTCTTGATTTTAAAGCAGAGCTTATCCACACTTTGAGTGGAATAGAAAAAATTGAAATCAACAACAACACCTGCTCTGCCCTTTCTCATTCAGGTGAACTTTACGTGTGGGGCGACAACAAAAATAAAAAAGCCGGATGTAATCAAGGTGATAATATTACAGTTCCATTTAAACTCAGCGGAAATGTATATGACTATGCTCTTTCTGATTCAAACGTCATAATAATAACAAAGGACAGAGACGTTCTTGTGTCTGCAAATTATGGTGCTTTTGAGACTGCTTTAGTTTTCGGCGCTCAGATCCCAGAAGCATTTAGGGACAAAAATTCTGACAAATACGCTTTTTTAGATAAAAATGTATAATTAATAAAAAAAGTTCTTGCATTTGTGAAATCTTTGTGATATACTATGTCGGCGTAAATGAAATAACTCAAAAGAGGTGAAAAAAATGAAAGAGGGAATCCATCCTAATTACGATAAAGCTACAGTAAGATGTGCATGTGGTGAAACTTTTGAAACAAGATCAACAAAAGGCGATATCAGAGTTGAAATTTGTTCAAAATGCCATCCCTTCTTCACCGGCAAACAGAAGCTGGTTGACTCCGGCGGTCGTGTAGACAAATTTAAGAAAAGATACAATCTTGACTAATCAAATTAAGCCACCGAAAATTTCGGTGGCTTTTTACTAATTAAAAACTATGATTAAACTAATTATATGGGATTTTAACGGAACAGTAATCAATGACGTAGACACCTCGGTAGCCGCGGTAAATGATATGCTTAAGGTTCGAAATCTCCCTCCTACTGACAAAAAACATTATATAGAAAACCTAATAATGCCTCTGGATAAGTATTATTCTACCATAGGAATCCATAACATTGATATTTCAGTATTATCTGTCGAATTCAGAAAATACTGTCTTAAAAATGAAAATTTGTCCGAAATATTTTATGATTTCCCAAAAGCTATTGAAACATCCAAAAAAATGGGTATTAACAATATCCTTATGTCTTCTCTATACGAACAATATCTTTTTCAGGAAACAAAAAAATACGATTTAGACAAGTATTTCGATACAATTATCGGTATGAAAGATACAGGAGTCGGCTCGAAAACAGAAAACGCAAAATCATACATTTTGAAAAACGGTTACAAACCCTCTGAGGTTTTATTTATAGGAGATCTGTTATCAGATGCTGACATGGCAAAACAATTAGGTGCAAAATGCGTTCTTGTTCCAAGAGGGCATATGAGTCAAAAGCGTTGTATGGCGGCAAAAGTGCCAATTTTCAACGATTTGGAAAACGTACTTAAACATATTGATGATATTTAGTATTTCTCTCTTTACAATCAATTTTATGTGTAATATAATGATAAGTAACAAACAATCAGGTATAAATAAATGAAACAAAGTCCTTATTTTTATTTTTCAAATTTATATTACGATTCTAACGATGTAGTAATATGTGTTGACGAGCATTTGAGAATAATGTATTATTCCAAGTCTTTTAGTTACGAATATAAACTTGATACCAACGAGAATGTTTTAATTAATTGTTATATACCATCAGCTCTTTTTCCTAAGATACAAAGCGCTATCATAAATCAATTATCTTTTTCTTTTGATTTTGAATGTCTAAGAACTGATACACCCAAGAAGTGTTTTATATTCCCTGTAATAATTAACGATGAAAAATTTGCTTCATTACTCTTAGTTGATAACACAACTATTAGTTTTGAAAGAAATGAAAACAAAGAGCTCAAATATCTCATAAACAAAGCCAACGAAGCAACAAAATGGTACTCATCGGATATCATTGCACAGCTCAGAAATGATGAAAATCTTGATATCAAAGATCTTTACAATAACAAAATATTTATTGATACTTTAAAAATCAGAAACGAAATAGAGCAGATAGCTTTATTCACTGATAATTTAAAGAAAAGCAATGCTACTTTGATCAACGCCAATAAGTATTTGAAATACGTTGTTGACAGAATAACAAAACTTCTGGACAACAGGCGGTTTAATATCCAATATGATTTCGAGTCAAATGTACTTGTTACCGAAATAGAATATGATACATTTGATATGCTTATTGGCTGCGCAGTAACTGCTGCAATAAAAAATGTCAAAGGTGTAACAAATCTATGCTTTTATACAGGTGTTCACTCAAATATTCCATACATAATAATCGGAGATACAATTGAATCTTGTGAAGTTATGGAAAACAAATTATTTAATGGCGATGATAATTCACAAGATTCATATATACCATTATTGTATAAATCATTAAGATTTAAAGAGTCAAGATTTATAACTATGCCAAACAGTTCAGGCGGACAAAATGTAGCGTTTACTTTACCTATGCTAAAACAAAGAGTAGAATCTTTCAGACAAGATACTCATAAAATTCCGTCAGACAAAGAATCTGTAACTAATTTAATAATCAGTTTAGCTGAACTGTTTTAAATTTAAAATAATAATTTGAATATATTAAGAAAGGGATTATTCATTATGAAACTCTTAGTAACCGGAGGCACAGGTTATATCGGTTCTCACACCATCGTAGAACTTCTCAACAACGGACACGAAGTGGTAGCTTTTGACAATTTCTACAACAGTAAACCTGAGGTTCTCAACAGAATCAAAAAAATTACTGGAAAAGATATTACATTTTATGAAGCAGATATGCTTGATAAAGCTGCAATGAACAAAATATTTGATGAAAATGATATAGATGCAGTTATTCATTTTGCAGGACTTAAAGCTGTAGGCGAAAGCTGTGCAAAACCTATTCTTTACTATTACAACAATATTTGCGGCACACTTAATCTTGTTGAAGTAATGGAAGCTCACGGTGTTCGCAACATCGTATTTTCTTCTTCAGCTACTGTTTACGGTGATTCAAAAGTAGTACCTGTAAAAGAAGACTTCCCAACAGGAGACGTTACAAATCCTTACGGTCAGACAAAACATATGCAGGAGCTTATTCTTAATGACCTTTATAAAGCAAACAACGATTGGACTATTACACTTTTACGTTATTTCAACCCAGTTGGTGCTCATGAAAGCGGTCTTATTGGCGAAGACCCACAGAACATTCCTAACAATCTTACACCGTACATTTCGCAGGTTGCTATAGGAAAGCTTCCAAAACTCCGTGTATTCGGTAACGACTATGATACACCCGACGGAACAGGTGTTCGCGATTACATACACGTAGTTGACCTTGCAATCGGTCACGTTAAAGCTATAGAAACAAACAAAGACAACAAAGGTGTATTTGTTTACAATCTTGGTACCGGTAAAGGTTACAGCGTTCTCGACGTAGTTAAAGCATTTGAAAAAGCAAGTGGTGTAACTATCAATTACGAAATAGTTGCTCGTCGTCCCGGTGATGTTGCTTCTCTTTATGCAGATACAGCAAAAGCAAAAGCCGAACTCGGTTTTGTAGCACAAAAAGGCATTGACGAAATGTGCCGTGACGCTTGGAACTGGCAGAAAAACAATCCTAACGGATTTGATAAATAAACAAATAATCCGGTAATACGTTTTGTATTTCCGGATTTTTTTTGGAGAATTTTATGGAGATACTATCCCCCGTCGGAGGTCAGGAACAATTAATTGCAGCAGTCAGGAGCGGTGCAAACGCGGTATATCTTGGTTTGAAAGATTTTAACGCAAGACGAAACGCAAACAACTTTGATGACCTTGAACAAACAGTTAAATATTGTCATGCACGTAATGTAAAAGTTTATATTACGTTAAACACTCTTATTAAAGACAAGGAAATTAATAAAGCCATTGAAGCTATAAAAAAAGTTGCAGATGCAGGAGCAGACGCTATCATCGTACAGGATCTTGCAATGTACAGACTTGCAAAAGATATTGCCCCTTCCCTGCCCATTCATGCTTCAACACAAATGACAATACACAACATTGACGGAGTTCATATGTTGGAAAAACTTGGTTTTTCAAGAGTAGTTCCTGCCAGAGAACTTTCGTTAAATGAATTGACTGAAATAAGAAAATCAACTGATATTGAAATGGAAGTTTTTGTTCATGGTGCTTTATGTATGTGTATGTCAGGTCAATGTTATCTTTCAAGCGTATTAGGTCAACGCAGTGCCAACAGAGGTTTATGTGCCCAGCCTTGCAGACTGGATTTTAAAACAGACGAACGTTCTCACGCTTTGTCACTAAAAGATTTATCGATCATTGACAACTTGAAACTTTTAGAAAGCATCGGAATTGACTCTGCTAAAATTGAGGGCCGAATGAAAAGACCGGAATATGTAAGCGCTGCAACAAATGCTTGTAAAAACGCTTTGTGTGATGAACCCGTAGATTTTGATTCCCTTAAAGCAGTATTTTCAAGAAGTGGATTTACAGACGGTTATTTCAAAAGCAAAATTAATGCTGATATGTTTGGTTACCGCACAAAAGAAGACGTAGTATCTGCCGCACCAATATTAAAAACCATTGCTAACACATACAGGAATGAAAATCCTTTGGTTGATGTCAATATGTACATTGAAATTAAATCAAATAAAAAAACATTGTTGACAGTAACCTGCGATGACATAAAGATAACCGTAAACGGAGATATTCCTGAAAAAGCAATAAACAAAGAACTTGACGAACAAATAGTTAAACGTTGTCTTGAAAAGTGTGGTGGTACCCCATACTATCTCAACAACTTTACGTTTGACATTGAAGGCGGCTTGTCTCTTGCTATTTCTTCTCTTAATAATCTGAGAAAAAGCGCTCTCGAAAAATTAGCACAAATCAAAAGTACACAAAACAAATATCAGACAAACGAGTTTTCCATTAATATATCAGAATATAACAGTTCAGATAAATTAACAAGAAAACCTATATATGCAAGATACGAAAATCAAAATCAGATAATTGCAAATACTGATAAAATTATTCTTGATTTTGAAAAGATAGAAAAAGATATCGGTTTGTGTGAGAAATACAAAGGTAAGCTCATCGCAGAGTTACCTACTCTGATGTTTAATAATAAAGATGCTGAGAAAAAACTCGCAAGATTAAAAGATGCGGGAATAACCGAAATTTATGCCACTAATCTTTATGCATTTGAACTCGCAAAAAAATTCGGTTTCAAAACAATCGGTAGTTTCAGCCTTAACATTCTAAACAGTATTTCTCTTGACGAATACCGAAAACTCGGCTTAAACGAGACTGAAATCACCTTTGAAACAAGTCTGGATTCGTTCAATAATTTAAAAAAATCAATTCCTTGCGGACTTATTGTTTATGGTAAAATGCCACTTATGACATTCCGGAACTGCCCTATAAAAAGCAAGACAGGATGCGGATCTTGCGAATGTAAAGGAACATTACTTGACAGATATAATAACCCTTTTACCGTACTTTGCAAAGATAGAAAATACAGCAGACTTTTAAACCCTCAACCAATCTATATGGGTGACAAACAAAACTTGCTCAAAAACACTGATTATTTATCTGTTTATTTTACCGATGAGTCTGCAGAGGAATGCCTCAAAATCATAAATAAAATCAAAAACGGAAGCGAATACGATGCTCCCTTTACAAGAGGATTATATTTTAAAGAAATATATTAAAAAAATCAGCTCAATAAAGGTCGTACACTAAAGGAAAGTACAATAAGAAATTAAACGGATGTGTGGAAGTTCTACATGAATTTCTACACATCCGTTTTGCTATCCAAAAAAGAATATATTAAATTTTTGAGAATGGTAATTCACGATATATTGCTTCGCAATTCGATATATTTTACTTCGTAAAATCCGATATGTTTACCTTACTGTAAACGTGATATGATATAAATCCCCTCTCGTCCGAAGGACATATCGTAAGGCTTTGCCTTATATCGCGCCGTTAGGTATATCGAAAATCCCGTAAGGGATTTATATCGCTGCGTTGTACTCTTAAGGGTACAACGCATATGAGCTGATTTTTTTAATCACAGATAATAGTCTGACCAAAAAATGTTTCTACGTTTTTTTCGCAACGAGGCGGTGAATATTTCCAATAATCCATTTTATCTTTGCTATATATGTACTCAAAAGGTTCACAGTCAGGTGCATCCTGAGATACATCTACAATTGCAAGTTTAATTTTCATTTTTTCAGGTATTATACTTTTTATAAATACGCTGACTTTATCTCCCACCTCAATTCCTGAAGTCAGTTCTGCAAGACCTGCAAGATTAGGAGTAAGTTCTATAAAAATACCATAGCTCTCAACACTTCGTACAATGCCGGATACCGTTTCTCCAGGTGAAAAGCGTTGCGCATTTTCACTCCACGTTCCAAGCAACTCTTTGTGTGACAGTACTATTCTTTTCTGTTTTTTATCAACCGATTTTATAATTGCTTTAATATCCATACCCAATGAAAATCTATTTTTAGGATGTTCTATTCTTGAAACAGATATATTATCAATAGAAATCATTGAAACAATTCCACATCCAATGTCAACAAACGCACCAAATTGTTCAAGATGAGTTATACGTGCATCAATAACGTCACCCGACATAAAATTTGAATATATATACTCCTGACACTCAATCTGAGCTGCTCGTCTGGAAAGATAAGCAACAGTCTGACCGTTTTGCTCGGATATTTCGGTAATTTTAAAACTCACCATTTTATTCACTCTGGTTATAATAGCTACGTCTTTAACTGTGTTTTCTTTTATGCCTATAGCAGTCTCTTCCCTGGGTATTATTGCTTTAATATCACCAAGTTTTAAATGCAAATTATGTTCAGTATCACACATAAGACATCTTGCTTGAAGTATTTTCCCCTCAGACATTGCTCTCATGAGCCCCATTGTTCCACCAAAGTACATTGCATCATTTTTGTCATAAATACCCTCAGGCCTGTATTCCTGTTTTTTCATAATTTAACCCTCCAAAAAATATCCTATAGAATCTATATTCATACGCAGGATAAATAATGCAGAATTTTTAATATTATACTTTTAATTTAATTTAATCTATGTTATAATAAAAAAATATAATATTTGGAGATTTGTATGAATATAAATATAGGTGATATCTTAACAATGAAAAAACCTCATCCCTGCGGCGGAAAACGTTTCAAAGTTTTAAGAATAGGTATGGATTTCAAAATAAAATGTGAAACTTGCGGCAGAGAAGTCATGGTACCGAGAAACAAAGTAGAAAAAAATATTAAAAGTGTAGAGGAAGCACAGCAATGATAAAAAAACTTGAAGAAATATACAATCACTATAATGAGTTAGGTGAAAAATTGGCAGATCCGAACATCGTATCAGATCAGGCTGCTTACACAAAACTTATGCGTGAGCATAAACATCTTACCCCTATCATCGAAAAATACAACGAATATGTTGAATACGAAAAGAATTACAACGAAAGCATGGAGCTTTTGTCACAACCTCTTGATGCCGAAATGAAAGAATTAGCTGAAGAGGAAATGCTTGAATCAAAAGAAGGTCTTGCGCGTTGCACGGAAGAAATCAAAATACTTTTACTTCCACGAGATGAAAATGATGATAAAAACGTTATAATTGAAATCCGAGGCGGTGCAGGCGGTGAAGAAGCTGCACTTTTTGCCTCTTCAATTTATAGAATGTATACTATGTATGCTGAATCAAAAGGTTTCAAATACGAGGTTCTGAATCTTTATGACACAGAGCTTGGCGGCATTAAAGAAATCTCGTTTTCAATCAGCGGCGAAGGTGCATATTCAAGATATAAATTTGAAAGCGGTGTACACAGAGTACAGCGTGTCCCAGAAACTGAAAGTGGCGGTCGTATACACACCTCAACCATTACCGTTGCCGTTCTTCCTGAAGCAGAAGAAGTTGATTTTGAAATCAACCCCACAGATTTACAAATCGACACTTTCCGTTCTTCCGGCGCAGGCGGTCAGCATGTTAACAAAACTGAAAGTGCTATAAGAATAACACATTTACCCACAGGGCTTGTTGTTGAATGTCAGGACGAAAGAAGTCAGCACAAAAACAAAGACAGAGCCTTAAAAATTCTTCGTTCAAGACTCGTTGAAATTGAAAGAGAAAAACAAAATTCAGAAATCGCAAGTGAAAGAAAGTCTCAGGTAGGTACCGGCGACAGAAGTGAAAGAATCAGAACATATAACTATCCGCAAGGACGAGTTACTGATCACAGAATCGGACTAACACTTTACAAGCTTGAGCAAATACTAAACGGTTCACTTGACGAAATAATTGATGCACTTATAACAAACGACCAGACTGAAAAACTTAAAAGTTCACAAGACTAAAATGAAAACAAATATTTTAAAAATTGAATCTGAAGATTTTCAAAGTAACCTTTTGCCTTATGCAGAAATAATAAAACAAGGCGGTCTTGTTGCATTTCCAACCGAAACTGTTTACGGTTTAGGTGCAGATGCCACAAATCCTGATGCCGTCAAACGCATATTTGAGGTTAAAAATCGTCCTGCCAACAATCCTCTTATTGCTCATATTAATAGCATTTCCATGCTTGAAAACATTGTAAAAGACGTGTCGTCAGAACTTGAAATTCTTTTTAAATCTTTCTGGCCCGGAGCTCTTACTGTAGTTTTAAACAAAAAAGACATAATACCTGATATTGTAAGTGCAGGCGGAAGCACTGTTGCAGTCAGATGCCCGTCTCACCCTGTTGCAAATCAACTCATAGAACTTTCAGGAGTGCCAATTGTAGCACCCAGTGCTAATTTATCAGGAAAACCTTCTCCTACAAGATTTGAACATGTATTTGCTGACCTAAACGGTAAAGTAGAAGGAATAATTGATGGTGGAGAATGTGAAATAGGTATTGAAAGTACAGTAATCATTCAGACAGAAACTAAAAAACTCAAAATATTAAGACCCGGTGGTATTACACCTAAAATGCTTATAGACAAAGGTTTTGAAGTTGAAATTGATAAACATGTTCTCAATCCCGTAAACAACAACGCAAAAGTTGCTTCGCCCGGTATGTTATACAGGCATTACGCCCCAAAAGCGTATATGGAGCTTGTTCGCGGTAATGATGAAAAAGTCATTAAATATATACAGTCAAAAATAGTTGATGGAGAGAATATCGGCGTATTATGTTTTGATGGAGAGCAAAATCTTTTTAAAAACGCTCATACCATTTGCTACGGAACACCCGATAGTCCATTGACACTTTCTAAAAATCTTTTTGATGCTTTAAGAGAGTTTGACAAAACAGACGTTAAGCAAATATATGCCAGAGTCGCTGCTCCTGAAGGAATTGCGCTTGGTATTTACAACAGAATGCTCAGAGCTGCAAGTTTTAACGTTACAGCTTTATAGGAGATGTTAATTATGGATATAACAGGGCTCACCGGTCACAGCGGAAGCGGAAAAACAACCGTTGCGAATATAATGGCCGGACTTGGTTTTTACCATATCGACTGCGATAAAATTGTTCATACAAAAGTATATACCGACAAAAACGTTCTGAAAAAAATATCCGATAGTTTTGGCAATGAGTTTGTCACCGACGGAATTCTTGACAGAAAAAGATTAGGAGCTTTAATTTTTTCAGAAAAAGCAGCATACGATAAACTTATGAATGTTGTTGGAGATGATATTAAAAAAGCAGTAAACCACGAAATAGAAAACAACAAAGATAAACATATTTTATTAGATGCACCTACCTTATTTGAGTTTGGTATGGATAATATTTGCACAAGGATTATTGGAGTTATTTCAAACGAAATAATAGATAGAATTTGCAAAAGAGACAATATCAGTATTCAGGATGCCAAACTCAGACTTTCAAATCAAAAAAGTGCTGACTTTTTCAAGAATAATTGTGACATTATAATAAAGAACAATAAAGACTTAAAACATCTTGAAGAAAACGTAACTAAAATTGCTTTAGAAATTTTGAAAGGATAAAAATTTGAAACAAATAATCATTAAGATTTTATCTACACTTATAATTTTGTTAATTATTGTTTTACTTATATATTCATCACTTGTTTATTTATATCCTAAAAAATACAGCGATTACGTTGAAAAATATGCTATAGAATACGGGTTGGATAAAAATCTTGTATATGCAATAATAAAATGTGAAAGCAATTTTAAAAAAGACTCTGTCTCTCACGCAGGTGCAATCGGATTAATGCAGATCACACCGCAAACATACAAATGGGCAGCACAAAAGGCAAAAGATACAGATTTAAACGAAAATTCACTATATAATGCAGAAATAAACATTAAATATGGTTGTTACATTTTTTCTTTGTTTTTAAACGAATTTAAAGTAGAAACAAATGCTCTTGCCTGTTACAACGCAGGCAGAGGCAATGTACTCAAATGGCTGAGTGATAAAAAATATTCAGATGACGGCATTACGTTAAAACAAATACCTTTTAACGAAACATCAGTTTATGTTAAAAAAGTATTAAACACTCAAAAAATATATCAACTCATCTACTAAAGGAGATACAATTATGTCTGATAATCTCACCTACAAAAAGAAAAATATTTATCAGGAAAATTCTGATTTAGATAGTATTTTTTCTTGTTGTGACAAATACATAGATTTTTTAAATAAGTGCAAAACAGAACGCACCTGTACTGAATATTTCAGAAAACAAGCTGAAAATCAAGGCTACAAACCACTTGATTTTAACAAACAGTTAAAAGTCGGTGATAAATTTTATATAATAAACAGAAATAAATCTATTTTTCTTGGAATAATGGGTGAAGACCCTCAGAAAGACGGAATACATATTGCCGCAGCACACATTGATTCACCCCGTCTTGATTTAAAGCCTCAGCCTATTTGCGAAGACAGTGATATTGCCCTTCTCAAAACACATTATTATGGTGGTATTAAAAAATATCAGTGGACTGCTATTCCTCTTGAAATGGAAGGTGTAGCAATTACTACTGACGGCAGAACAATTGATCTGTCAAACAGTGGTTTTACTTTTTGTATTACCGACCTACTTCCCCATCTTGCTTCAAAGCAGGCAGAAAAAACACTTTCAAAAGCAATAGAAGGTGAAGATTTAAAAATACTTTGCGGTACAATACAATCCAATGATACCGAAACAAACAAAGTAAAATACAACGTTTTAAAAATTTTGAACGAAAAGTATAATATAACAGAACGTGATCTTATATCAGCAGAAATCAGTTTTGTTCCCAAACTTAAAGCTGAAAGTCTCGGTTTTGACAACAGTCTCATCGGTGCATACGGACATGATGACAGAGTTTGCGCCTGGACTGCTTTTGAAGCACTTATGCAAGTAAAATCACCAAAAAGAACTGTGCTTGTGGCTCTTGTTGACAAAGAAGAAACCGGTTCTGACGGCGTTACAGGTATGCAGAGTGAATTCTTAGAAATGATCTTGGACAAAATCTGTGAAAATTGTAACAGATACATCGCACAATATAACAGCAAATGTCTCTCTGCAGACGTAAACGCTGCATTTGACCCGATTTATCCATCGGTTCTTGATAAACAAAATGCAAGTGAACTCGGTTTCGGACCTACTGTTACAAAATATACAGGCGCACGCGGAAAATCAAGCACATCTGATGCTTCGGCAGAAACAGTTGCTTATTTTACCAACCTTTTTGACAGCAATGGAGTTATCTGGCAATCCGGTCTTTTAGGTAAAGTAGATGAGGGCGGTGGAGGAACTGTCGCAAAATACATTGCTAAAAGAAATATAGACACTATTGATATCGGTGTCGGTCTTTTATCTATGCACTCACCCTATGAGGTTGCCTCAAAAGCTGACGTATTTGAAACGGTCAAAGCATTTAAAATCTTTATGGAGAACTAATATGAAAAACTTTGGATTTATCCCTACAGACATACTTATACCGAAAAATATAGATATGACCAAATGGAGTTGTGTTGCCTGTGACCAATACACAAGTGAACCCGAATATTGGAATCAGGTAGAAAACAATGTTTGTAAATGTCCTTCAACTCTTCGTCTTATGCTTCCTGAAATATATCTTTCACAGACAGAAGAACGCTCAAAAGATATAGCAAATACTATGAAAGATTATCTTTCAAATGATACTTTCACTACACTTAAAAACAGTTTTATTTACGTCGAAAGAACACTTTCAAACGGTAAAATAAGACGTGGACTTGTTGGAGCTATCGATCTTGAAGTATATGATTTTTCAAAAGGAACCACTTCCCTTTGCCGTCCTACAGAAGCAACCGTTGTTGAAAGGTTACCTGCCAGAGTTGATGTCAGAAAAAATGCACTTTTGGAAATGCCGCATATTATGATTTTGTTAAATGACAAAAACGATGAGGTAATATTACCGTACAAAGACAAAACTTCAGAGCTTGAAAAAGTTTATGATTTTGATTTAATGCAACAAAGCGGTCATATCGTCGGATATAAAGTCTGCGGAAAAGATACAGAAATAGCACTTTCGGGGCTTGAGAATATTTACAAAAATGATAATGATAAAACACCTATGCTATACGCTATGGGTGATGGCAACCACTCACTTGCTGCAGCCAAGCAATATTACGAATTATTAAAAAAAGAGCTTGGAAAAGAAGCAGAAAACCATCCTGCAAGATATGCACTTGTTGAGCTTGTAAATCACTACGATTCTTCTTTGGAATTCGAAGCAATTCACAGAATTTTATTTAATGTTGATACTGATAGATTTTTATCAGAATTTTCAAAAGAAAATGGTTTTGTTGAAGGTGAAGCTGACGGACAGATTTTCACTATAGTTATAAACGGTCAAGGCAAAAAATACACATTTACGAAACCCGAAACCTCCCTCACAATAGGCACTATACAAAATTTTATTGACAGATATCTGAAAGAAAACGACGGCGAAGTAGACTACATACACGGTCAGGACGTTGTTTACAAACTTTCTCAAGAAAAAAATTCAATTGGTTTCATAGTTGATTCTATTGACAAAGATAGCTTTTTTAGCATAATCAAAAAAGACGGTATTTTACCAAGAAAAACCTTTTCAATGGGTAATGCTTGCGATAAAAGATTTTATCTTGAATGCCGTAAAATAAAATAACAACAAAAAACCCACGGTTTAAACCGTGGGTTTTCTTAATTTTATTTTAATTAATTAGATTATGTATTTTTTCACTGATTCGGGAGCATCGTCCTGAGCTGCTGATACAAGAACAACTATAGAAGCATCGCCTGCAATTTTATCAACATCAGCAAGTGTTTCACCTAATTTTTCAAGGTCATTACCTGTGATTTTCAGTGCGCCGTCTACGAAAAGAGTAGAAATATCATAGTTGCTGGCAAAAAGACCTTTAATAAATCCACCGAATGCATCAAAACCGCTTATGTTATAATCTTTAGTATTTATAAGTCTAACCTGTGATGAAATATCATATTTTAAACCGTCACCATATTCGAGACAAACAACGTGACCATTGTCTGTTTTTGCTGCGGTATTAACCATTTCTATTAATCTTTTGGTTTTTCCTGTGCCTTTTGTTCCGATAATTACTTTTATCATAATGAACTCCTTCCGCCGCTTACTGCGGCAAATGTAATATACTTAAATTCCCATGAAGGGAAAACAAGACAAAATTAGTTTCTGCCAATTTTTTTATTGATTTCTTCAGTTTCTTTCTCGTAACCGGGTTTACCTAAAAGAGCAAACATATTCTTTTTATAGGCTTCAACACCAGGCTGATCAAAAGGATTAACACCAAGAAGATATCCTGATATTGCACAAGCTTTTTCAAAGAAGTATACAAGATAGCCGAAATTGTATTCATCATAATTATCAAACTCAATTATGATGTTTGGAACACCTCCGTCCTTATGAGCAAGAACTGTTCCTAAGAAGGCATTTTCGTTAACATACTGAACTGTTTTACCTGAAAGGAAGTTAAGTCCGTCAATATTTCCTTCCACTTCGCCTATAACGATATCTTTCTTTACATTCTTTGCATTAAGAACTGTTTCAAATACACAACGATTACCGTCCTGTATATATTGTCCAAGGGAATGCAAGTCTGTAGAAAATGTTGCAGATGACGGGAAAATACCTTTATTATCTTTGCCTTCGCTCTCACCGTAAAGCTGTTTGAACCATTCACCAAAATATACTGCGCAAGGATCATAAGTGATAAGCATTTCAATGTTTTTATTTTTTCTGAGAAGAATATTTCTGTCTACTGCATATTTATAGCACTCATTTTCATCAGTAAGAAAATCACGTCTTGCTTCTTCTGCTCCGCGCATCATTTCATCAATATCAGCTCCTGATACAGCTATAGGAAGAAGACCTACTGCTGTAAGAACTGAAAATCTACCGCCTACGTCATCCGGAACAACAAATGTTTCATATCCCTGTTCATCAGCAAGTGCTTTGAGTGTACCGCGTGATTTATCTGTGGTAACAAAAATGTGATCCTTCGCACCATCAACACCATATTTCTGCTCTGCAAGCTCTTTAAAAATTCTGAATGCGATAGCAGGTTCTGTTGTTGTACCTGATTTTGATATTACGTTAATAGAAAAATCTCTATCCTTACAGAGAGTAATAATATCATTAAGGTATGTTGAACTAATGTTGTTACCTGCAAAGTATATTTCCGGTGTATCCTTAGCAAGATTGTTATAAAGCTGAGAATGTACGAATTCTATTGCAGCACGGGCACCAAGATAAGAACCACCTATACCTATTACAACAAGTACATCTGAATTATTTTTGATTTTTTCAGCTGCTAATTTAATTCTTGCAAATTCTTCCCTATCATAGTTAAGCGGAAGATCAAGCCAACCGAGAAAATCATTTCCTGCTCCTTTTTTTGAATGTAACTGATTATGAGCTACTTCTACATACGGGCGAAGATAGTCTCTTTCATATTCATTAATAAATGAATCAAGATATTGTCTATTTACTTTAATTGCCATTTTCCAAACTCCTTCTATTTGTATGTATCATAACACATTATCAAAACATATTCAAGACTAAACTATCAAAAAATAACTGAGTAAATCAAAAAAAACATCAAATAATCCGTTTTTTTCTACATTTTTTTCAGAAACAATTTCAATTCGTGTTAATTCTTTATCATTTGAACTTACAATAACCTCCCCAAGCTTTTGTCCTTCACATACAGGAGCTAAGACATCTTGACACATTTTCACATCACACTTTATATTATTCTCGCTTCCTTTTTCTACAACTAAACTTGCATTGTTTTTCATTACAGGTTGTATGTAATCTTCTTTTCCTTTCAGAACTTTCACAGGCTCAATTTTCAAATTATTTATTGAATAAAGCGTGAATTTAGCAAATCCGTAATTGAGCAGAGTTTTTGCATCAGCTGTTCTTTTATCTACTGTTTCAGCCGCCATAACAACAGCAATAAGTTCCATTCCTCCTTTTTGTGCAGTTGCGGAAATGCAGTACTTAGATTCACTTGTATAACCGGTTTTAAGCCCTGTTGCACCGTCATAAAACCTAATTAACTTATTAGTGTTTGTAAGTCCGAATTCTCCGTTTCTGATAGTATCCATCCATATAGTTGTATATTTTTTTATATCATTATATTTTAAAAGTTCCCTTGACATTATTGAAATATCTCTTGCTGTTGTTAGATGCCCTTCCGCTTCCAGTCCTGTACAGTTTTTGAAATTTGTTTTTGTCATACCCAATTCCTTTGCTTTTTCATTCATACGGGAAACAAATTCTTCAACCGAACCGCTTACAAACTCTGCCATAGCAACACATACGTCATTTGCAGATGCAACCACAATACATTTAATCATTTCATCAACAGTCATTTGTTCGCCTTCTTTAAGATATACCTGTGAACCGCCCATTGACGTTGAATATGCAGATGCTGTCACTATATCATCATAACCAAATTGACCTTTTGAGATAGCTTCCATAATTAAAATCAAAGTCATAATTTTAGTTACTGATGCCGGTCTCATTTGTTGATCGGGATTTTTTTCAAACAATACTTTTCCAGTTGTTTTTTCAACAAGTATAGCACTTGGAGCTTCTACCGAAAGTGGAGCTTGTTCTGCTTTTACATAAATAACAGATGAAAAAATTAATGATATCACCATTATTACCAGAAGTGTTTTTTTCATAGTTTTATCCCCTTTTACGTTTGTGTTTCCAATATATGTTAATCAAGTGATTTTCATACCACATTAACGATAAGAACGCTTAAATTTAAACAACATAAAGTGGTGTTTGTGCAACATAAAGTTATGCCTTTTGTTATTTAAGTTTGTTATAATATTTTTGTGTTATTATATATTAATATAAAACTTTTTTTAACAGAGAGGAAGAAAGTTATGAAGCAAACAACCAATCGAATTATTTCTATGCTTTTATCTGTGCTCATGTTAGTATCGATGATGACTGTGTTTTCATCAGCCGCTATAAATGACACTCCAAGCGAGAATTACTACGAAAAAGCTGCAATAGATTCAATTGTTGTTAACTCAGAATGGGCTAACAAGAAAACCGGTGATTCTGTTGAGTATTATTTCAGAAATAAGCTTATCAAAGAAAAATTTGATGAGCAGACTCACTTTGTAAGCTTTGACGATGCTTACAAATATTGTATCGAAATTAAACTTAAAAATCCGGTAATCATCCTTTGTCCCGGTGTTTACTCAACAAAGATGATGCTTACGCAGGATGTTACAATTTTAGGTACCAATGCAGGTCTTAATCCTAACGTTGATAATGGTGATAATTCACCTTGGGGTGACAATCTTGAATTACGTCGTTTTACCACAATTGCTTGTCAGGTTGAAATCGATAAATATGTTGCAAGTGACATCGAGGTTGTTTTTGACGGCATTAAATTTATCAATGGATTTTCTTACATTGATACAGGCCTCGCTCAAACAGGCACTTCTGTAATTGTCAGAAACTCTGTATTTGATAATTTATCAGCTCCTAAATACGGTTTGGATACACTTTCAAGTATATTCAACTTTCAAAAAGCTGTTGCTAAAAACACAAACATTACTTTTGAAAATATCCGTGCCAAAAAAATCAATGTTAATTTCATAGGTAACTACATAGCTAATCTTAATATTTCAAATTCATATTACGGAGATTCAACTGCTCCTATGTTGGGTAATATTGATGCCATTACAGGAACTTCACCCAACTATATAATCAAAGATTCTATGTTTTATAATAATGTTACTGAGCAGGGTGTTCTTCGTGTAAACAACTCTCAAAAAGATTCAACTACCAGAACATCTACAAATTTTGAAATTTCAGGAACAAAATTTATCGACGGTCCTGCAAATGATGACAACATAAACAATGCAACCGCACCTTCTATCACATATGTTTTGTCAGAGTCAAAAAATAAATTCAACGTACATGACTGTGAATTTATCGCAAACAGAGATCACTCTGCATCTCCTTTTGTAATTAATTGCAAAGGCACTGCTACAACATCAGCGATTATAGATGCAATAAAAGTTAATTCTTGTAAATTTGTAGGATACCCTGTTTTAAATGATACAACAGGTCTTTTAAAACAAACCACCTTTGATTTTACCGCCAACTACTTTGCAACAGCTGACGGAAAACAAATTGATCCCATCTACCCTTCTCCCTCAAGTTACAATAATATAAAAGTATCTTATTTCTGGATTGACGAAAAGATGGAAGTTCCAAGTTCAAATTATTATATAAACAATCTTGGAACAACTGATTATGATGTAGATAACACTTTTAAAACAATACATGTTACTTTACCACAAAACACAAAACTTAACTTCAATATTAAAGCCGCAGATAACTCTACTGAATATTCAGTTTATTCAGATGCATCTTTAACTAAAGAAGTTAAAAGCATAAATTCCGATAACCTTTATACAGGTAGTGACAAAAATGTATTTTATGTTGTAGGTATTTCAAACAAAGCACCTAACTACAAATTTATTTATGAACTGTACGTATCAACATACAATCCTAAATATGCAACTGCCTTCAATCAGAAAAATACATATATGTATTCACCTGAGGTTGCAAAAAACAAAATAGGTTCTGAAGTTTGCAAAGATTGGAACGGTGCGACTTATAAATTTATTGTAGGAAAAACCATCTTTTCAAATCTTGATGACTTATTTAAAATCGCTGATGCTGTTCCTACAATTCTCTTACCAGCTGGTGTATACACCGAAAACTTATGCTTTACTGAATCAGCAGTTGTTCTTGGTGCAAAATACGGAATTAACCCAAATATACCTCAGTACGAAAACCCAGAAAAAGGTTGGGAACTCAACCCCGAAAGAGCTAATCCCGATCAGGAAACAACATTTGAAAACTGCGTTATTTACATTTCGACTAACGCCGTAAATGTTTCACTTGATATCGACGGTATTACTCTTGGTGAAGGTTCTGCTTATTCAGATATGGGCGAAAACCTTGAAACCTATACAACATCTTCTCTTAAAAATATTTTGATAAACAACGCAGGTGCTGCAGAATACAAAGAAAAAGGACCAAACGGAGAAGAGCTTGTAAGAACTACTTCAGATGTTTTCCACTTTGGCGGAAACAGTAATAAATTTTCTAAAAACCACAAAGATGTTCGTCTTACCAACATCAGAATGGAAAACCTCAACAGTGCATTCCTTGTAGGTACTTATATGGAATCTCTCCGTATTGACGGACTTTATTTTGCGGGTATAAAAAATAAAATCTCAAGTCCTGAGCTTACAGCCCCTAAGGGTCAGAACTTTACACTTGATATAAGAAATTCATGTTTCTATAAATGTACACCATCAACCGCTGTAGTTCTTGTTTCTAACAAACAAACTGATTCTCCCGAAAGAGAATTTAACAAAGTTACATTCCACAACAACATTTTTTACCAACCTTCCCAATACGAATATGGTGTTATTGGTATAAGATTCAATAGTAAAAGAGATAGCTTAACTCTTACAAATAACACTATCATCTCTACTTATGCAGCTCATTCACCAATGCCAGGTGCTGCCGCTTGGTTTACAGGTGCGACTGATGGCTCAAATCTCTCCGGTGAAAAACTTGCTAACATTGATGTTGTATCTGATGTTACAATTAAATACAACCGTTTTATCGGACCATACAAAGTTGTAGATATGCGTAATGTTTCCCCTAAAACCTGTTGGGATTACAGTAAAAACTACGCTTGTGACCTTGACAATTCAACAAAAGTTGGCGGTAACTTTGAAGGCGGTGTATTTGATAAATCAACACCAGGCATTAAGATGACATACTATACCTCATCTCAAAAAGGATTAATCACTTGCGATTCTTACTTTGCGGATTACGAAATGACAGAGCTTGTAAATGCATCTGAAGAGTACAAAACCGAACTTAAATATTCGATCAACGGCCCAGGTAAAATTGATTCTAAAAAATTCACATACACTGATACAGTTGCTGCAGGTACATCAACCTACAATTTTGGCATCAAACTTGAAACAAAACAAGCTTCATATGGAATCTACTCTGATCCTAACTGCTTGTATAAAGTTGAAGAACCTGTTGTAATTGATAAAAAAGTAAATGAATTTTATATTAAAATTGCTTCATACAAAGACACAGTGGTTCACACATATAAAGCTACAATAACCAAACAGCTTTCAAATGAAGCAAAAATTATAAACTTTGACAATCATACGATTTCAGACAAAAACATAACAGCAATTGTTCCCATCGGAACAACTTCTCTCCTTCTTAAAAATCTTAACACATCAGAAGGAGCTACGGTTAAAATTTACAACAATTCAGCAAAAACTGAAGAATTCTTGGTAACTAAGATTACAGGCATCACAACAAAACCAACAGTTAAGTATATTGAAGTTACATCTGAAGACGGCAAAGTAAAAACAACATATAATTTTTCAGTAAAACAGGGTGTAAATACACTTGCTGATATAACCGCAATAGATGGTGCTGTTAAAACAGGAAGCACATCTTTTGAAGCATCAATTCCTGTAGATGCAACTTCATTTACACTTATCCCCTATTATTCAACAAACGCAGAAGTAAAAGTTAAAAATGAAGGAAGAACCGAAACAGTTACATCAGATTCACCTTATGTAATCTACAACATAGGCAATAAAAAAACTGTAACTCTCGAAGTCACTTCACAATCAGGTAACAAGAAAACTTATACTTTGACAATTGTAAAAGATAAATCATCAGTTGATCTCTCATACATATTTAATATGTATAACCCATCTGATGATAACACAGAATTCTATACAAAATTAAATACATCAGAATTCAACGTTTATCCGGCTTTCAAAAACATAAACACAAAATATAAGCTTTATAAAAATGCTACTTGCACAGAAGCATACGCTAATAATACAGTTTATCTTACTAAAAAGAGCAACGTTGCTTATTTGAAAGCTACATCAGAAAACGGCAAAGTTTCAAAAGTATATAAATTGATGATTGATACTGCTAATCCGGCCGCTGAACCAGTTCCTGAGGTGGATATAGATGCAACTAAAATATTTACCGACGTAAAAGCTGGTTCATGGTACGAAAAATACGTCGCATATGCTGTAGCACACGGTATATTTGAAGGTACATCAAAAACCACATTTTCACCCACAATGAACCTGACAAGAGCACAGTTTGTAAGAATACTTGCAAACCTTGAAGGAATTGACGTTGACGATAACACAACAACTTCATTTACAGACGTAAAATCAGGTCAGTGGTATACAGGTGCTGTTAAATGGGCAGCTGACAACAAGATAGTTTCAGGTATCGGCGACAACAAATTTGCTCCAAATGATAATATTACACGTGAGCAGATGTGTGTAATGCTTGTAAACTACTACGAAGTGTTCAAGAAAGAAAAACTTGAAGAAACATCATCAAAAATTCTCTTCAAAGACGATAACAATATTGCAACTTGGGCAAAAACAGAAGTTTATAAATGTCAACAAGCTAACCTTGTTAACGGTACAGGAGATAACAACTTCAGTCCTAAAGCATTTGCAACCAGAGCTGAAGGAGCAACAATCTTTACATCATTTCATTCAGCATACTTAGTTAAATAATACTTAATGACCGTATACATTTTGTATACGGTCATTTTATTTTAATAAAAAGTAGTATAACTCTTGACAAATCAATCAATATATAGTATACTATGTAAAGTTTATTGCTTTACAGCTATTTCAAGAAAATCTTATTCGGAGAAAGATCAATGAAAGATTTAAAAATATCCTTATTACTTGATTTTTACGGCGGAATATTGACAGACAAACAGCTTGATGCTATTGAATTATATTATAATGAAGATTTATCTCTTGCCGAAATTGCACAACACACAAAAATAACAAGACAAGGTGTCAGAGATGCAATCAAACGCGGAGAAGCCATTCTTCTCGAAATGGAAGATAAACTTGGTTTTTACGAGAAATATCATGCTCTTGATGATAAAATTGTAGCAATTGGTAATCTTACCGAAAATATAAAAGATATAAATTCAAGACATTGTTATTCCAAAGAAATAACAGAGTTCTGTGACGATATCAATAATATTTTAGATACCTTAAAATCAGATAATAACGATTAAACTATTGTTATTAAGGAGAAACTATGGCATTTGAAGGACTTGCTGATAAATTATCGCAGGCTTTTAAAAACTTAAAACGAAAAGGTAAACTTTCGAACGACGACATAAAAGTTGCTATGCGAGAAATTAAACTTGCTTTGCTTGAAGCTGACGTTAGTTTTAAAGTTGTTAAAGAGTTTATCGCTTCTGTTTCCGAGCGTTGTGTCGGCAGTGAGGTTCTTGAAAGTCTTACACCATCTCAACAAGTTATTAAAATAGTTAACGAAGAACTGACCGCTCTTATGGGTTCAGAGGTTTCAAAAATTAAAATTTCCTCTTCCCCACCTACTATAGTTATGATGGTTGGTCTTCAGGGTACAGGTAAAACTACCCACTGTGGAAAACTTGCGGGATATTTTAAAAAACAGAACAAACGTCCGTTATTGGTGGCATGTGACGTATATCGTCCTGCTGCTATCAGTCAGCTTTGTATTGTCGGTGAATCTGTTGATATTCCTGTTTTTAAAATTGACGGTGAAAAAAATCCTGTTAAAATTGCAAAAGCAGGTATCGAACATGCAAAAAAACACGGCAATGACATTGTTTTTATTGATACTGCCGGACGTCTTCATATTGACGATGAGCTTATGAATGAGCTTATTGATATAAAAAAAGAAGTTAACCCCAGCGAAATACTGTTAGTTGTTGATGCAATGACTGGTCAGGATGCTGTTAACATAGCCGAAAAGTTTAACGAACTTTTAGACATTGACGGTGTAGTACTTACAAAACTTGACGGTGATACAAGAGGTGGCGCTGCTCTATCTGTTAAACACATTACCGGAAAGCCAATTAAGTTTGCAGGTATTGGTGAAAAAATGGCGGATATTGAACCTTTTTATCCTGACAGAATGGCATCCAGAATATTAGGTATGGGTGACGTATTAACGCTTATTGACAAAGCTCAGGCTGCTTTTGATGAAAAACAAGCAATTGAGCTTGAGCAAAAAATGCGTGATAACGCTTTTACTTTGACAGATTTTCTCAATCAGATGAAGCAAATTAAACAAATGGGCCCACTTGAAAATCTGATAGGAATGATTCCCGGTGCGTCTAACGCTTTAAAAGGCGCAACAGTTGATGAAAAACAAATGGCTAAAACAGAGGCTATTATCCTTTCAATGACAGTTCAGGAAAGAGAAAAGCCTTCTATAATAAACGCATCCAGAAGACGCAGAATTGCTTCAGGAAGCGGTACATCTGTCGAACAGGTAAACAGACTTTTAAAACAGTTTGAACAGATGAACAAATTATTTAAGCAACTAAACTCCAAAAAGAAAAATAAGAATTTTCTTCGCGGATTTGGTCTATAACAAAAAACGATAGTAATTTAATTACTGTTAAAAACAGGAAAGGAGAAAGAAAAAATGGCAGTTAAAATCAGACTTAGAAGACTTGGCGCTAAAAAAGCTCCTACTTACAGAATCGTTGTTGCTGATTCAAGATATCCCCGTGACGGTAGATTTATTGAGGAAATCGGCACATACAATCCCTGTACAGAGCCTTCAACAGTAACAATTGATGCTGATAAAGCTAAAAACTGGATCAAAAACGGCGCTCAGCCCACAGATACAGTTAAAGCATTGCTCAAAAAGCAAGGTGTACTTTAATTTGTTATTTAGAAATGGAATTTTAAGATGAAAGAATTAATTATTTACCTTGCACAGTCACTTGTTGATCAGCCTGATGCTGTAACAGTTGAGCAGCACGAAACAGAAGATGCTATAGTATTTACTTTAAGTGTTGCTCCTGACGATATGGGTAGAGTTATCGGTAAACACGGTAAAATTGCAAAAGCAATACGTTCTATTGTTAAATCAGCATCATACAAATTAACAAAAAAGGTTATAGTTGAAATCAGATAACCGAATTTTGCGAGGAAGGTTTATATCACCTTCCTTTATTTTTTACAGTTAATTATATGAGGTTTAATGTGAAAACAGATTTACTTAAAGCAGGAAAAATTGTCAATACTCATTCACTTCGCGGAGAAGTGAGAATTTACCCTTACTGTGACGACGCGGAGTTTTTGTGCGAATTTGATTCGTTATATGTAGAAAATGAAATATATGACGTAATTTCATCAAGAGTCCACAAAGGACAGGCATTAATTAAATTTGATGGTGTCAACAGCATAAACGAAGCCGAAATGCTTGTCGGCAAACTTGTATACATTGACAAAAATGAAGTTGAACTTGAAGATGGAAGATATTTTATAGAAGATATAAAAGGTCTTATTGTTTATGATATTGATACCGGTGAAAAATACGGTAAAGTAATCAATGTCATCGAAACAGGCGCAAACGATGTTTTTGAAATAGCTTCAGAAAATAAAACACTTTTAATTCCTAAAATTGATGATGTAGTAAAAGAAATTGACATCGAAAAAGGTGTTATTTTAATTAAACCTTTGAAAGGGTTATTTGAATGAGATTTGATGTAATGACGCTTTTTCCGGACTTGATTAAAACAGTAACCGGAGAAAGTATAATCGGTCGGGCAATAAGCAAAGGGATACTTACTGTAAATGCAGTTGACATACGTGATTATACAACCGACAAACATCGCAGAGTTGACGATTATCCATATGGCGGTGGTTACGGAATGGTAATGCAATGCCAACCCATCTACGATTGCTATAATGACATTGTCAAACAAGATAAAGTTCATACTATATATATGTCTCCTAAAGGTAAAGTTCTTACACAGAAAAAAGCTGTAGAACTTTCAAAGAAAGACAGAATAGTAATTTTATGCGGACATTACGAAGGGATAGATCAACGCATTTTAGATGAAATAGTTGATGAAGAAATATCTATCGGTGATTATGTTCTGACCGGTGGTGAACTTGGTGCTTGTGTTCTCATTGATTCTGTCGGAAGAATGATTGACGGTGTTTTAGCGGCACAAGAAGCTTTTGAAAACGAGAGTCATTTCAGCGGATTACTTGAACATCCGCAATATACAAGACCTGAGGAATGGAACGGCAAAAGAGTACCTGACATACTTCTTTCAGGTCATCATGCTAACATAGAAAAATGGAAAGCAGAACAAAGTTTGCTAATTACTCAAAAAATGAGACCGGATTTGTTACAGAAAAAGGCTGACGAATAAATCGTCAGCCTTTTATCATTGAAATTAAATAAAATGCACCGAAAATAATCGGTTGATGTACAATATAAACCCAAAGAGAATATTTACCGCATTTTTCAAAAAACGCACACCGCAAATTATAAAACCAATCAGGAAAACTGCGCCTTTTTACAAAAATTCCTAAATATGTGCCTGTTATAAACATAAAGAAATAGGGCAATAGCGGATAATAGTCTCCGTACGACGTTATATCCTCATGCAATACTCCAAAAGCCATAAGGATATACGAAGAGCCTATAGGTTCTGTTTTATAGTATGCATAATAAACAAAGAACAAAACTGTAAAAAGAATCATTCCGAAAACAGGATTGATTTTTTTAAATGCTTTTTCAAGCAAACCAAAAATCAGCATTGAAAGCCCGAACATATGAAGAATACCGAAATAAATATTTAGTCCCGTTATTCCCATATAAGGCATAACAACACAGGTAGCAAAAGATACAACCAATGCAGCTCCTGTTACAATCAAGCCTCGTTTTATAATATTGCGACTATAATTTGTACAAATACCTGAGACCAATAAAAAAATCATAACAAACAAAAGCTGAACTATTTCAAAAGCTTTTGTTGACAGAATATCAAATGTGGTATCAAAAACAATTTCAGCAGAAACAAGAGAATGGTGAAATACCATTCCTATAACTGCAATTCCGCGCAAAATATCCAGTGCATAAACGCGGCCCATTATTTTGTTCATTATTTTTCAGACTTTCTTATGTTCTTTCTTGTCTCTGCAATACTGTCATAACCTTTTTTAAGAGTATCTTCTGTTTTCTTAAGAACATTATCACAATAATCAATAGTAGCACTACGTAAATCTTTAGCAGCACTCTGAGCGTTTGCAACTATTTCATTAGATTTAATCTGTGCATTTTTGTATATTTCCTGTTCAGAAACAAGATGTTTTGCCTGTACCTGTGCTGCAACAATAATTCCTTCTGCTTCAGCTCTTGCGCGGGTAATAATGTCATCACGTTCTTTAATTATTTTCTTAGAACGTTTCATCTCTTCAGGGAGATTAAGACGCATTTCTTTTACAAATTCAAGAATCTGCGCACTGTCCACAACAGTTCTGCCACCTGACATCGGCAATGTCCAGGAATTTTCAACCAAGTCCTCTAACGCGTTAAGTATTTCTTCAAAATCCATAATAGTTTACCCTTTCTGTTTTTTTAATCTTTGTTCAATATCCTCTAATACAATCGGCGGAACAAAATCAGTAATATCCCCACCGTTAGAAGCAATTTCTTTAACTATGCTTGATGACAAATAAACATATTTAGCATTTGTAACAAGAAACGTTGTTTCAATTTGCTTGTGTAATTTTCTATTTGTCAAAGCCATTTGAAATTCATATTCAAAATCAGTAACGGCACGAAGGCCTCTTACTATTGCAATAACTCCAAGTTCTTTAGCATGTTCAACCAAAAGACCATTAAACGTACAAACTTCTACATTTGGAATGTCTGCCGTACATTTTCTAAGCATTTCCATTCGTTCTTCTATAGTAAAACTACATTTTTTGGAAGAATTGTTAAGAACAGAAATGTAAAGTTTGTCAAACATTTTAGACGAACGTTTAATTATATCAAGATGTCCTTTTGTTATAGGATCAAAAGAACCGGGATAAACTGCGCTTCTTTCCATATTAACTCTCTTTCGTTTTTAAGATAGTAATTTTAATATCAGAATATTTATATTCTCTATAAAGTTCAAAACCTTCGCAATTAATTTCATCAGAAACAGAACTTTCGCAAACAATAATAAAATCGTCTTCCAATACATCAAATTCTCTTAATTGCAAAAGTGCATCATTAACCAGATTTTTACCATATGGGGGATCAAGAAAAACCAAAGATACCCTATCTCCCCTATCTTTTATAATTTTAACACAATCAATATAAGATTTGCAAGTAACTTGAGACATTTGTCCAAAATTACAGCAATTTATATTTTTTTCGATAATTGATACTGCCTGAGAAGACATATCGTTAAAATAACAAAACTGCGCACCTCTTGACAAAGCTTCCAGTCCAAGCTGACCGCTTCCTGCAAACAAATCAAGCACTTTTCTTCCTGCTATATCAAACTGTATAGCATTAAAAAAAGCTTGTTTTACTCTTTCAAGGGTTGGTCTTGTATTTTCACCCTCTAAAGTATTTAGTTTTTTTCCTCTGCGGCTGCCTGAAATTATTCTCATCATAATAAATTAAACCTCATTAAAATAATCATAAATCTTTTGTGCCAGAGACAAAGATATTCCTTTGGTTTCTGCAAGCTGTTCAGGTGATGCTTTTTTAATTTTCTCGACAGTTTTGAATTTATCCATCAAAGCTTTATATCTTTCTTTTCCTACGCCCTCAATACCCATAAGTTCAGAACTAAGCATTTTAGTTTTTTTGTTTTTACTCATATATGTTATCGCAAATCTATGAACCTCATCTTGCAAAAGGGTAAAAAACTTAAAGACTGCAGGGTTGGTTCTCAAATCCACTTCCCCATCTTTGCTCACTATTGCTCTGGTTTTATGTTTTCTATCTTTCACAAGACCAAAAACTTTAATATCCCTATCTTTAAAAAGCGGTAAAACTGCGTTTATATGTCCTAATCCGCCATCAACAAAAATGATATCAGGTTTTTCTTCAAAGCCTTCTGAAGCGATATCAAGACGTTTTAAGCGTCTTTCTATCATTTCATAAGTATATTTATAGTCATCCGACATAACAGCTTGTTCAAATTTGAATTTCTTATAGTCAGAACGTTTAAAGCGGCCATCCTGCCAAACTATCATACCGCCCACAATACTGTCAGACCCGAAATTTGAAATGTCATACATTTCAAATCTTGATGGAACAGATGAAAGACCGAGCATCTGAGAAATCTGAAGCATCAGTTTATTGGTACGAATTCCGTTTGATTTTTTATCAGCTAATTTTTCTGCGGCATTTTTCATACAAAGATCAACAAGTTTCTGATTTTCGCCTTTCTGAGCTTTAAAAATTTTAACGTTTGACCCTTTTTGTTTTGTCAGCCATTCTGAAAGAAGCTCTGCATTTTCAGGCATAACCGAAACTGCTATATCTTTTGGTATTATATCTTTTTGCTGATAATAACGTTCAATGAACACTCCCATAATATCTTCAACTGAATCTGTTACAAAAAGTGTATCCTGAAATATAAGTTTACCCATACGTATATGCATAACAGAAAAACAAATATCATTATCAAGCTGTGAATATGCAATAATATCTCTGTTTACATTGGGAGAGGTAACTATAATCTGTTTTGATTCAAGTCGTTTTATGCTATTTATTCTATCCCTTACTGACGCAGCTTTTTCAAACTCAAGGTTTTCAGAATAAGATTCCATTTCGCTCTGAAGCTGTGAAAGCAGATACTTATAATCACCACTAAGAAACATTACGGCTTTTTCTATATTCTTTTTATATTCCGTTTCAGATATATTTCCTGTACAGATACCATCACATTTTCCGATATGATAATTAAGGCAGGGACGGAATTTGCTGAATTCCTGAGGAAATTTATGTTTACAGCTATATAGTCCAAACAAAGAATTTACAGTACGGATTATTTCCCATACAGAAGCTGACGATTTAAACGGTCCGAAATATCTTAAATCATTGTTATTTCTACGTCTTGCGAGATTAAATCTCGGGTAAGGACTTTTTTTATCAAGAGAAATATACGGATAAGTTTTGTCATCCTTTAAAAGAATGTTGTATTTCGGTTTATGTTCTTTTATAAGATTATTTTCAAGTATAAGCGCTTCAATTTCAGATCCCGTTACTATATATTCAAAATCTTCAATATTGGATATCATTCTAAGAACTTTTAAAGAATGATTTGAATTTGCAACAAAATACTGACTAACGCGGTTTTTAAGATTTTTAGCTTTACCAATATATATAATTTCATCATTCTGATTTTTCATTATATACACACCGGGGGATGATGTAAGAACAGACAATTTGTCCCGAATATTTTTATTCATAGAAATCACCTCCTGCATTAATTAACAGTATAACAAATATAAGTGCTTTTTTCAACGCAAAATTGACATAACAACATCAATATGATAAAATACCTAAAATTCACAAATTGGAGAAATCAAATGAAAAAAATCGCCATTTTTGATTTAGACGGCACTTTACTAAACACATTAGAATCTATAGCTTATTGTGGAAATACAATGCTTAAAAAATACGGATATAAACCTTTAGATATAAATATATATCCAAACTTTATCGGTCACGGTGCCAATGCGCTTTTAAAAAGTTTAACTGAATATGTTGGTGTTGACCAAAATTTATTGGATGATTTCAAAGCGGATTATCTTGATTTTTATAAAGAAAACGGATCATACGGTGTAAAACCTTACGATGGAATTTTAGAGCTTCTTAAAAACCTTAAAGAAAACGGTATTAAGCTCGGTATTTTATCAAACAAACCGGATAAAATTGTAAAAGACTGTGTAAAAAGTTATTTTCCCGACACATTTGATGCAGTTTACGGACAAAAAGACGGTGTACCTATAAAACCCGATACAACTCAGCTTTTTGAAATTTTAGCAAAATTCGGTTTTACATCTGATGACTGCATTTACTGCGGTGACAGCGGTGTCGACATTGATACAGGTAAAAATGCAAACGTTTTAACTCTCGGTGCCGCATGGGGTTTTTACGGCAACAAACCTTTTGAAAATGCAGATGGCAGTATAAATCATCCCGAAGAATTATTAAAATACATATAAAACATAAAATCTCGGATAAGTTCCCTGAAACTTTGATATATTACAATAAAATATCCCAAGTGCATTTGCACTTGGGATATTTTTATTAAGTCTTGATTATTCGTTGTCGCAATCGCAACAGTCGCAACCTTCACAGTCTGAAAGGTCAAATTCAAGTTCTTCATTGCAGTTAGGGCAATTAAGTTCGCCTTTTTGTGCAGTTTCATCATCTACACAAAACTGTTCACCGCAATTAGGACAAATAACAGAGTAGAAATCATCTTCACACTCTTCATCATATTCGTCACACTCATCAAGATAATCTTCAACTGCTTCAAGGTCTTCATCGATTTCACCGATGTATTCATCAAGTTCACCGATATAATCGTCCATATCTTCAATAGTAGCTGCCATCTCATCAAGAACATCTACCATTTCAATAACGATTTTGTTTATGGGTTCATTTTCATTAAGATTTAAACCATCAATAAGACCACGGATATATGATACTCTTTCAAGTAAAGTCATTTTCGTATTCTCCCTTAGACTAATATTATGCTCTTTCCATGTACTCGCCGGTTCTTGTATCAATTCTGATTTTTTCACCCTGATTGATGAAGATCGGAACTTTAATAACAGCACCTGTTTCAAGAGTAGCCGGTTTTGTAACGTTAGTAGCTGTATCGCCTCTTACGCCGGGTTCAGTATCTGTAACTTCAAGTTCAACAAAAAGAGGTGGCTCAACACCGAAAACGTTGCCTTTGTATGACATAATTTTAACAACATCATTTTCTTTTACGAATCTGAAGTTATCGCCAAGTTTGTCCGCATTAAGAGGAAGCTGTTCATATGTTTCGCTATCCATAAAGTAGTAGAGTTCACCATCGTTATAAAGATACTCATACTCTTTTCTTTCAACATAAGCGTTTTCAAACTTATCTGTAGGGTTAAATGATTTTTCAACCACTGCACCTGTGATAACGTTTTTAAATTTAGTTCTTACGAAAGCGGCACCTTTACCTGGTTTTACGTGTTGGAATTCAATTACCTGAAAAACCTGACCGTCCATATCAAAAGTCACGCCGTTTCTGAAATCACCTGCTGTAATCATATTATAAATTACCTCCAAAATATTCTTCACATATTGTACTACAATATTCTTTTATTTTCAAGTAAATTTTATTATTTTATCGAATTATAGTAATTCTTCATATACAAAGCATCCTTTGACATAGTTCCTGCGCTTTCGCAAATGATAACAGGAGAAAGATTACGTTTATATATTACTTCTGCAAACGGCTCAAATTCGGGACCAAAAACTTTATCTTCAAAAGTAAGATGTTTTTTCTCTCCCCCTGCTGAATACTCAATTTTAGAAAAATGTACGTGAAAATTTTCAGCTCGAAATCCGCCGAGTTCCTTTTCTATGGTGTCAACAATTTTTTCAAAGTCGGCTACTGTTTTAAGAATACCGCCTTCCCTTGCATTAAGATGACCGAAATCAATTGCCGGAATTATACGCTCGTCAACCTTACAAAGTTCCATGACTTCATAAAGCGTTCCAAGCTGATTTATTTTCCCCATAGTTTCGGGGCAAATACTTATATCAGCAAAACCGTTCTCGTCCATTTGATTAACAGCTTTTTTCATCGTATCAAGTGCAAGTTCAAGGGCTTCTTCTCTTGATATTTTAGAACATGAACCGCTATGAACTATTATTCTTTTTGCATCAATTTTTTTTGCAAGAGCGGCGCTTTGGAGTATATAGTTTATACTGCCCATACGCTTTTCTTCATCAACGCTTGACATCGAAATATAGTACGGTGCGTGAATGGACAAAGATATATCGTTTTCTTTAGCAGACAAGGCGAGTTTTTCTGCTGCATCGTCTCCCATTCTGACACCTCTACCGCATTGCACTTCGTATGCATCAAGTCCTATACTACCTAAAAACTCAGGCATCTGAAAGGTGTTTTTATACCCTGCTTCATAAAACATTTCGCAATTACCTGCAGGTCCGAATTTAACCATTTTTTCTCGCATCCTTTCTTTTCTTTGCATTTATAACAGGTTTTTCAAGAGCTCGTTTAATCTTAAAAGTAAGATTTTCTTTTGTATCTATAATATCTACCATAACAGAAACCATATTACAAAGATTTGCACCAAGTGAATCGGTAAATACCTGATCACCCACAAGCATAGTCTGTTTTGGCTTTACATTCATTTTTTTACAAAGCTTTAAAAGTGCAAAAGGAAGCGGCTTACAAGCTCTGAAAGCAAAATCCACTCCAAGCGAACGAGTAAATTCTGTAACTCTTTCTTCGTTGTTATTTGATGCGATTGAAATTTTTATTCCACTTTTCAAAAGAGAATCTATGTAGTTTTTGATTTCTTCGGTAGGATGTTTGACGGTAAATCCCACCAAAGTATTGTCAATATCAAATATAACCGCCTTGCAGTTATTATTTTTTATAAACTCAGCATCTACATCAAAAACCGAATTTAAAAAATAATCTGGTGCAAACATTTTTATCTCCTAAACTATTTTAATTCTACAACGGTAACACCGCTGTCCCCTTCTCCGTAGGCTCCAAGTCTGAAGCCTTTGACCTGACGGTGACCTTTAAGATGAGCATGTACCCCTGAACGAAGCGCACCGGTGCCTTTGCCGTGAATTATAGACACGGAGCTGAGATGGTCAAGTATAGCCGAATCAAGAAATCTGTCAATAGCATCACAAGCATCAAGGACTGTTTCTCCTCTGATATCAAGTTCCATTTTTGCCTCAAGACTCGCAGTTCTTATAACTTTTGCACTGCTTTGAACCTTCTTATTTACAGGTTTCTTTTCTTCAGGTGCTACAAATAAATCCGAAACTTTTACATTTATAGAAATTGCTCCGCACTTCACCTTTGCACTGTCTCCCGAAACTGAAATAATCTCACCTGTTTTTGAAAGCTTACCAACAAAAACTTTCATACCGACTTCAGCTTTGGCTATACGTTCACCTACCGGTTGTTCTTGTTTTGTTCCGCTATCTTCTACGTCAAGTTTTGACATACCGGAACGTATCATACTTTTCATTTTCAAATATGAATTTTTATCAAGTTCATCTTTTTGCTTTTTGAGATTTTCAAGCATGACAGCTGCATCGTGTCTTGCTTTTTCAACAACCTGACGCGCTTTGATTCTTGCATTTTCAAGTTCTCTGTCAATATTTTTATCAAGTTTACGTGATTTTTCTTCAAATTCCTGTTTTTGTGCCAACAATTCAAGTCGTGAAGATGCAAGTTCACGTTTGAGATTTTCATATTCGTTTTTTTCGCGAAGCAGTTGGTCTACAACTTTATCAAAACGTTTTACATCATCACCAACCAAAGCTTTTGCGTTTTCTATAACATCGCTTTGAATACCAAGATGTTTTGAAATTTCAAAAGCATACGATTTGCCCGGTATACCGATGTTTATTCTATAAGTAGGGCTGAGTGATTTAAGGTCAAACTCAAAAGAAGCATTTTTTATACCATCAGTTTCAAGAGCGTATGTTTTCAGTTCACTGTAATGTGTCGTACAAGCTGCAAAACTGCCAAGAGATCTGATTTTTTCAATAACAGCTATAGCAAGGGCGGCACCTTCTACAGGATCGGTTCCGCTTCCCAACTCATCAAAAAGAACAAGAGAAGAATCGGATGCGTTTGCGATAATATTTTTAATATTTTTCATATGAGACGAAAAAGTAGAAAGAGACTGCTCTATTGACTGTTCATCACCTATATCTGCATATACTTTATCAAACACAAATATTTCCGCCTCATGGCAAGGAATGTGCATACCTGATTTTGCCATCAAACACATAAGACCGAGCGTTTTAAGAAATACGGTTTTACCGCCTGTATTAGGTCCTGTAACTATAACTGTATCGGTGTCCCCATCCATTGATATACTCAAAGGAACCATTACATCTTTTGAAATAAGTGGATGATATGCATTCTTAAAACTGATTTTTTTTGTTTTCGATAATTTTGGTTCAATCATATCTTTGTCATAACTATATCTCGCTTTGGCAAAAATATAGTCAAGAGACAAAAGATTTTTATAGGAATCAAGAAGAGATGGAGCATAGACAGAGACAAGCTCGGTAAGTTCTTTTAATATTCTTTCTATTTCCTGTTTTTCTTCGTTTTCAAGCCGTCTTATATTATTATTCGCCTCAATAACAAACAGCGGTTCTACAAAAAGAGTCGAACCCGTATTTGAAGTATCGTGAACAAGACCCTTGATATTACTGCGGTTTTCAGCTTTAACAGGAATTACAAATCTGTCATAACGGATAGTAACTATAGATTCCTGCAAATATTGTGCAACATCTGCATTTTTAATATACTTATCAAGAGTATCTTTGATTTTTGCCGATTCTCTGATAATTGCTCTTCTGATAGAAAGAAGCTGAGGCGATGCATCATCTGCGATATGTTCGCCATCGGGAAAAGTTTTATTTATTCTGTCAAGCAAAGCCTTATCTGTATAAAGTTTTTCAAACATAACAGAAAGCAAACTGCAATCCGCATTGCTGTCCGCCTGAAAACGAGACATATTTACAGATATCTGCATAAGTTTTGCAATAGACATAAAGTCTTTCACATTAAGAGTAATACCCTTAACTGCTTTACCGATATACAAATCAATATCGTCTGACAAATTTCCCATAGGCAGACGATTATTAAGAGCAATCATATTTCTTGCCTGCGTTGTTTCCATCTGCATACGACGTGCGCATTCCAAATCGTAAAGCGGAACCATATTTTTAATGATTTGTTTGGTTTTGTCTATTGCCGCATATGTAGAAAGTATTTCTTTTACCTTATCGAATTCAAGAGCAGCAAGAGATTTTTTATAATAGAAATTTTTTCGGTCGTTCACTTTATCAAATTACTCCGTTTAAGTATTTAAGTGTATCAAAATTATATTCAGTATGATACAGAATATATTGTTCCGACAGTCTGTATAGCATGTCCTCATTTTCACATTTAACATCAAAAGCATCTTTTATTGATGAATTGATTATTCTGTAAACAGCCATTATTACATTGCGTGAAACAAATATACTGCCGGCAACTGCGTTTAAATGAAGTCTTCCGTCGTCAAAAGCAAAATAGTAATTATTACTTTTGGTTTGTGCTTCAAGACAAGGAAAAATCCCAAGAAGTTTTGAAATAATTAGTTCAAAAACAGGTTTTACGCTTTTAACATCTTCCCCTTTTGAAAGTCTGTCAAATGATGTAAGTATAAGGTTAAGAAGTGAAACAGTATCAGTTTCGGCATCCTGAAGAGTATACAGCGCCAAAGATGCAAAATATCCCGCTCCGTAAAAGCTTGAAATATTTTCACGTATACCGTAAAAATACTCTTCAGGTGTTACTGAATTAACAAGGTTATTTCCTGAATCGGTTTCAAAATAAACAATTTCACCGTAAGAAAACAAATCAACCGTAAAACTTTTTTTGCCTGCCATACGCTTAGGAGTCATAAAAGCTTTAACAAGACCTTTTTCAGTAAGAAAATAAACAAGTTTATCCTTACCCGGAGTATCCTTCATTTTCAATATTATCCCTTTTGTCTTTAAAGTCGACGCCATTGACTGTCTCCGTTTTTTCTTTCATTTGCGAAAACGTTATATACGCTTCAACGCTTCCTGTATTTTTAAATATCTGCCAAATCTGATTTTCTGTCATAGTATCACCGCTATTATTTTATTCTTTATGACTATTTTTTGTTACGGTGATTTTAATAATCAAGGGAATATTTTACAACCCAAGCATACGAAGCATGGAACTGCTGTTCTGCCAATCGTTTTTAACTTTAACAAAACATTCGACAAACACTTTTTTATCAAAATATCGTTCAAGTTCAATTCTTGCTTCGGTGTTGATTTTTTTGAGCATTGAACCTTTTTTGCCGATTATTATACCTTTATGACTTTCTCTTGTACAATAAACTGTAACAGAACATCTTACGAGATTTTCAGTTTCTTCAAAGTTCTCGGCTATAAGAGCAACGGTATGGGGTATTTCAAGACCGAGATTATAAAGCATTTTTTCTCTTATAACTTCGCAAACGTAATTTGCACCAGGCATATCGCTGACAAAGTTTTCATCATAATAGAAAAATGAATCTTCTGCCCGTTTATACAGTTCTTCAAGTACCGTATCAAGACCGTCGCGTGTTTTTGCGCTTACAGGAATTATTTCTTCAAAATTATATGCAGAAGAAAACTCCGCTATAGTAGAAAGTATTTTTTCTTTATCTACACTATCAGTTTTATTAACAATAAGAAATGCACGCATTTTATTTGATACAAGCATCTTAATAATACTGCGTTCAGTTGACATTATACGGTCTCCCGCCTCAACTACAAACAGCGTAATATCCGCGTTTTCTATACCCTCGCCAACCGCCTGTACCATTGCCTGACCGAGACCGCTTTTTGGTTTGTGCATACCGGGTGTATCCAAAAAAACATACTGACAATTATTTTGAGTAAGTACGCCTGTAACTCTTACACGTGTAGTTTGAGCTTTAGGTGAAACTATTGAAACTTTTTTACCCAAAAAAGCATTTAAAAGTGTTGACTTGCCAACGTTTGGTCTACCGCAAAGTGTCACAAAAACTGTTTTTGAATTATTATTTTCCATTTTTAAAAACATCCTTATAAAAGATAAAAATCAAAGAAATAATTATTGAAAGTGCAAAAATCAATAATTTTAAAGGCGATGCAAAATAATCAATTATCTGCAAAATAATATCAATTCTTGAAAAAAACAACAAAGCGATAAAAATCGCAAAAATCGCACAGATCAGAACAGCTCCTGCCGCCGTATCTTTAGCTTTTTTAATATTCTCGTTATATTTATCCGTTACCGAATTACAGGTATATTCAAGTGAACTGTTGATACATTCTGCCGTCAACACCATAGCAAAAGTTAAAAACAGTATACCGTATATAGCTACATCAAAATCGTAAAACCTCGAAAAGTACATCACGTACAAAACGGCTATCATATGTATTCTGAAATTACGGCAATTTTTAATACACAACCATATACCGTTAAAAGCGTATCCAAAACTTTTAAGCAAAGTTATAAAAGCTTTCATCTGGTTATCCCCATTGTCTGCAAAACATTTTCTTGTTTTTCAAACATTTCACTTTCTTCCTGTTTGCCGAGTTCGTGGTCATAGCCAAGTAAATGCAAAGTACTGTGAACTGCAAGGAAAGATACTTCACGAAGCTCTGAATGTCCGTATTCTTTTGCCTGTTCTATTGCTTTGTCTTTACATATAACCATACTTCCTAAAAACACTTTTCCGTCTTGTTCAGGAACTGCATTAGTTATATTTTCAAACATAGGAAATGACAAAACATCGGTCGGTTTATCAATTCCACGGGTTTGGTTATTAAGTTCTTTTATAGTTTCTTTATCTGTAATAACAACCTCAACTTCACAGTCTATATCAACGTTTTCACTTTTCAAAGCAGCATAAATTGCTTTTTCTATTGAATCGTTATAATATTCACCATCAAAGGTTACTGTCAGCTCCATTAATGTCACTTCCTTTTTTATTTGAATTTTCATACGCATCTACAATTTTTTGTACTAAAGCGTGTCGCACAATATCTTTTTTGTCGAATTTATGAACTCCGATAAGTTCTATATTATCAAGAATTTTCAGTGCATGAACAAGTCCCGATGTTTTTCCTTTGGGAAGATCAACCTGAGTGACGTCTCCTGTAACTACAATTTTTGAATTAAATCCAAATCTAGTTAAAAACATTTTCATCTGTTCAATAGTTGTATTTTGAGCTTCATCAAGAATTATAAAACTGTTTTCAAGAGTCCTGCCTCTCATATATGCAAGAGGTGCAATCTCGATAATTCCTTTTTCCATATATTTCGCAAAGGTATCAGCTCCAAGCATATCAAAAAGAGCATCATAAAGTGGGCGAAGATAAGGGTCTACTTTATTTTGAAGATCACCCGGGAGAAATCCAAGATTTTCCCCTGCCTCGACCGCAGGTCTTGTAAGTATAATTTTAGAAACGATTTTATTTTTAAGAGCAGTAACAGCAAGAGCCACCGCAAGATATGTTTTACCTGTACCTGCAGGACCGACACCGAACGTCACAACGTTTTTATTGATGGCTTCAACATACTTTTTCTGAGATATTGTTTTAGGTTTTATAGGTCTGCCTGCATTTGTAATACAAATACATTCATCAAGCGCTTTTGCAACATTCTCAGCATTATGTTCAAGAGAAATACTTATTATATATTTTACAGTCTGAACGTCTATGATATCGCGGATTTTTGCAACTTCAAACAGGTTTTCAAGAGTAGTTATTGCCCGCTCAACGTTATCTTTATCACCGCTTATCGAAAGCATATCCCCTCTGCCGATTATTCTGACATTAAGTTCTTTTTCGATAATTTCTATGTTTTCGTCAAAAGGACCGAAAACAACAGACATATTCTCGCTGTCTTTTACGTTTAAAGTTCTTTCCATTAAAAAATCCGCCTTTACTACAGTTGTCCTGTTACTCCTATTTGTTCATAGCAATCAAGTAATACTTTAACGGTTAGTCCGTTTTCGTCTTTTGTTTTTTCGTAATGTCTGTCATTAACAACAATTCCCACAAGGTTATATTCAAAATCATAAAGTTGTTCATATGCTTCCATAAGAGCAACTTCTTCCGATTTTTTTACTATAACATCTTCAACTTCAGTATAGGTTGTTTTTACAATACTGACAGGCAAAACAAAATGCTTTCCTAATTTAAGTTCAGTCTGCGCCATCGTAATGTCATAGTTATTATATCTTATATTTTTAATAAAATAAAGAGGTATATTAAATCTTAGCAGTTTTATTGAATATTTATTTTTAAATCTGCCTGTTTTTACGTGTTGTTTACTGTTAAAAGGTATGTTTACGGAATGTGAATGAACTGTATAAGCCATAATTTTGGCGTAGGAATGCAGTTTGTATTCAACACCGTATTTATCGGTATAATTGCCTGTAACAATCAAATCTCCTGCCGTAACAGTATCGCCGACAGATACAACGCTATATCCCATATAAGTATGTACAGATGCTATAACCCCATCTCTCGACGCATATATGCTGCACGGTGTTTTTGCATCAAGAAGCTTTACTTTTTCGTTTTTCTCTCTGATTTCCACATAAGCGGTCGTACCTTTAAGATTAATAGATACCCATGATATTTTATCGTTTCCCTTTAAAAATTCATTTTCTATATTTTTGATATCAAGAAATGATTTGAATTTTCCAAAAGAAATTCCCGATTGTTCAAGAAGCATTACCACTTCCTGTTTTGTGGTTTTTTCACATCCCGAAACTTCAATATTCCAAATAAACAAAGAAAACAAATAAAAAAAGACTATACACAATCCCGAACCCACGGCAATTCCGTATCTTTTGCTGAATCTTTTCAGTATCTGAGGCATACCTTGTTTTTTTACAATTTCAAGCCGAGTATGAGTAGAATTTGCTAATTGTTTGATTTTACCGTAGTCTTTTCTGCCAACCGTAAAACTTATACTCAGATGTCCTGATTTTTTGAGCATATAAAGTTTTAAGTTTCTTTTGTATATTTCATTTAAAAACAGTTCACTGTTTCCTGTCGCCTCAATCAGAATTGAGCCTGTTAAAAATCTTACAATCGGTCCTAACATTTTATCACCTATGTTAAAGATATATTTTCAATAAAGCCGTCTATTATGGTTATACCATCACAATAACTGTCAATAGAAAGAGCTTTCCCTGTTACTTCAACGATAATTTTAGAGCTTATCACTTTAACTTTTTCATTTTCATATTCTTTTATATTTTCAGTTTGTTCTATTATTACCCTTTTTTTACCGATTATTTCTATACTGCTCTCACTTGATATATCCGAAAAGTTTTTTCCTCTTATAAATTCTTTTACCGGATTGTTTTTCATAAAATCTCTCCTTTAATGAAATTTATGCAAGAGCAACAGTTTTTTTGCATATAAATTACTATGAAAAAATTTAAACTGATTTTATTTATTCTTTCATCCGTTTTATCCGTCTTGATTTTTACCGCAAACCCTCAGATAGTTGCAAGTTCTGTAAAAAACAGCCTGACTCTTTGTTTTAATTCGGTTATACCCTCCCTTTTTCCGTTTTTTATAGTATGCGATTTCTTTGTAAAGCTAATTACCTGTACAAGTGTTCCGCCAAACGTTTTAGCTTTTGTAAGCGGACTGATTACGGGTTTTCCTACAGGTGTAAAAAACGTATGCACTCTATATGAAAACGGAAGCATAAATAAGAGCACAGCCGTTTCGCTTTTACATTGTACAGTAAATGCTTCTCCTGCTTATATAGTCACTTTTATCGGTGTCTGTATATTAAAGAATAAAAGCATAGGAATTATACTGCTTATTTCTCAATGCATCTCATCTTTGGTATGCGCTTTATTTTTCCATTGTTTTAAAAAAAGTAAAAATCGCAGAGGAAAAGTAATAAACATAACCGAAACTGCGTGTTTTGCAGTAACAGAATCTACGCTCAGTTGTTTATACGTTTGCGGATATATAACGTTTTTCGGTATATTTGCAGATATTCTGTCGTCATCGGATTTACTTGATGGTTTAAACACTCAAATAAAAGCTATCATTATAGGCCTTATTGAAATATCCCGCGGTATGAGTATGATTGATTTTAGTAAAGAAAATTCTGTAATAATCGCCGGAATTATACTTGCTTTTTCAGGAATTTCAGTAATAATGCAATGTGTAAATTGTTGTATAAAAGTCAAATTACCCGCAAGAGCAATATTGACAGGAAAACTTGCGTATATGATTCTTATGCCTGAAATTGCATACACATTGACCAAGTTGAAACTTAATATTACTATGTTATTTTTTGTTTTTTTCATACTTACAAGTGCAGTTCTGATTTATTATATCTTTGACAAACAGAAAAAGAAGATTTATAATAAATAAAAAAACAAAGGCTGTGAACAAATGATATTTTCAAAAGACGTCGAACCAATGTGTTTATATTGTGAACACGGAAAAAGAATTATTGCTACAGATGATATAATCTGTTCAAAAAAAGGTATAGTAAAACCAGATAATTCATGTAAAAAATTCAAATACACACCCATTAACAGAATTCCTCCTAAAAAAGCGAATTTAAATTCTGAATATACAAAAGAAGATTTTGAATTTTAAAATGTATAATTTATTTATTTCATTTCAAAATATACTCTGAGGTGAAATAAATGGAAGATACAATAAAAAAAGTTTTAGGCAGACAGATTTTCGACAGCAGAGGTATGCCAACTGTTGAAGCCACCGTTATTTTAGAAAGCGGAATTGCCGCTTGTGCAGCCGTTCCAAGCGGTGCATCTACAGGTCAGTATGAAGCATGTGAGCTTCGTGATGGCGGAGACGAATATGGTGGCAACGGAGTTATGAATGCCGTTAACAACATTAATGAAACTATTTCCAATGCACTTGAAGGAGAATCGGTTTTTGCGCAGCAGGACATAGACAAAACAATGTGTGAGCTTGACGGAACCGAAAATAAATCAAATCTTGGTGCGAATGCAATTTTAGCGGTATCTCTTGCAGTAGCCCGTGGGGCATCTTTTTCTGCAGATATACCGCTTTATCAATATCTCGGCGGAATTAACGCTTGTACCCTACCCGTTCCAATGATGAATATTTTAAACGGCGGAGCCCACGCAGATAATAATATTGATATTCAGGAATTTATGATTGTTCCCACAGGTGCTGAAAGCTTTGAACAAGCTATGCAGATGGGAACAGAAGTTTATCATTGTCTTAAAAAATTATTAAAAGATAAAGGATATTTAACATCCATCGGTGATGAAGGCGGTTTTGCTCCCGACCTCGAAAATGATATAGCTGCTCTTGATTTTTTAACAGAAGCTATTTTGAAAAGCGGATATACTCCGGGAAAAGATATCAGAATTGCGCTTGATATGGCAACAAGCGAATGGGCGCGTGATAACGGATATATTATGCCAAAACGAAACACTTTCTTTTCAAGAGAAGAACTGATTGATTACATTATTTCTCTTATTGAAAAATATCCAATTATTTCTATTGAAGATCCACTTGGAGAAAATGATTTTTCAGGATTTAATATTCTTGCTAAAAAAACAGCTATACAGATTGTAGGTGATGATCTTTTTGTAACAAACCCCGTAAGATTACAAAGAGGTATTGATGACGATGCAGCAAATACAATTCTTATAAAACCTAATCAAATAGGAACGTTAAGTGAAACGATGGAAACTATCCGCCTTGCAAAAAATAATGGTTACAGGACTGTTATTTCACACAGAAGCGGAGAAACCGCTGATTCGTTTATTGCTGATCTTGCAGTAGCTGTAAATGCAGGTCAAATCAAAACAGGTGCACCTGCAAGAAGCGAAAGAGTTTCAAAATACAATCGCCTTTTACAAATAGAACTTGCTCTCGGAAGAGCGGCAACCTACGGGGGAGTTCAGGCTTTTATTTAAAGAAATAAGCTCACAGCGTATTGCTGTGAGCTTTCTATTTTATACTTTGAAATATGTTATCTGAAATCATCTCTCCCCATTCATCAAGAATAGGCTCGTTTAAAATATTCCATCTGCATTTTTTTGAATACTCGGTTATTTTTTTAATAAGATCATAAAACTTAGCGTCTGAAACAGTTTCAGGTGGGAAATACACAGCAATATAGTATTTATTCTTATATCTGTACATTTTACTGTTTCCTACCTTTAGTGTATTTTGTTTATTAATGAGATTTGAAACATCAAATATATTTTCAGGATGGTACAGTTCAAACAAATACATGTCTTCGTCTGCCTTTACCGAGGTTAACTGAAATGGTTGATTTTCACTACTTATACGAGATATGACAATATAAAAAGCATCTGACGTTCCAGGTATTATTTCCAAAAACACTTTACTGTTAAAGAAATCTATTCCTGTCTGAATATATATTTCATTCAGAAGTTTCAGTATAAATTCCCTGACAGCGCTCTTTTCATAGTCGCATACGTCTTCGGGAACTGAATATTCATCAAAATCTTTGTTTTCAATAAGGATTTTTACTTTATTTTCATCAATCACTTTAAGCCGCATAAAACACACCCAAACAGTTTATATAACTATCCTATTCAGGTGTGCTTAATTTTGTTAAAGCTGACTTTTTATTCTGCTAAGAGCACCTTTTTCAAGTCTACTTACCTGAGCTTGTGAAATACCTATTTCTTTGGCAACTTCAATCTGCGTCTTACCCTCTAAAAATCTACGGGAAATTATTTCTTTTTCCCGCTCGGGTAAAGATGCTATAGCTTCTTTAATTACTATTTCATCAAGCCAGTTGCCGTCACTGCTTCCGTCACTTACCTGATCCATTACATAGATCGCATCAGACCCCTCAGAATAAACAGGTTCAAACAATGAAACAGGGTCTACTATTGATTCCAACGCCATAATAACATCTTCTTTTTTCACTTCAAGTTCTTTTGCAATTTCTTCCGCCGTGGGTTCTTTTGAATTTTGAGACATAAGACGTTCTCTTACCGCAAGAGCCTTATAAGCAACATCTCTCATTGCTCTTGATACTCTTACCATATTATTGTCCCTTAGATATCTCCTTATCTCTCCTAAAATCATAGGCACCCCATAAGTAGAAAATTGCAAACCGAGGGTGACATCAAAATTTTCAGCGCTCTTTATCAGACCGATACATCCCACCTGAAAAAGATCATCCATGCTCTCTCCTCTGCCTGCAAATCTCTGAACTATTGACAATACCAGTCGCAGATTACCTTTTATAAATTCATCTTTTGCCTCTTTATCACCCTCTTTTATTTTTAAAAGTAGTTCGTTTTTTCTCTCGTTGCTAAGCACGGGAAGCTTAGATGTATCTATCCCGCTAATTACTACCTTGTTTTTATTTACCACTGAAATTACCTCCATACTATTAGTATTGACAGGTCTATTTCAAATTAACTGTATCACCGAGCAAATTTTCGCTATATTATGAAAACAGAGGTGATTTTATGGTTTACGATACATTTACTGCAGCAAATACAGCGAAAGGTTTTTTCTCATATTTCAATGAATTACTATATTCTGAAGATGTAAAAAAAGCTTATCTGATAAAAGGCGGTCCCGGCTGCGGAAAAAGTACATTCATGAAAAAAATATCAGATATATTCGATAAAAAAGGTTTCACTGTAGAAAGAATACGTTGTTCAAGTGATAAAGACAGTCTTGACGGAATAAAAATATTTGAAAAAGGAATTGTTATTATTGACGCAACGTCACCCCATGCATTTGATATGAAGTATCCCGGTGCATATGACAATATCATTGATCTGAGTAAATTCTGGAACACAGAAAAACTCTCAGAAAAATTTGACGACATTAAATCAATTTCTGACGAAATATCTTTAAAATACCGTTACGTGTACTCACTGCTTAAAATCATCGGCGGTATTGAAGTTCAGAAATATTTTCTTTTTGAACCGTATATTGACTTAGAAAAAGTAAATTGTATAATCAAAAAAATCATAAAACAAAATGCATTATTACCAAAAAATTCATCGGCTAAAATTCACAACAGAATGTTATCTGCATTTACTAAAGACGGAATATACACAATATCAGAAACCACAGATAAACTATGTGAAAATATAGTATTAATTGAAGATAATCCTGGAATTGCTAACATAATACTTTTAAAAGCTGCAAATATTTTTACCAAAATGGGTTATGACACTATTCGTATACATTCTCCCTTATTACCCGAATCCAGATTGGAACAAATAATCATACCCGATTTAAAGCTTGGTCTCATTACAACAGGACACCTTTTTTCGCCCGACGTAGACGAAAATAAAATATCAAAAAAAATAACAACAAAAAGTATCCTAAATAAACATGTATATGCAGAAAACAAAAACAAACTGAATTTTAATAAGAAGCTCTCCAAGGAACTACTGTTATCTGTTTATGACGAACTTAAAACAATAAAGCAAAAACACGACGATTTGGAAAAATATTATATAGATGCCATTGATTTTTCAAAAACAGATAATTATTTGAAAGAGTTTATTAATGAAATTTAATATTTATTGATTTTTGATATATTTTGTGTTACAATATTTTCGCTAAAAAATAAAATCATAGACGTTTTGGAGTCTGAAAATGAAACTTATATCATTTGTTGTACCTTGTTACAACTCACAAAAATATATGGAAAAATGCATAAACTCTCTGCTTTCTGCCAAAGACGACGTTGAAATAATAATCGTCAACGACGGTTCAAAAGATAAAACAGGAGAAATTGCTGACAGATATGCAAAAGAATACCCTGATACTGTAAAAGCAATTCATCAGGAAAACGGCGGACACGGTGCCGGAGTTAATGCTGGTCTTGCCGCCGCAACATCCGAATACTTTAAAGTTGTTGATTCAGATGACTGGGTTGATGAAAAGTCTTTAAAATCAATTATCAACGTATTAAAGCATAATTTAGATGCAGGTACACCCATTGATCTTCTTATATCAAATTACGTATATGAACATATCGAAGACGGAAAACAAAATATAATTCATTACAGAGGTTTATTCCCCGAAAACAGAATTTTTTCTTGGGACGAAATGAAACGAATTGACCCTGTAAGATACATAATTATGCATTCTGTTACATACAGAACCGAAATTTTAAGAAAAAGCGGTGTTGAGCTTCCGAAACATACTTTCTACGTAGATAATCTTGTTTTATATATACCTCTCCCGCTCACAAAAAATCTTTATTATTTAGATACTGATTTTTACAGATATTACACAGGTCGTCCTGACCAGTCTGTTAACGGAAACGTTATGGTGAAAAGAATAGATCAGCAGATTTACGTCACCAATTTATTGCTTGAATCTCACAATCTTAATAAAATCAAATCACTTTCTCCTAAACTTGCAAAATATATGGCTTATTATCTATCAATTATGTACACCATAACTGCCACACTTTTTGCTATGGACGGAAGAGCAGAGCTTGATGAAAAATCCAAAGAATTCTGGAACAAGCTTAAAACTACAGATTATGTGCTTTACAAAAGAATCAGATATTTTTCAAAAGCCTTCTTTATGGCATTACCCGGCAAAGGCGGAAAAGCGTTTGCAAGATTCATATATCGCATAGCAAGAAAGGTTTACAAATTCAACTAAGCATGACACTTAAACAATTTATTAAAAAATACAAACACGGAATACTTCTTTTGTATTTTGCTCTTTATATGCCATATTTTATGTTTCTCAATGAGTTTACACCTCAAAGAGAGCACGTAACTATGATGTATAGCAAACTTGATGATCTTATTCCATTTTGTGAATTATTTGTAATACCGTATTTCATATGGTTTGCATACATAGCAGCAGGATACGCATTTTTACTTTTAGTATCCAGAGAAGAGTTTGTTCGTATGTGCATTTTCCTTTATACAGGAATGACTGTTTGTCTGATTATATACACTGTATTTCCAAACGGACAACAGCTCCGCATAGATTACGAAAATCTCGGAAGAAATAACATACTTATTGATGCTATACGCTTTCTGCAAAACGGAGACACTCCTTTCAATGTCTTTCCCAGTATTCACTGTCTGAATTCAATAGGAATGCACATTGCCCTTGCAAAATCAAAATTTTTAGGCAAATACAGAAAGCCTGTAGTTATTGTATCGTTTATATTAATGGTTCTCATTGTGCTTTCAACCGTGTTTGTAAAACAGCACTCTATTGTAGATGTTTACGGTGCAATACTTCTTTCGATTCCGCTTTATTTTCTCTCTTACAAAACTAAATTGAACTTTATTAAAAAAGCGGTTTAATACCGCTTTTTTTGCTAATAATAACTAAAAAACAAGAAAGAGAAAACCTATGAAACTTAATTACAAAAGAACTATATTAATTGGACTTGCATTTGCATCAATACTATCTTTTTGGCAATTTTACGATCAGGTAATACCGTATTTATTAGAATACGTATTTAAGATAAATACCTTTTCCGCAAATGCAATTATGGCCATCGACAATATACTGGCTATATTTATGCTCCCTCTTTTCGGCAAACTTTCTGACAAAACAAATACAAAGCTCGGAAAAAGAACTCCATATATTTTATTCGGCACAATAGCTGCTGTTATTGCAGTTAACATACTTTCAATAACGGTGAGCAAAATTAATTTTTACGGATTCTTTGTCACACTTTTTGCTCTTTTATTTATTATGAGCATTTACCGATCTCCCACTGTCGCTTATATGCCTGATGTTACTCCAAAACCTCTTCGTTCAAAAGGAAATGCCATAATAAACTTAGTGGGATACATCGGCGGTATTTTTTCTACTATCTCAATGATGTTTTTACTCAAAAGTGAAAAAAATGCTGCAGGAGAATCTGTTTATTCTGCAAATCAGTCCTTTACTCCTATTTTCGTTGTCGTATCTGCTTTTATGCTACTGACAGTAGCAGTTATGCTGATATTTACCAACGAAAACAAAATACTAAAAGAAACAAGACATTTGGTTGCAGATGACGAGTCTGAAACTGCAAACAAAGGCAAAAAAATGCCAAAACCTGTTTTTACAAGTCTTATTCTTCTTTTGATATCGGTGTTTTTATGGTTTATGTCATACAACGCAGTAACAACAGCTTTTTCACGATATTGCGTAAGCATATGGAACGTTGATCTGAGCGCTTCATCAAGTTATCTTTTAGCCGCAACCATTGTTGCAATAATAGCTTTCGTCCCCCTTGGTTTTCTTTCATCATTACTTGGACGCAAAAAAACTATTCTTTTTGGTATAACACTTATGGCGATATGCTATGCTATTGCTTGTTTCATAACAAAGCCATCTGCTATTATGTACGTTATATTCGGTGTTGTAGGCATAGGCTGGGCAGCAATTAACGTTAACTCATTCCCTATGGTTGTGGAAATGAGCGGTAATTCCGATATAGGTAAATACACAGGTTATTATTATGCTTTTTCAATGGCGGCGCAGATTCTCACGCCACTGCTTTCAGGATATCTCATTGACAATTTAGGTTTTGGTTATTCTGTATTATTCCCATATGCCGTACTATTTACCGTATTTTCATTTGTTACAATGTGTTTTGTAAAGCACGGAGACGTCAAACCCGCATCTAAAAAAAGTATTCTTGAAAGTTTTGATACGGAGGACTGATTATGTGGTTTTTTATAATTATTGCTTTCATAGTTCTCCTATATTTATTTCTTATATCTCCCGCAATTCGAAAACATCCCCAAAAGCAGAATATTAACAACCTTTACGTTGCACACCGCGGACTTCACAACATAGAACAAGGCATTCCTGAAAATTCAATATTATCTTTTAAAAACGCAATGAAACACGGATTTGCTATTGAAATTGACATTCATTTAACAAAAGACGGTCAGGTGGTAATTTTTCACGACGACAACTTAAAAAGAGTATGCAAAGTTGATAAAATAATTGAAGACACCACTTTGGAAGAACTTTCAGAATATACTCTCTGCGGAACAAGCGAAAAAATACCCACGTTAGAGCAACTGTTGAAAATAGCAAATGACAAAACTATGCTTGTTATTGAATTCAAATGCAACACAAAAAATTACAAATCACTTTGTGAAAAAGCCGATGAGATACTAAAAAAATATGATGTTCCGTACATTGTTCAGTCGTTTAATCCATTAGCTATAAGATGGTACAAATTAAACAGAGCGGAAGTTTGCAGAGGTCAGCTTTCCACCAACTTTTTAGCAAGAAACAAAAAAATAAATATACTTGAAGCAATATGCGGTCTTTTACTCCTTAATTTTTTATCCAGACCTGATTTCATCTCATACGAAAACAAATACTTCAAAAGTTTTGCAAGGCGCATATGCATTAAATTAGGTGCAATTTCTGCAGGGTGGACAATCAGTTCACAAAATGAACTTGATAATTGTCTGAATAAATACAGTATTTATATTTTTGAAAACTTCATACCAAACAAAAAAGTGTAAAGTATCCATTGTGATACTTTACACTTTTGATTTTTAGAAACGTTTTTTAGTTTTCGTAAAGAATGACGTATCAAGTTTTTCCTGTCTGTCAATATAATCAAGAGCTTTACCTGTACCTATTGCAACACAGGATACTGCATCATCAGCCACGCGGGTTGTAATACCGATTTTACTTTCTATCAGTTTATCAAAACCTTTTATGAGAGAGCCGCCTCCTGTCATAACTATACCGTTCTGATATATATCACCAACAAGCTCAGGTGGTGTTTTTTCAAGAACAGTATGAATGGTATCTACAATACTTAAAGCGCATTCCTGAAGTGGCTGCATTATTTCCTTAGAATCAATTTCTATTGATTTAGGAAGACCTGTAAGAAGGCATCTGCCTTTGATTAGCATTTTTTCAACAGCAGGTTGTTTATAAACGCAACCAATTTCCTGTTTTATACTTTCCGCCGTGCGTTCACCGATAAGAACGTTATATACTCTTTTAATATATCTTACGATAGAATCATCAAATTTATCTCCTCCCATTTTTATTGAATCGGAAATAACCACTTCACCAAGTGACAAAACTGCTATATCTGCAGTACCGCCACCGATATCAACAACAATATTACCGTTCGGTTTTTCAATGCTGATACCTGCGCCGATTGCAGCAGCTTTTGGTTCTTCGATAAGTCCTACGTATTTAGCGCCTGCATTTCTTGCGGCTTCTTCTACTGCCATTTCTTCAACTTCAGTTACACCTGAAGGAACACATATTATAACACGTGGTTTGAAGAAAGAAGATTTAACAACACGCGAAAGAAAATACTTTATCATTTTTTCTGTTGTTTCATAATCCGAAATAACACCATCACGAAGAGGTCTTATAGCAACTATATTTCCCGGTGTTCTACCAACCATTTTTCTTGCCGCTTCACCGACTGCAAGAACTTTTTTTGAATTTCTGTCAATAGCCACAACACTTGGCTCTTTAAGAACAATACCTTTACCTTTTACGTACACAAGTACTGTAGCGGTACCTAAATCTATTCCGACGTCTTGTCCTATCATTATTTTTCTCCTTAAAATACATTATCAAAAGTATTATATAACATATAAACTTATTATTCAATTATTTTTTACAAGTAATTGCAAAAGTTGAACACAAAATTTCTTTAGCCCCCGCTCTTTTCATAACACGGGCACACTCGCTCATAGTTGAGCCGCTTGTCATAATATCGTCGATAAGCAAAATGCGTTTGTCTTTTATATCGATATTTTTGACATAAAACTTCCCTTTTACACTTTTTCGTCTGTTCTGTTTACTATATTTTTGAGGAAGCAGTCTGAACTTTGCACCTAAAACGTTTTTAAGAGGTATGTCAAGCTTTTTCGATATATTCTGAGCAAGTAACTGCGCGGGATTATACCCTCTAATCAGAAATTTCATTAAACTGCTTGGCACAAAAGTTATAAAATCAAATGTAAAGTCATTATACTTGTCATTTATTCTGTTTGCCATATAATCTGACATAATTGACACAAGCTGAGGCGTATTACGGAATTTAAACCTTTTAACAAGTGTTTTAACAGCGCCTTCATAATAAAAATAGGATATATGCCGTAAAAAAGCAAAGTCACCCACTTTACAACTACAATATTCTTTATCAACTCCACAGCTTAAACAGATATTATCTCCTATAGGTTTTACACTGCCAATGCAGTCATTACAAATTATAATTTTATCTTTAACGACGTTTCCGCAAAAAATACAGCGCTGAGGATATACAAGAGACATTATTTATCCTCCATATCAAAATGGCCTGTAAGCATATATTTAAGACCCGAATATCTGTTGGTTCTTTTATTATTGTTTACCATCTGATTTACAACCTGTTCATTACCTACAACAATAAGCAATTGCTTTGCTCTTGTAACCGCAGTATACAGCAAGTTCCTGTATTGCAAAAGAGGAGTCATATCAGATATTACAAGTATTACAGCATCAAATTCAGAACCCTGACTTTTATGTACCGTAATTGCATAAGCACTTTCAAGTTGGTCTGCATCAGAAAATTCATAAATCGCAGTTTTGTCATCAAACAAAACATAAATCTGTTTTTCTCTTGAATCAATTTTATCAATAATACCTATATCGCCGTTAAATACCCCTGTTTCATAACTACCGTTACTGCGTCTGCAAATAATATCATAATTGTTTTTTATCTGCATCACCTTATCACCAACGCGATAACTTCTGTTTTTCACTGTTACTTCTGAAGTCCCATCTTTAGATGGGTTCACAATATCCCTTAAAACACTATTAATATTTTGCGTACCTGTGGGAGTCTTTTTGGTAGGAGTAATTATCTGCAAACCCGAAAGAACAGATTTACGGTATTTTTGAGGTATTCTCTCGGATGCAAGAGTACATACTGCTTCCACCACCGCTTCAGGTGATGATTTTTTAATAAAGAAAAATTCTTCTGAATTGACAAGGTCAGGTATCTGTCCTTTGTTTATACAATGGGCGTTAGTAATTATTTTACTTTCCGTAGCTTGTCTGAATACTTCATTAAGAAATACTGTCGGTATTTTTTTAGAACGAATAATATCAGAAAATACATTACCCGCGCCGACGCTCGGAAGCTGATCGGCATCCCCTACCATAATAAATCTTGTAGTTGAAGGGGTTGCTCTAAGAAGTGCTTCAAACAAACGGATATCTACCATCGACATTTCATCTACAATAATAACGTCTGTTTTTATGGGGTTAGATTCATTTTTGACAAACATATTATCGCGTGTTGCATCAACTTCAAGAAGTCTGTGAATAGTTTTAGCTTCCCTGTCGCAAACCTCAGACATACGTTTTGCCGCTCTTCCTGTGGGTGCGCAAAGAGTTATACCGAATCCAAGATTTTCAAAAAGTCTGATTATGCCGTTGAGAGTTGTAGTTTTACCTGTACCCGGTCCGCCTGTAATAACAAGCATTTTATTTTCAACCGACATACGTATAGCAGAACGTTGGTTTTCGGCATAGGTTATATTTAATCTGTTTTCCAATAAATCTATATGTTTATCCAAGTTTGATATTGAATTTTTAGGAGAATTACAAATCTCATAAAGTTTTTTAGCGCAAAAGTTTTCCGCAATAAACAGCGCAGGAAGATATACTGCTTTTACATTATTTACATTCATCTCAAACAGTTGAGCAGAAGAGAGCATTGACAAAACACAGTTTTCCGCTTCATCTGCGCTAACACCTACGTTTGCAGATGCTATTTCGCAAAGTTTTTCAAAAGGAAGAAACGAATGACCGTTTGTTAAGTTATGTACAAGAATATATTTAATAAAGTAAGTAAGTCTGATTTCGCACGTTTGTTCAAAACCATTTTCAAGAGCAATTCTATCAGCCGCCTGAAAAGTAAAATCTTCAATTTCTTCCCACAGTTTATATGGGTTCTGGTTTATTATATCAAGGGAAAATGCGCCGAATTTTTTATAAATATTAACCGCTACGGCAGGAGAAATATTATATTGATTAAGTTGCATCATAATATCTCGTATACCGAGTGTAGTTTTAAACGAATCAGACATCTGACGGGCTTTTTCGATAGAAATACCTTTTATAGCAGTTAGTCTGTCAGGTTCTGTTTCAATTATATAAAAGCTATCTTCTTTAAATAAATCTATGATTTTTTTAGCAGTTGCGGGGCCAATACCTTTAACTGCACCGCTTGCAAGAAATTTAAGCATACCCGAAAGTTCGTAAGGAAAGCTTTTTTCGATATCAGAACATACAAACTGTCTTCCATATGCCGAATGCTGTTTCCATTCACCCGAAGCTGTTATCGATTCCCCTGCATAAAGAGGCGGACAGGTAGCCACAAGAGTATTAAGAATTCCGTCACTGTTTACAGTAAAGACTCTATAACCTGTATCATCATTTTCAAAGATAACTTCTTCAATTATTCCGTCTATTACATCATCTTCAAATTCCGACATCAGCGCCTCCAAAAACAAAAATTTCCGCAGAGTAAAATCTACGGAAACATTGTATCACAAATCAAATTAATTTTCTATAGTAATATTATCATTTTCCAAACAAAAAGTATATATCTGAGCATATGTATTTTCATCAAGACCGGCATTTTTAATAACAACTCTTGTAGGATTGGAATTATAACTTATCCGTTCTGCCTGAAGAGTCAGTGTATCAAGTAAAAATTTTACGTTTTCGATACTGCCTTTCAATTCCACCTTCAAACAAATATCAGAAATTTCTTTATATTTACAGGAAGAAATAGTTTCAAGCATCACTATAAGACACTCTAAAAAGCCAACCACTGCAAAAAATGACATTAAAATCAACAAAATAGATTTTAACATAAAAAATCACCTCGCAATATCTTATGCAAAGGTGATTTTTTAAGTGAATCAGATTTGATAGTCAATACAAGTTCTCGAAATACGTACAGGACGCATAAATTCGCCTACTGCAACGTGATCGGGATGAACTTTATATTTTTCCAACGTTTCAAAGTTTTCAAAGTCAGAAATTAAAATCAGGTCATAGTTATCTAAAGCTTGATTGTCATCTCCGACAAAAGTTTCAGAATTAATAATATAACTGATTGTTTCAGGCAGTTTGTCAAGCATAGATTTTGTTATTGCAACGTTTTCAGCTTTTGTTCTACCTTCTGCTTCTTCTTTGAATTTAAACATACATACGTGTCTTATCATATTACTTTGCCTCTACAAATTCTTTTATTTGGGAAACCAATGACAAATCCTCCCAAGGACAGTTAAGTTCTTCCCTACCCATATGACCGTAGCTTGAAAGTTCACGATAGATAGGACGACGTAAATCAAATTTTTCTATAATCGCCTGAGGACGAAGATCAAAAAATTTATCTACAACAGAGTAAATAACGTCCATAGGTTTCTTTTCTGTTCCGAATGTTTCAACAAAAACCGATACAGGATACGCAACGCCTATAGCATAAGCAAGTTGAACTTCACATCTGTCAGCAAGTCCTGCGGCAACAATATTTTTAGCTACATATCTTGCGGCATATGCAGCGCTTCTGTCAACTTTTGTCGGGTCTTTACCTGAAAAAGCACCGCCGCCGTGTCTACCAACACCGCCATATGTATCTACAATAATTTTTCTTCCTGTAAGTCCGCTGTCACCAACAGGTCCACCGATTACAAATCTGCCTGTAGGGTTAACGTAAATTTTAGTATTTTCATCCAACAAATCTGACGGAACAGTTGAATCTATTACGAATTTTTTTATATCTTGTCTGATTTGTTCCAAAGAAACATCTTCGCTATGCTGAGTTGAAACTACAACAGCGTCTAATCTTTTAATTTTTCCGTCTTCATATTCTGCAGTAACCTGAGTTTTGCCGTCAGGACGAAGATATGGAAGAACACCTGTTTTGCGAACTTCTGTAAGTTTTTTAGCAAGTTTATGTGAAAGTGAAGCAGTAAGCGGCATAAGTTCTTTTGTTTCATTACATGCATAACCGAACATCATACCCTGATCACCTGCGCCGATATCGTTATCTCTATCAACACCCATAGCAATATCAGGAGACTGTTTATCAACTGAAACGAGCACTGAACAAGAATTGCCGTCAAAACCATATTCGGGATTATTATATCCGATTTCATTTATAGCGTTTCTTGCAACCAAAGCATAATCAACGTTTGCAGTAGTTGTTATTTCACCCATAATATGAACGCAGCCTGTAGTTACCGTAGTCTCACAAGCTACTCTTGCGTTTTTATCCTGAGATAAAATTTCATCAAGAATTGAGTCTGAAATTCTATCACATATTTTATCAGGATGTCCTTCTGTAACTGATTCAGATGTAAAATAGTATTTATTAATCATAACGTTTCCTTTCCATAAAAAACCGCTCTTACACAGTAAGAGCGGACAAAATTTTATCTATCAGGAATTAACACCTTACATAATGCAGGTTGTCGGGCTTCACAGGGCCTGTCCCTCCGCCGCTCTTGATAAAAGTTATATTCTATTAAGCTATGATATTATACAACATCAATTGACATATGTCAAGCAAAAATCTTAAAAATAGACACTACTCCATAGCTCGCAAGTGTCATAATGATTCCGGCAACAAAAATACCTAAAGCAACCGCAACAAAAGATTTTTTAAAGCGCATACCCATAAGTGAAGCTATTAAAGCTCCTGTCCAACCGCCTGTGCCGGGAAGAGGTATCGCAACAAAAGCAAAAAGTCCCCACATAGAATATTTATCTACTTTAGAACTACGTTTTTCTGCTTTGTTAATAATCCAATTAGAAATTTTATTAAAAATTTTTATTTTTGAAACAGACATCCATTCAAGTATTTTCTTAATGAAAATAAGAATAAATGGAATTGGCAAAAGATTTCCTAAGACACTCAGAAAATAACATTCAAAAATATTAAGATCCATAGCCGCGCCAAGAGGAATAGCGCCTCTGAGTTCAACTATTGGAAACATTGAGACAAAAAAAACATAAAATTCTGCGGATATATTTTGTAAAAAATCAAATAATTGCATTACATACTCCTTAAATTTAATATTATAAGTATATCACTTTTTAAAAACAAATTCAATTAAATTTCTTTATTATTTTACCGATATGTTTATACACAAAAAAAGTAATAATTGAATTAGCAACTGCTTTTACAACATTAAATCCTGCTATATATGGCATAAGAGAATGAACAACGCTTACAGGAACGCCCATAAAATGTGGAGTGACAAGGTAATTAAACAATATCATAATTATTGTCATAACTACAACTCCGCAAGAAAGAGCGAAAGCTGCGCCTTTTTTAGTTTTATTTTTTAAATAAACAAGTGCTGCAGGTAACACAAATGAAACTGTAGATATAATATTCATTAAAAAGCCGAAAATTCCGCTTTTATCAAGCATAAATGCCTGAAACACAGCAACTGTAACGGAAGATAAAATTCCATAAACAGGTCCAAATGCAAAAGATACAATAAGAACAATTACATCACATATATCATATTCCAGAAATGCGACATTTGGAAAAATAGGAAATGCAAATACACCAAGAATAACTGAAAGTGCAGTAAGCATTGCGGCTGTAGTCAATTTTTTTAAGGTTTTTGTTTTCATAATTTCAGCTCCAAAAAAAATAATGCCCCTACAAAAAATGCAGGGGCACCAAAAAACAATATTCAAATCTTTTCTATCATCCGGACTATACCGTCGGTTCGGGAATTACACCCGATCATGCATTCAAGCTCGTGGACTATACCACCGGTGAGGAATCTCGCCTCGCCCCGAAAAGATATATTCATTTTTTAAAATTACTCGTTGATAGCAGTAACCATACCTGAACCAACTGTTCTACCACCTTCACGGATAGCAAAACGGAGGCCTACTTCGATAGCGATAGGTGTGATAAGTTCAACATCCATCATAACGTTGTCACCAGGTTTGCACATGTCTGTACCTTCGGGAAGGTTAACGATACCTGTAACGTCTGTTGTTCTGAAGTAGAACTGAGGTCTGTAGTTTGTGAAGAATGGGCTATGACGTCCACCTTCTTCTTTAGTAAGAACGTAAACCTGACCCTGGAATTTTGTATGGGGGTTGATTGTACCGGGTTTAGCAAGAACCTGACCTCTTACGATATCCTGTCTTGTAACACCACGAAGGAGTACACCAACGTTATCACCAGCTTCTGCAAAGTCGAGAAGTTTTCTGAACATTTCAAGACCTGTAGCAACTGTTTTCTTTGTTTCTTTAATACCAACGATTTCAACTTCTTCGTTGAGTTTGATCTGACCACGTTCTACTCTACCAGTAGCAACAGTACCACGACCTGTGATTGTGAATACGTCTTCTACAGGCATAAGGAAGTCCTGATCAGCATTTCTTGCAGGTGTAGGAATATATTCGTCAACTGCGCTCATAAGTTCAACGATAGGAGCATATTCAGCAGCGTTGATGTCTGATGAAGTTGATTCAAGAACAGCAAGACCTGAACCTTTAACGATAGGTGTATCATCACCCGGGAATTCATACTCGTTAAGGAGTTCTCTGATTTCCATTTCTACGAGTTCGAGAAGTTCTTCGTCGTCAACCTGATCACATTTGTTCATGAAAACAACGATCTTCGGAACGCCAACCTGACGTGAAAGAAGGATGTGTTCTCTTGTCTGGGGCATAACACCGTCAGCAGCAGAAACAACGAGGATAGCACCGTCCATCTGAGCAGCACCGGTGATCATGTTTTTAACGTAGTCAGCATGTCCGGGGCAGTCAACGTGAGCGTAGTGACGTGTATCTGTCTCGTACTCAACGTGAGCAGTGTTGATTGTAATACCTCTTTCTCTTTCTTCAGGAGCTTTATCGATGTTGCCGTATTCTGAATATTCAGCCTGACCTTTCATTGAAAGCACCTTTGTGATAGCAGCTGTAAGAGTTGTTTTACCGTGGTCAACGTGGCCGATTGTACCAATGTTAACATGTGGTTTATTTCTTTCAAATTTAGCTTTTGCCATTGTAATGTCCTCCCTTTTTTAGGAAATAAATTAATATAAGTTTATTTTAATAAATTATAAAGAATTTTTCAAGTCTTTTTTAAAAATAATCATCAAAGATTATTCTGCTGATTTCTGATGGTTGCTAATGATTTTTTCAGCAATAGACTTCGGAACCTCAAGATATGAATCGGGTTCCATTGAATACTGACCACGTCCCTGTGTTTTTGAACGGAGGTCTGTTGCGTAACCGAACATTTCAGCAAGTGGTACGAGAGCGTTGATGTTCTGTGTACCGTTGTTTGCTTCCATACCCTGAATCTGACCACGACGTGAGTTAAGGTCACCCATAACGTCACCCATGTATTCTTCAGGTACGATTGCTACAACTTTCATAAGCGGCTCGAGAAGTACAGGATCTGCTTTTCTGATAGCTTCTTTAATAGCCATTGAACCGGCAATCTTGAATGCCATTTCAGAAGAGTCAACTTCATGATATGAACCGTCATAAAGTGTTACTTTAAGGTCAACTACGTTGTAACCTGCAAGTACACCAGACTGCATTGCGCCCTGAATACCTGCGTCAACAGCGGGGATATATTCCTTCGGAATAGCACCACCAACGATAGCGTTAACAAATTCATAGCCTTTACCTGATTCATTAGGCTCAACTCTGATTTTAACGTGACCGTACTGACCTTTACCACCTGACTGACGAGCATATTTATGATCAACGTCAGCATTCTTTCTGATGGTTTCTTTATAAGATACCTGAGGTTTACCTACGTTTGCTTCAACTTTGAATTCACGTGTAAGTCTGTCAACGATAATTTCAAGGTGAAGCTCACCCATACCAGCGATAATTGTCTGGCCTGTTTCCTCATCAGTATAAGTTTTGAATGTAGGATCTTCTTCTGCAAGTTTTGCAAGAGCGATACCCATTTTTTCCTGTGAAGCTTTTGATTTAGGCTCAATAGCTACGCGGATAACAGGTTCCGGGAATTCCATTGATTCAAGAATGATAGGTTTCTTTTCATCACAAAGAGTGTCACCTGTTGTAACATTTTTAAGACCAACTGCAGCGGCAATATCACCTGCATAAACCTCTGTAATATCTTTACGGTGGTTAGCATGCATAGCAACGATACGGCCAACTCTTTCGTTTGAATCTTTGTTTGAGTTATAAACTGTTGTACCTGCTTTAAGTACACCTGAATAAACTCTGAAGAAGCAAAGTTTACCAACGAATGGGTCTGTCATAATTTTAAATGCAAGAGCTGCAAAGGGTTCGTTATCGTCTGATTTTCTTTCTTCTTCATCTTCTGTTCTCGGAACAGTACCTTTAATTGCAGGTACGTCCAAAGGAGAAGGCATATATCTTACGATATTGTCAAGAAGAAGCTGAACGCCTTTGTTTTTATAAGATGTACCGCAGCATACGGGAACCATTGTATTAGCAATAGTAGATACGCGGATAGCATCTCTGATTTCCTCTATTGTGAGTTCTTCACCGTCGAGGTATTTCATCATAAGATCTTCTGAAGTTTCAGCAACGTGCTCTACAAGATTAAATCTGTATTCTTCAGCAAGTTCTTTCATATCTTCAGGTACATCAACAACCTGGATATCTTTACCAAGGTCATCCATGTACATATATGCTTTCATTTCGATAAGGTCAATGATACCTTTGAAAGTATCTTCTTTACCGATAGGAAGCTGGATCGGCACTGCATTTGTTTTCAGTCTGTCTTTCATCATCTGAACAACTCTGAAAAAGTCAGCACCCATAATATCCATTTTATTTACATAAGCCATACGCGGAACCTGATATTTATCAGCCTGTCTCCAAACAGTTTCTGACTGAGGTTCAACGCCGCCTTTTGCGCAAAGTACAGTTACAGAACCATCAAGTACTCTGAGTGAACGTTCAACTTCAACTGTGAAGTCAACGTGTCCGGGAGTATCGATAATGTTAATTCTGTGACCATCCCACTGAGCTGTTGTAGCAGCAGAAGTGATAGTAATACCACGTTCCTGTTCCTGCTCCATCCAGTCCATTGTTGCGGTACCGTCATGGGTTTCACCGATACGGTGATTTATACCTGTATAGAAAAGAATACGCTCTGTCGTTGTTGTTTTACCAGCATCGATATGAGCCATTATACCTATGTTTCTATACTTCTTAAGTGGATATTCTCTAGGCATATAAACTCCTTTCTAAGCAGCAATTACCATCTGTAATGAGCGAAAGCTTTGTTTGCTTCTGCCATTTTGTGTGTTTCATCGCGTTTCTTACAAGCGCCGCCGACATTATTGATAGCATCCATAATTTCAGCTGCAAGGCGTTCTGCCATTGTGCGCTCGTTTCTTGTTCTTGAATATGCAGTGAGCCATCTGAGACCAAGTGTCTGACGTCTGTCAGCACGAACTTCCATAGGAACCTGGTATGTGGCACCACCAACTCTACGAGCTTTAACTTCAAGTTTAGGCATAATGTTTTCCATAGCTTCGTTAAATGCGTCGAGAGCTTCTTTACCTGTTTTTTCTTTTACGATTTCAAATGCATCGTAAACAATTTTCTGTGCAACACCCTTTTTACCATCGTACATAATGTTGTTGATAAGCTTTGTTACAACAATGCTATTGTACATAGGATCGGGGAGCACTTCTCTTTTCGGGACAAAACCTCTTCTGGGCATGTTCTTCCCTCCTTCATATTTTATGATATCATTGGTACTCGAAGATTCTAAAATCTCCGTCAGCTTTAAGAGGTTAAGTTATATATATTAACACTCTAAAGCTTAGAATTCAGCTAAATTCTAATTAGCTCTTTTTGGGCTTTTTAGCACCGTACTTCGAACGAGACTGGTTTCTGTTAGCTACACCTTGTGCATCAAGTGTACCACGGATAATGTGGTAACGAACACCAGGAAGGTCTTTAACTCTACCGCCGCGAATAAGAACAACGCTATGCTCTTGCAGGTTATGACCAACACCAGGAATGTAAGATGTAACTTCTACACCGTTTGTAAGTCTAACTCTGGCGATTTTTCTAAGAGCTGAGTTAGGTTTTTTAGGTGTAGTTGTCTTAACTGAAGTACATACGCCACGTTTCTGTGGTGAGCTTACTTTGGTGGGAACGTTTTTAAGTGTGTTCAAACCTCTGTTAAGTGCAGGAGCTGTTGATTTCTTTTCTGAAGTAGCTCTGCCTTTACGTACTAACTGGTTAAATGTAGGCATGATTTTCTCCTTTCTTACTATATTTATATATAGAAAAGGGATTTTACCCTTTACTATCAATTAATATAGTGACAAAAAAATAAACTATTAGATGCCACAGTACAGCACCTAATAGTTTATCATATGAATTTGCAACTGTCAAGAAAAATTTATTATTCTTGTTCCATTGAAATGCTAACAAGGTCATGTTCAACATTTCTATAGATATCCATACCTGTTCCTGCAGGCACAAGACGTCCGATAATAACATTTTCTTTAAGACCAACGAGAGGATCAATTTTACCTTTGATAGCGGCATCTGTAAGAACTTTTGTTGTTTCCTGGAATGATGCTGCTGAGAAGAATGAATCTGTAGCAAGTGAAGCCTTGGTAATACCAAGAAGAACGGGAGAACACTTGATTTCAGAAACTGTATTATCCCCTGCTTCAACTTTTGCTTTGATTTCTTTATTCTTTTCTTCAACCTCGAATTTATCAGCAAGAGTACCGATAAGCATTTCGTCTGTACCGTTTTCTTCGATACGAACTTTTCTTATCATCTGACGTACAATAACCTCGATATGTTTATCATTGATATCAACACCCTGAAGTCTATATACGTTCTGTACTTCTTTAATAAGGTAATCCTGAACAGCAATTTCACCTTTAAGACGAAGAACGTCATGAGGATTAATAACACCGTCAGAAATAATCTGACCTTTTTCAACACGCTGACCTTCAAGTGAATCTCTGTATTTAAGACCGAACGGGATAGCCATAGGAAGCTCGCTACCATCGTCAAGTTTAATAATAACGTGTGTGTTATTATCATTTTCGGGTTTTTCAGATTCGTCAAGGTAAATAGTACCTGACTCTTCAGCAAGAACTGCGGTTTTCTTAGGACGACGGGCTTCAAAGAGTTCTTCAACTCTTGGGAGACCCTGAGTGATATCTTCTGCCGAAGCAACACCACCGGTATGGAACGTTCTCATGGTAAGCTGGGTACCCGGTTCACCGATAGACTGAGCTGCAATAATACCAACAGCCTCACCTATATGAACAGGATTTCCGTTTGCAAGGTTAGCACCATAACATTTAGCACAAACACCGTGATGTGAACGGCAAGTAAGTGTTGAACGGATTTCGATTTCAGTTACGCCGTGTGCCTCTAATACATCAACGTCTTTATCATCCATCATCTTTTCTTTTGAAACGACAACTTCACCTGTTTTCTCATCAACGTAATCATTAACAAGATATCTACCTATAAGACGTTCACGAAGTGTTTCGATAACTGTCTGTTCTTTTCCTTCACCTTCAACGATATCAGAAGCCATCAAGCCATCGGGAGCTCCACAATCGTTTTCACGGATAATAACGTCCTGTGAAACGTCAACAAGACGACGTGTAAGATAACCCGAGTCAGCTGTACGAAGAGCGGTATCTGCAAGACCTTTACGAGCACCACGAGAAGAGATGAAGTATTCCATAACGTTAAGACCTTCACGGAAGTTAGCTCTGATCGGAATTTCGATAGCTTTACCTGATGTATTAGCCATAAGACCACGCATACCTGCAAGCTGTCTGATCTGGTTCATAGAACCACGGGCACCTGAGTTAGCCATCATATAGATTGGATTAAATTCATCAAGATAATTCTGAAGAGCACCTGTAACCTCTTTAGTTGTTTCATCCCAAGTTTTGATAACGAGATTATAACGGTCATCATTTGAAATAAAGCCGTATTTATAATCCTGAGTAATCTGAGTAATTTTCTCTTCAGCTTTAGCTATAAGTTCTTTCTTCTGAGGCGGTACTGTCATATCCGAGCAAGATACTGTAATAGCGCCGCGGGTTGAAAATTTATAGCCCTGATTCTTAATGTTATCAAGCATTTCAGCAGTTACTGTTGAACCGTGAATCTTAATAGCATTATAGATGATTTTATCAAGAGTTTTCTTTGTAACAACAAAGTTAACTTCAAGGTCAAAGATTTTTGAATCATCGGTTCTGTCAACAAAACCGAGATCCTGAGGAATAGGATTATTAAAGATAATAAGACCAACGGTACAATCAATAATACGAGACTGAATTTTACCGTTCCATTCTTTTGTAACTCTTACTTTGATAGGTGCGTGAAGACCAACAACACCGTTTTCATAAGCCATAAGAGCTTCTTCTTTATCTTTAAATATTTTTCCTGTACCTTTTTCCTGATCGTTAACGATAGTAAGGTAATATGAACCAAGAACCATATCCTGAGTAGGAACGGTTACAGGTCTACCATCCTGAGGTTTAAGAAGATTGTTTGCAGAAAGCATAAGGAAACGAGCTTCTGCCTGAGCTTCTGCAGAAAGAGGTACGTGGATAGCCATCTGGTCACCGTCAAAGTCAGCGTTATAAGCTGTACAAACCAGAGGATGAAGTTTAAGTGCGCGGCCTTCAACAAGCACAGGTTCAAACGCCTGAATACCAAGTCTATGAAGTGTAGGCGCACGGTTAAGAAGTACGGGATGATCTTTGATTACGTCTTCAAGAGCGTCCCAGACCTCTTTACGCATTTTTTCTACCATTTTCTTAGCAGATTTAATATTAGTAGCATGACCGTCAGCAACAAGCTTTTTCATAACAAAAGGTTTGAAAAGTTCAATTGCCATTTCTTTCGGCACACCGCACTGATAAATCTTAAGTTCAGGTCCTACAACGATAACAGAACGTCCTGAGTAGTCAACACGTTTACCGAGGAGGTTCTGACGGAAACGTCCCTGTTTACCTTTAAGCATATCTGAGAGAGATTTGAGAGGACGGTTATTCTGACCTGTAACAGGTCTGCCGCGACGACCGTTATCTATAAGAGCATCAACTGCCTGCTGAAGAATACGTTTTTCGTTTCTTACGATAACATCAGGAGCTCCGAGTTCGAGAAGTCTTTTCAAACGGTTATTTCTGTTAATAACACGTCTGTAAAGGTCATTAAGGTCTGATGTAGCAAATCTGCCGCCGTCGAGCTGTACCATAGGACGAAGTTCCGGTGGAATAACCGGAATAACATCCATAATCATCCATTCAGGACGGTTACCTGAATTTTTGAATGCTTCAACAACTTCGATTTTCTTTATAAGTTTAGCACGTTTCTGACCTGTAGCATCTTTAAGCTGTTCTTTGAGTTCTACTGAAAGTTCTTCAAGATTGATTTCAGCAAGAAGTTCTTTAATATATTCTGCGCCCATACCTGCTCTGAAGTCGTTTTCATAACGCTCACGCATTTCTGCATATTCAGAGTCAGTAAGAAGTTGTTTCTTTTCAAGGGGTGTGTCACCGGGATCGGTAACGATATATGAATCAAAATAAAGTACTTTTTCAAGTTCCTTCGGTGAAAGGTCAAGCATAAGACCCATTCTTGCAGGAATTCCTTTAAAATACCAGATATGAGAAACGGGAGCTGCAAGTTCAATATGTCCCATTCTCTCACGGCGGACTTTAGCTTTTGTTACTTCAACGCCGCATTTATCACAAATTTTTCCTTTAAATCTGATGCGTCTATACTTACCGCAATGACATTCCCAGTCTTTAGTTGGTCCAAATATTTTCTCACAGAAAAGACCGTCTTTTTCAGGTTTTAAAGTTCTATAGTTAATTGTTTCGGGCTTTTTAACTTCGCCGTATGACCATTCTCTTATTTTATCAGGAGATGCCAGACCGATTTTTATGGCTTCAAATGCATTGAATTCCATTACTGTAATTACTCCTTTGCTATTTATTATTCATCAATGTCATCGCTGTCTATATAGAGGCTTCTGTCCTCTTGTTCTGATTCATCATCCCATGAATCAGTTTCTTCTACGATAGCATTGTCGATATCTTCATCTAATTCTTCATAATCGTCAGCTTCAGCTTCTGCTTCTTCTTCAGCACTTTCAATAACTTCGTCAGCGCCTACGCCGCTTTCAGCTTTCTTTCTGAATTTATCATCATAGATATCGTCGTCATCATCTTCAAATGTTTCTTTAAGGTCAATTTCTTCCATATCTTTTGAAAGAAGTTTGAAATCAAGACCAAGAGACTGAAGTTCTTTTACAAGAACCTTAAATGATTCAGGGATACCGGGTTTCGGTACATTCTGACCTTTAACTATTGCTTCGTAAGTCTTAACTCTACCAACAACGTCGTCAGATTTAACAGTAAGTATTTCCTGAAGTGTATACGCTGCACCATAAGCCTCAAGAGCCCAAACTTCCATTTCACCAAAACGCTGACCACCGAACTGAGCTTTACCGCCGAGTGGCTGCTGTGTAACAAGTGAATAAGGACCTGTAGAACGAGCATGAATCTTATCGTCAACAAGATGATGGAGTTTAAGGAAGTACATATAACCAACAGTTACTCTGTTATCAAAAGGTATACCTGTTCTTCCGTCATAAAGTACAGTTTTACCGTCTGTATCAAGACCTGCGCTTTCAAGACATTCTCTGATATCTTCTTCCTGAGCACCGTCAAATACAGGAGTCATTATTTTCCAACCAAGAGCTTTTGCCGCACGTCCGAGATGAACTTCAAGCACCTGACCGATATTCATACGTGAAGGTACGCCCAGAGGGTTAAGAACGATATCAAGAGGTGTACCATCAGGCAAGTAAGGCATATCTTCCTGAGGAAGAATTCTTGAAACGACACCTTTATTACCATGACGACCAGCCATTTTATCGCCGACAGAAATCTTACGTTTCTGAGCGATATAGCATCTTACAACTTTATTTACGCCCGGTGAAAGTTCATCCGAATTTTCAGGAGTAAATACTTTAATATCTATAATTGTACCGTATTCACCGTGAGGAACGCGAAGTGAAGTATCTCTTACTTCTCTTGCTTTTTCACCAAAAATTGCACGAAGAAGTTTTTCCTCGGCAGTGAGTTCAGTTTCACCTTTTGGTGTAACACGACCAACAAGAATATCACCGCTACGAACTTCTGCACCTATTCTGATAATACCGTTTGCATCAAGGTCTTTAAGTGCATCTTCACCAACATTAGGGATTTCACGTGTGATTTCTTCCGGTCCGAGTTTGGTACTTCTTGCTTCAATTTCATACTCTTCAATATGAACTGAAGTAAATGTATCTTCTTTTACAAGTTTTTCATTAAGGAGAACAGCATCCTCGTAGTTATAACCTTCCCAAGTAATGAAGCCTATAAGCATATTCTTACCGAGAGCAATTTCACCGTTTGCTGTAGAAGGACCATCAGCTATAATGGTGTCAGCCTCTACTCTTTCGCCTACTGAAACGATAGGTTTCTGGTTAATACATGTTCCCTGATTTGAACGGAGGAAAGTGATAAGTTCATAAGTATCTTTATCACCGTCGTCTGTCTTAATAATTATTTTGGTTGCGCTGACATATTCTACAACACCTGCACGTTTTGAAACGATACAGCAACCGCAGTCATGAGCGGCTTTATATTCCATACCTGTTCCTACAACAGGAGATTCTGTTTTAAGAAGCGGAACTGCCTGACGCTGCATGTTGGCACCCATAAGAGCACGGTTGGCGTCATCGTTTTCAAGGAATGGGATAAATGCAGTCGCACAAGAAACCATCATTTTTGGTGATACATCCATAAAATCGATTTTTTCTTTTTCGATTTCAATGATTTCTTCACGGCGACGAGCAGTAACTGTAGGTTTGATGAATCTATTCTGTTCATCAAGAGGCTCGTTTGCCTGAGCAACTGTATAGTTGTCTTCTACATCGGCTGTCATATAAACTATTTCATCTGTAACAACACCGGTTTCTTTATCAACACGTCTGTAAGGAGCTTCAATAAAGCCGTATTCATTAATTCTTGCGAAAGACGCAAGGTATGAAATAAGACCGATGTTAGGACCTTCAGGAGTTTCGATAGGACACATTCTACCATAGTGAGTATAGTGTACGTCACGAACTTCGAAGCCTGCGCGGTCTCTTGAAAGACCACCGGGGCCAAGAGCTGAAAGTCTTCTTTTATGTGTAAGTTCAGCAAGTGGGTTATTCTGATCCATAAACTGAGAAAGCGGAGATGAACCAAAGAACTCTTTAATAGCCGCAACAACAGGACGAACGTTAATAAGTGCCTGAGGTGTTACAACATCAAGGTCCTGAAGGGTCATACGCTCTTTGATGGTACGTTCCATTCTTGCAAAACCGATTCTGAACTGATTCTGAAGAAGTTCGCCAACGCAACGAATACGTCTGTTTCCAAGATGGTCAATATCGTCGGATGTACCTACACCAAATGTCATATTAAACAAGTAGTTAACAGACGCCATAATATCATCAATGATAATATGTTTAGGAATAAGTTCATTATGACGAAGCTCACACTGTTCTTTTATCTGCTCATTATTTTCACAAGCTTCAAGAATCTCTTTGAGTACGGTAAATCTTACCCTTTCATTGATACCGCATTCCATAGGATCGAAATCAACGAAGTTTTCCATTTTAACCATACCGTTTGAGAAAACAGGAACTTCTACATTATTAATATTAAGTTTAACACAGAATACACCTGCGTTTTCAATTGCAAGCGCAAGTTCTTTTGTAATCTTATCACCAGCTGTTGCAAGGATTTCACCCGTCATAGGATCTACAACTACATCAGCAGCTATAAAACCTGCAATTCTGTCTGCAAGTGCAAGTTTAAGATTATATTTATATATACCAACTCTTGACTGATCATAGCGTTTATCATCAAAGAAAAGATTACGGATATGGGTCATTGAACCTTCAACTGTTGCAGGTTCACCGGGTCTGATCTTTTTATAAACTTCAATCAAAGAGCCTTCAACGTCAACAGCAATATCTTTTTCGAGAGTTTTATTAAAGAACTCGCCTTCACCGAATATTGCTTTAAGAGTTTCTGTATCACCAAGTTCCATTCCATAGAAAGGACTGTATTTATCCTCTTCTATAAATGCGCCCAATGAACGAACAAAAGTAGTTACTGGAAGTTTACGGTTTTTGTCTATACGTACTGATACTGAATTTGCAGCATCAGTTTCATACTCAAGCCAAGCACCGCGGTTAGGGATAACGGTTGTAGTATAAACGGGGTTACCGCTTTTATCGAGTGTACGTGAATAATATATACCCGGTGAACGAACAAGCTGAGAAACAACAACACGTTCAGCACCATTAATAATAAATGTACCACTCTCTGTCATTATAGGAAATTCACCCATGAAGATTTCCTGTTCCTTAATTTCACCTGTCTCGTTATTTGTAAGACGAACAAGCGCTTTAAGGGGTGCAGCATAAGTAGCGTTGCGCTCTTTACACTCCACTATTGAAAACTTAGGACCTTCATCCATTTTATAATCAATAAAATCAAGTTGAATATTACCCAGATAATCAACTATAGATGAAACATCCTCAAATACCTCTTTAAGGCCCTTTTCCAAAAACCAGTTATATGAATCTTTCTGTATTGCGATAAGATTCGGCATTTCTAAAATTTCATCAATTTTAGAAAAGCTCATTTTCTCGTTTTTGCCTAAAACCTTTAATTTCGGCATAAATACCATCACTCCGTCCCTTTATATTTGTAAAATTAAATACCTTAATTTTTCGAAAAAAGCAATGATTTTTCATTGTTTTTCCTTATTATTCTTTCGGCTGAAAAGTATCTAAAAGGTAAAATCAGCCATTATGATACAGTATGACATTTTATCATACAACCAAAACCATGTCAAGATATTTAATAAAAAATAATTCTTTATCATAAAAAAATAAAAGACGCTAATTTGATATGCACCCCAAAAGTTAGACACTTTTGGAGGTGCATATTTTTTATGGGTAAAACAGGGAGAAAAAACAAAGTATATAGTGCAGAATTTAAAATAGGTGTTATAATGGATATGCGAGAACACCACCTTGGGTATCG
>JAZOSU010000014.1:0-51556 GCA_045657265.1 Eubacteriales bacterium | reverse complement strand
TACCTACAAAGAGGTTAAGCAGTGCATTCAGTCATTCATCTACGGTGTAAATACTCCTTCACGTTGGGGTACTCAGTCACCCTTTACCAACATTACTCTTGACTGGACAGTTCCTAACGACTTGGCCGAACTCAACGCTATTGTTGGCGGCAAAGAGATGGACTTCAAGTATAAAGATTGTAAAAAAGAAATGGATATGGTTAACAAAGCCTTTATCGAAATTATGGTTGAAGGCGATGCTAACGGACGCGGATTCCAGTATCCTATCCCAACATATTCAATTACTGCTGATTTTGACTGGTCAGAAACAGAAAACAATAAACTCTTGTTTGAAATGACATCAAAATACGGCACACCTTATTTTTCAAACTATATCAACAGTGATATGGAACCCAGCGACGTTCGTTCAATGTGCTGCAGACTTCGTCTTGACCTCCGTGAACTCCGTAAAAAATCAGGCGGTTTCTTCGGAAGCGGTGAAAGCACAGGTTCAGTAGGTGTTGTAACAATCAACCTTCCTCGTATTGCATATCTTGCAACAGACAGAGAAGACTTCTTTAAACGTCTTGAACGTATGATGGATATTTCTGCACGTTCTCTTAAAGTGAAACGTACAGTTATTACAAATCTTCTTAATGAAGGTCTTTATCCTTATACAAAGAGATATCTCGGCACATTCAATAACCACTTCTCTACAATAGGTCTTGTTGGTATGAACGAAGTTGGTCTTAATGCAAACTGGCTCCGCGCTGATATGACTCACACAGAAACACAGGAATTCTCAAAAGAAGTTCTTAACTTTATGCGTCAAAAACTTTCTGACTATCAGGAAGAGTATGGTGATCTTTATAACCTTGAAGCAACTCCTGCAGAATCAACAAGCTATCGTCTTGCGAAGCATGACGTTCGCCGTTATCCCGAAATCGTAACAGCTTCAGATCCTACCAAAGGCGAAGCTCCTTACTATACAAACTCATCACATCTTCCTGTTGGCTACACAGATGATATCTTTGCAGCTCTTGATATTCAGGATGAACTTCAGACACTTTATACATCAGGTACTGTATTCCATGCATTCCTCGGTGAAAAACTTCCTGACTGGAAGAGTGCAGCTTCTCTTGTACGTACTATTGCTAAAAACTATAAACTTCCATACTATACACTTTCACCAACATATTCAGTATGTAAAAACCACGGCTATATAGCAGGTGAAGTTTATACCTGTCCTGAATGCGGTGAGAAAACAGAAGTTTACAGCCGTATCACAGGTTACTACCGCCCTGTACAGAACTGGAACGACGGTAAAAGTGAAGAATACAAAGCAAGAAAAGTATACTCACCCAAAAAATTTGAGGGCATAGATCCAAACAAAGCACAGGCAGAAAAAGAAACTGTTTGTGAGTGCAAAACAGAAGATCAGGATAAAATAATTCTTTTTGCTACAACAACATGTCCTAACTGCAAAATGGCAGTTAAGTTCCTTGAAAAAGCAGGTGTTCCTTTTGTAGAAATTTTTGCAAACGAAAACCCTGAAGAAGCAGAAAAATTTGGTATCCGTCAGGCTCCTACACTCGTTGTTATCAAAGACGGTAAAGCAGAGCAGATACCGAACCTTTCAAACATCAAAGCATTTGCCGAAAACTATTCAAAGTAGGTGGCAGAATGTACGATATTATAGTTGTAGGCGCGGGACCTGCAGGTCTGACTGCCGCAATTTATGCAAGACGTGCTGAAAAGAGCGTTCTGGTTATAGAACGCTCAACCTTCGGCGGTCAGATAACCCATTCTCCGAGAGTTGAAAATTATCCCGGTTTTGCGGTTATGAGCGGTATTGAATTTGCAGATAAACTTGTAGAGCAAACCCTTGGACTTGGTGCAGACATTGAACTTGATACAGTGACTGCAATAAAAGGTACGTCGGGAGATTTTACAGTTGTTTGCGAAGGCGCTGAATATAAAGCAAAATCAGTTATTATTGCGGCAGGTTCAAAACACAGAATGTTAGGACTTGACAGAGAAACGGACTTTACAGGTGAGGGGATTTCTTATTGCGCTGTTTGTGACGGTGCTTTTTATAAAGATAAAACCGTTGCAATAATCGGAGGTGGGAATTCTGCGCTTCAGGAGGCAGTAATGCTTTCTGATATCTGTAAAAAGGTTTACGTTGTTCAGAATCTTGATTTTCTCACAGGTGAAATAAAGCTTCAGAATGAGCTTGAAAAGAGAGAAAATGTTGAAATGATACTTTCCTCTACAGTAAATAAAATACTCGGTGAAGATAAATTTGAGGGCATTGAGCTTGACGTTAAAGGGGATGTTCAGAATCTTCTGTGCGATGGAGTTTTTGTTGCTATAGGACAAATGCCTGAAAACGAACCTTTTAAATCAGTAATTTCTCTTAATGAATACGGATACGTGATTTCAGATGAATCCTGCGTCCCTGAAAATGCTCAAAACGGTATTTTTGTAGCAGGAGACTGCAGAACAAAAACTGTCAGACAGATAACAACTGCAACAGGTGACGGCGCAGTTGCGGCTATTGCGGCATGTAAATTTGTCGATTCCGTAAAATAAACAAAAAAGCCTTGATTTTTTCAAGGCTTTTTATTTATACTAATATCGGTTAGAGGTGATAGAAATGGTAATAGATTTTCATACACATGCATTTCCTGATGCAATAGCAAAAAGAGCTATTGACGGGCTTGTGGAAAAATGCGGAAGAATATATGAGCCGTGCCACGACGGAACAGTAAACTCACTTATAAACGTTATGGATGATTTCGGGGTCGACATATCTGTTTTGCAGCCTGTTGTCACAAAACCGTCTCAGGTTAAAAGTTTAAACGAATGGGCAAAAAATGCTCAGAATAAAAGGATTATATCTTTCGGCGGTATTCATCCTGCAACCGATGATTATAAACGTGATATTGATTTTGTTTGTTCTCTGGGTCTTAAAGGTATAAAACTTCATCCTGAGTATCAGGATTTTGTTGTAGATGACGACAATATGCTTAAAATCTATGATTACGCACTGTCAAAAGGTCTTATGATTTTGTTTCACGCAGGATATGACCCTGCATTCCCGCCACCTTATAAAAGCAGTCCGAAACAGTTTGCAAATATTATGAAACAAATGAAGGGTGGAACAATAATTGCGGCGCATCTTGGCTCTGCAAAAATGTGGCAAGACGTTGAAAAATATCTTTCGGGAACAGGGATATATATTGATACGTCTATGGGATTCAAGTATTATCCTCACGATTTGTTTTTAAAAATAGTTGAGGGTGTGGGAGAAGATAATATACTGTTTGGCTCGGACAGTCCATGGAGCAAAGCGGGGGAAGAATTGAAAATATTCGAGAAATTGTCAATCTCACAAGATATTAAAGAAAAAATTCTTTATAAAAACGCAAAACGACTTTTGGGAATATAAAAAAAGAGCCTTTAAGGCTCTTTTTTGTTGATAAAACAAGATTAATGTGCTATAATTCAAAAGTTATGGGAATGAGGTGCAAATACTATGAGAAAAGTAAAACATTTTTCAATTCTTTGTTGCCTTGTATATTTTGTGAGCTATATTACAAGAATAAATTATCAGGCATCAATTTCTGCCATAATAACTGATCTTGGTATTACAAAAGATCTTGCAAGTATTGCTGTTACCGGATCGTTTATAACTTATGGCTTGGGTCAGATAATAATATGTAGTATATGTATTAAAAAATGGAAAAAGTTTTGTAATTCGGAGGACTTTTAGTGAAAAGAAAGATTTTAAATACGGTATTTGTTTCTGTAATAATTGTATCTCTTGTTGCAGGTCTTATCAGAACAGTCTTTTTTCCAAAAGAAATAAATGAATATGAAAACAGACCTGCAGATAAAATGACCGCATTTTCTTTTTCTGGATTTGTTAATTCTTCTTTTCAAAGTAGCGTGGAAAACGGTCTTATGGACCAGATTCCCTTTGCTCAGTCTCTCAAAAAAGCTTATAACGATATTAATTCATTATATCTGAAAAAACTTACTGATCCGCTTAAACAGGCAAGTCAGAACAGATATATGGAGCTTATGGGTATGAAACTCTATGACGGTGAATATTTCTGTACACAGAAATATGACCTTGAAACATATAAAACTGGCATAGAAAAAAGAATTTCAAATATTAACGCTGTTGTAAATGCTCATCCAGAAACTGAATTTTTCGGTTATTACGTTGAAAAGGATATAGATATTAACTTTGAGACAGGTGAACGTTTCGGAGCGTATGACTATATAAAAGATAAAATAAATATACAGAATTTCAGTAAATTTTCGGTTGATTCATTTGAAACTTATAAAAAATATTTTTATAAAACCGACCATCATTGGAATCTTGACGGTTCGTATAAAGCATATACTGAAATTGTTGAAATGCTTACAGACGGACAGATGCCTCTTATACCGTCTGATACAAAAATCCTGACAGAAGAATTTTCCGGTGCATATGCCAAGGGAAAAGGTATTGCAGGTTATAAAGAACAACTTAAAGTAAATGTTTTTGACTATAAACCGTCAGAAATATACTATTACGGTGCAAAGCAGGAAAAATACGGACATTCTGATACGAGTTTTTCTTACGGAGGTTGGTACGGCGCAGATATAGGTGAGGTAGTGTTTAAAAACTATGCGCCCGAAAAAGAGAATCTTCTTGTAATCGGTGATTCGTATGATAATGCGATATTGGAAATTCTTTCAAGCCATTTTAACACCCTTTGCTCGATTGACTTGCGTTATAATAAAGAATTTGAACTGTCTTCATATCTTGAACAGCACAATATAGATAAAGTTCTCATTATCGGAAGTGCAAACGTATTTTTTGCAGAAGATTTTAATTTGGAGGATAAGAATATATGACTTTTTCAAGCGTTTCGTTTATTTTCTTTTTCTTCCCAATAGTTTTTCTTTTGTATTTCCCTGTGAAGAACAGAATATATCGTAATATTGTTCTTCTTGTGGCATCTCTCATTTTTTATGCATGGGGGGAGCCGATTTATATTGTTTCTATGTTAGCCGCATCTTTTGTTGCGTACATCGGCGGTATAATTATGGAAAAAACAAAATACAGAAAATCAGCTCTTGTTGTTACTCTGGTTTTGCTGGTTTCTAATTTATTTGTGTTCAAATACCTTAATTTTGTATGCGATAATATCGGTTTGGAAATATCTCCTATAAGACTTCCTATAGGAATAAGTTTTTATACATTTCAGATAATTTCATATGTGGCAGATCTTTTCAAGGGCGAGGTTAAACTTCAGAAAAACTTTTTTAACTTAACTCTTTATGTTTCTTTCTTCCCGCAGCTTATAGCAGGGCCTATAGTCCGCTATCAGACAGTCGAAGAAGAAATTCTTTCAAGAAAAGAAACGCTCGACGGAGTCTGTATAGGTCTTCGCCGATTTACCGTTGGTCTTGCAAAAAAAGTCATTATTGCAAATAATGTAGCTCTTGTTTGCAAAACAGTATATGAAGGCGGAAGTGAATTCGGAACAGCTATGTATTGGATTGCCGCATTTGCGTATGCTCTTCAGATATATTTCGATTTTTCGGGATATAGCGATATGGCTATAGGTCTTGGGAAAATGTTCGGATTTAATTTCCTTGAAAACTTTGATTATCCCTATATTTCGCTTTCGATAACGGAATTCTGGAGACGTTGGCATATTTCTCTTTCCAGCTGGTTCAGAGACTATATCTACATTCCTTTGGGTGGAAATCGCTGCTCTAAGGCAAGACATATTTTTAATATCTGCGTAGTGTGGGCTCTTACGGGACTTTGGCACGGTGCCTCCTGGAACTTTGTTTTGTGGGGAGTTTACTATGCGGCACTTTTGCTTATAGAAAAATATTTTCTTAGCAAAATTCTTGATAAATGTCCTAAAATACTCCGCTGGATATATACAATGTTCTTTGTACTCATAAGCTGGGTTATTTTTGACAGAACTGATTTTAGCAGTATGCAAAACGCGCTCTATACAATGTTTTCATTTACAAAAACACAGTGGCAACAGATGATTCTTTCAAACACATCACTTCTTACAGGCTTTGTTTATATCCCAATAGGAATAATTTGTATGTTTCCCATTTCTAAAAAAATCAAATTAAATGAAACACTTGCAAATATACTGACACTTGTTTTTCTATTTATCTGCATAGTGTATATCATAAGCTCATCTTTTAATCCGTTTATATATTTCAGATTCTGATATTGACGTTTTGTATTCTTTGTGATATCATTTTGATATCACAAAGAAAGGAAATGTTACTATGAAAGAAATTACTTTAACAAACAGAAAAAACGGTATGGCAGTTTTATTTTTTACATCACTGCTTTATCTTGGGGCAATAGCCGCTGTAATTACAGCTGGAATAATGCTTGATACAAACGGAGCAGATTTTTTAAGTGTTGCTCTTATGGCAATAGGCGTTATATGGGTTTGTATCGGTTGGATTCCGTTTTTGGGACTCAGAATTTTAAAACCGTCTGAAGCGCTTGTACTTACTCTTTTCGGAAAATATATCGGTACAATAAAAGAAGATGGGTTTTATTATGTAAATCCGTTTTGTGTTGCGGTAAATCCTGCGGCTAAAACAAAACTCAATCAGAGCGGAGATGTAACTGCATCATCAAAACAGGATGTAATTGTTTCTGCAATGGCATCGACTTCTTATCAGAGTGTTGACAAGAAAATTTCTCTTAAAATTATGACGCTTAACAATAACAGACAGAAAATTAACGATTGTCTGGGAAATCCGGTTGAAATCGGCATTGCTGTTATGTGGCGTGTTGTAGATACTGCAAAAGCGGTATTTAATGTAGATAATTACAAAGAGTATCTTTCTCTTCAGTGTGACAGTGCTCTTCGTGATATTGTCAGAATATATCCATACGACATTGCTCCTAATGTAGATACTACGGGAGACGGCATTGCAGATGAGGGAAGTCTTCGCGGTTCAAGCGAAGTTGTTGCAAAGAGAATACGTGACGAGATTCAGCAGAAAGTGGCTAATGCAGGACTTGAGGTTATTGAAGCACGTATAACATATCTTGCATATGCACCCGAAATTGCCGCAGTTATGCTTCAGCGTCAGCAGGCATCAGCTATAATTGATGCAAGAAAAATGATAGTTGACGGCGCCGTTGGAATGGTTGAACTTGCTCTTGAACGTCTTAATGAAAATAACGTTGTAAATCTTGACGAAGAAAGAAAAGCGGCTATGGTTTCAAATCTGCTGGTAGTTCTTTGCGGTAATCACGATGCTCAACCTATAGTAAATTCAGGAAGTTTATATTAAAATGAATAATCAGACAAAAAAACAGGTTCCTCTCAGGCTTTCCTCAAAATTATATGATGAAATAGCGTCCTGGGCAGAAGATGATTTCAGATCTCTTAACGGACAGATTGAATATTTGCTGTCAGAATGCGTTAAAAGCCGTAAAAAAACAGGGAAATATGTTTCTGATGAAATTGATAAACCGTTGGAGCTTGAAATAAAATGACGGAAGTATATTTTGTAAGACATTGCGAATCCGTTGCAAACAGAGACAGAATTTTGCAGGGGACTAAATAATTTGATATTTTTCCCGAGGGAGAAATCCAGCTCGAGTTTCTCAAAGAAAGATTTAAAAATATCAAGCCGGATAAAATTTATTCCAGTCCTCTTTTACGTACATATAAAACTGCCATTGCCGTAAAAGGTGAGCGGGATATTGAAATTTAAAAGGAAAAAGGTTTTATCGAATTCGACTTCGGAGATATACAGGGAATGCCCATTAAAGAATTTGAAAAATTTATGCCGGAGCATTTTGAATGTTTTAAAAATAAGTTTTATGAAATGGACGCGCCCGGCGGACAGACGTATAAAGAGTTTTATGATACTGCGTGTCAGACACTTTTGAAAACAATTGACAAAAACCCTGATAAAACAATTGCAGTCGTTTCTCACGGCGGAACCATCAGAGCAATTTTTACAAAACTATTGTTTGATGATATAACCAGAGTTCGTGATACTCCCAAGGTTGTAAATACTGCGGTTTTTGAAGTAGATTTTTATAAAGGCGGCAGTTTTGATATAAAAATAATGAATGACGATTCCCATTTTAATAAAAAAGCTGCTGTAAGACTTGAAATATAATGGTAAAAGTTGTATAATATACAAATAGTTTTGGAGGAATAAAAAATGCTTGATTTAAAATTTGTCAGAGAAAATCCCGATTTGGTAAAACAGAATATTAAAAATAAATTTCAGGATTCAAAACTGTCTCTTGTAGATGAAGTTATTGAGCTTGATGAACAGAACAGAAAAAATAAACAGGAAGCAGATAACCTTCGTGCTAACCGTAATAAAGTATCAAAGCAGATTGGTATGCTTATGGGTCAGGGCAAAAAAGAAGAAGCCGAAGAAATGAAAAAGCTTGTTACAGAGCAGTCAGAAAAACTTGCTGCAGCTGAACAGCTCGAAATTGAACTTGGTGAAAAAATCAAACAGATAATGATGACGATTCCTAACATCATTGACGAGTCTGTTCCGATAGGTAAAGATGACAGTGAAAACGTTGAAGTTGAGCAGTACGGAGAGCAGACAAAGGTTGATTTTGAGATACCTTACCATACAGACATAATGGCTCATTTTGCAGGTATTGATAAAGAATCTGCAGGTAAAGTTGCAGGTGAAGGTTTCTATTACCTTATGGGTGATATTGCAAGACTTCACAGTGCAGTTTTGTCATATGCCCGTGATTTTATGATAAATAAAGGATTTACTTATTGTATTCCTCCTTTTATGATTCGTTCAAACGTTGTAACAGGTGTTATGAGCTTTGCTGAAATGGATGCTATGATGTATAAGATAGAAGGGGAAGACCTTTATCTTATCGGCACAAGCGAACATTCAATGATAGGTAAATTTATAAATTCTATGACGGATGAAAAGGACCTTCCTCTTACGCTTACAAGCTATTCACCTTGTTTCCGTAAAGAAAAAGGTGCCCATGGAATAGAAGAACGTGGTATTTACCGTATACACCAGTTTGAAAAACAGGAAATGATTGTTGTTTGTAAACCTGAAGAAAGTATGGACTGGTTCCATAAAATGTGGAGCTACAGCGTAGAGCTTTTCCGTTCACTTGATATTCCTGTACGTACGCTCGAATGTTGCTCAGGAGACCTTGCAGATCTTAAAGTTAAATCATATGACGTTGAAGCGTGGTCACCTAAACAGAATAAATATTTCGAGGTATGTTCTTGCTCAAACCTCGGTGAAGCTCAGTCAAGAAGACTCGGCATAAAAGTCAAAGGCGCAGACGGCAAAAAATATTTTGCACATACTCTTAACAATACAGTTGTTGCACCTCCACGTATGCTTATTGCTTTTCTTGAAAACAACCTTGAGTTTGACGGAGAAAAATATTCTGTTCGTATACCTGAGGCACTCAGACCTTATATGGGCGGAGTTGAAAAAATAGTTGAAAAATAATTAAAATAAACCTCGGAAAAACCGAGGTTTTATTTTTTAAAAGAGGTAAAAATGAAAGTTGCAATATGTGTAGAAAAATCAGGCGGTGTGAGTTTTTTTGGCAAAAGACTCAGCCGTGACAGTGCTGTTTCGGAAAAGCTTTTGTTTCTCGTAGGGGAAGGCAAACTGTGTCTTAATGAAAGCACTGCAAAACTTTTTAATAAAGACGAAAAGTTGAAAATCTCGTCTGACTTTTCAAAAAATGTATCGTGTGATGATATTTGTTTTTTTGAAAACACCGACTTTTCATTAAGCGATGTAACTGAACTTTATTTGTTTAAGTGGAACAGAGATTATCCTGCAGACGTTTATCTGGAATTTGATCCTATAAATGAAAATTTCAAAAAAATAAAAACGGAAGATTTTGTAGGATGTTCCCATAAAAAAATAACTTTGGAAATATACAGGAGAATATAAAAGGTGAAAAAACTACTCAGAAAACCTGCAGTATTAGCTGTCATTTTGATTTTGATAGCTGTTTTTTATATAATGGACGAGAAAAATCAGCAAGATTCGGGAGAAAACTTTCAGCAAGGCGCGCAAAATGTTTCTCAGCTATCTGACATACCGTCTTTTTCGGGAAAACCTTTTGTAGTAATTAATGACAATAAACCTGATTTTGCTAAAGAACAGCTGACTACATCGGGGTATGAAAAATATACAACTCTTGATTTCCTTGGCAGAACGAGAGAAGCAATTGCTTCTTTGGGAAAAGAAACAATGCCGGACAAATACGAGGACAGGGGAGATATAAGCGGTATTAAACCATCCGGATGGAAACAGGCAAAATACGATTTTATTAACAGCAAATGGCTTTATAACAGATGCCATCTTATCGGTTGGCAACTTTCTGCAGAAAATGCAAACAGAGGTAATCTTATAACAGGAACAAACTATATGAACACAGAGGGAATGCTACCTTTTGAAAATATGGTGGCAGACTATATAAAAGAAACAGGAAACCACGTGGCGTACAGAATAACCCCTGTGTACATAGACGATAATCTGCTTGCATCGGGTGTTCAGATGGAAGCTTATTCGGTTGAGGATGAGGGTGATGGTATTTGCTTTAATGTTTATTGCTATAACGTTCAACCGGGTGTAGATATAGATTATAAAACCGGAAATAGTACAAAAAAAGAGATGTAAAATTCCTCAGACCGCAAAAAGCGGGAAAACAAGTAACAAAAATATCAAAAGCAATAAAATAACAAAAAGAAAGAAACCATCGCAAATCGCGATGGTTTTCTAATTATATGCTTTTTGCTACTTCCAAACTTTGCCACTCGGCGTACCTTTGTACGCTGTCGGGCAAGCCTACGGCAAAGTTTGAAACTTCTGAAGAATTTTTATAAATTGAAAAATTTAATTGCATTTTCGCGGGTTATGTCCGCTATTTGTTGGCCCGTCATATCTCTGAGAGCGCCTATTTTTTCGGCAACGTACATAGTGTAATCAGGTCTGTTTGTTTTGCCTCTGTGAGGCTCGGGTGCCATAAACGGACAGTCTGTTTCAAGCATAAGTCTGTCAAGAGGAACAGCCTCGGCGCATTCTACTGCGCGTCTTGCATTTTTAAAGGTTACAACACCGCCAAGAGATATGGAAAATCCCATTTTGACAAGTTCTTTCAGGGTCTCTTTTGAACCGCTGTAACAATGAAAAACGCCTTTGTGTATTTTGTGCTTTTTGAGTATTTCGATAGTCTGAGCAGTTGCATCTCTTGAATGAATTACAACGGGAAGACCTATTTCGTATGCATAGTCAAGCTGACGTTCAAACCAGAAAATCTGTTTTTCTCTTGGAGAATTTTCCCAGTAATAATCAAGTCCTATCTCGCCGAGAGCAACAACTTTAGGATGAGATAAAAGCTTTTTCATTTGCTGCCAGTCTTCTTCTGTTACGTCTTTTGTATCACAAGGATGAAAACCTACTTCTGCATAAATGAAATCGTATTTGTCAGCAAGAGCAAGAGTTTGCTCACTTGTTTTGAGTTCACAACCTACGCAAACTACTTTTTCTACACCGTTTTGCTTAAGTTCAGTCATAAACTCGTCGGTGTTTTCCATATAACAAGGCTCATACAAATGAGCATGGGTATCTATAAGTCCTGTCATCTTATTTTTGCTCCTGCAGGAATATCGTTATCAAGGAAAATAACTTTCGGTCCTTTGTCGGTGTCGGCAGCAAGAAGCATTCCTTCGCTTGTTTCACCGCGGAGGAATGCAGGTGTAAGATTATCAACTAAAACTACTGTTCTGCCGATAAGGTCACTTGGTTTATATGCCTGTGCAATACCCGAGAGAATTTGTTTGGTTTCAAAACCGTTGTCAACTTTGAGAACTAAAAGCTTGTCACTCTTTTTAAGAGGTTCACATTCGAGAACTTTTGCGGCTCTTAATGAAACTTTTGCGAAATCATCAATAGTAATAATCGGTTCTTCGGGTTTTTTCGGTTTTTCGGCTTGAGCTTTTGCTTTGTTTTCTTCTTCAATTTCAGCAAGTTTTTTTGCAGCGTCTATTCTTGCAAAGAGAATGGAGTTTTCGCCTAAAACGTGACCGTCTTCAATTTGGCCGAATTCTTTGAGAGATTCAAGACCGCCATTTTCGAGATTGAGCTGACTGTGAATAGCTTTTGCGGTGTCTGGCATAAATGGCTCTAAAAGTGTTGCCGCAAAACGAATGCTCTCAACGAGATTGTAAAGAACTTCTTTGAGTCTTTCGCTGTCTCCGTCAGGTCTTCCGAGAACCCACGGCTCTGTCTCGTCAATGTATTTGTTTGCTCTGCGAAGAAGAGCAAAAATGTCATCTATCGCATCGGCAATGTGCATTTCGTTCATATGCTTTTCAACCAACTCGGGAGTTTTTAAAGCAAGGTCGATAAGCTCTTTGTCAATAGCTTCCGCTCTACCGTGACATACTTTGCCTTCAAAGTATTTGCGGTCCATTGTAATAGTTCTGTTTACAAGATTTCCGAGTATGTTTGCAAGTTCGGAATTGATACGCTCGATTATAAGGTCGTATGAAATAATACCGTCGTTTGCAAAAGGAATTTCGTGAAGAACAAAATAACGTACGGCATCAACGCCAAAGAGTTTTACAAGGTCGTCTGCATAAATAACGTTACCTTTTGATTTACTCATTTTGCCGTCACTCATAATAAGCCACGGATGACCGAATACCTGTTTCGGAAGCGGTTCACCTAAAGCTATAAGAAGAATCGGCCAGTAAATTGTATGGAATCTTACGATATCTTTACCGATAAGGTGCATATCGCAAGGCCAGTATTTTTTGTACTCTTCACTATGGTTTCCGTCAGGGTCGTAACCGATGTTTGTAATGTAGTTGGAAAGGGCGTCTATCCAAACGTATACAACGTGCTTTTCATCAAAAGGAACGGGAATACCCCAGTTGAAAGAAGAACGTGAAACGCAAAGATCAGAAAGACCGGGCTTGATAAAGTTGTTTATCATTTCGTTTTTTCTTGCAGGCGGCCAGATAAACTCAGGATGGTCTTCTATATGTTTTTGCAGTTTGTTTGCGTATTTTGAAAGCTTGAAAAAGTAGGCTTCTTCTTTAGCTTTGTGAACTTCTCTGCCACAGTCGGGACATTTTCCGTCTACAAGCTGACTTTCTGTAAAGAATGATTCACAAGGAGTGCAGTAAAGACCTTCGTATGAACCTTTATAAATATCGCCCTGATCGTAAAGTTTTTTGAAAATCTTCTGGATTTTCTCTTCGTGAACAGGGTCGGTTGTGCGTACAAATTTATCGTAGGTGGTGTTCATTATATCCCAGATATCTTTAATCTGGTTTGCAACGCCGTCAACAAACTCTTTGGGAGTAATTCCCGCAGCTTCGGCTTTTATCTGTATTTTTTCACCGTGTTCGTCAGTTCCTGTCTGGAAATATACGTCGTAGCCCTGCATTCGTTTGTACCTCGCAACGCTGTCAGCAAGAACTATTTCATAGGTGTTACCTATATGCGGTTTGCCTGAGGTGTAGGCTATAGCGGTTGAAATATAATACTTTTTATCCACTGTAAAATGCTTCCTTTCTGAAGTTTTAAATATCAATCAATAATTATACTATATATATAATCAAAACGCAAGGTAAATATAAAAAAGCGTAAGCCGTGCTTACGCTTTCTAAAGGTTATTATTTACCCTGAAGTGATGCGATGCATCTTCCGCAAACGTTTTTTCCCATAAATGAGATGACGTTGTTTGCTTCTGCGCAGAAAACACAACAAGGATGATATTTTTTGAGTATTATGTTTTCTCCGTCAACATAAATTTCCAAAGAATCTTTAATGCTTATATCAAGATTTCTGCGAAGCTCAATGGGAAGTACTATTCTTCCGAGCTCATCAACTTTTCTTACAACACCTGTAGCTTTCATATATTCTCCTTTGCATAAAGGCTACCGTATATCGTCGGGCCCTAATTTTTATTCTTCGGTATTATACCACCTTTTTGAGCAAAAGTCTACCAAAAAAACTGTATTTTTACAAATTTTAAATTTCTATTGAAATTAGTGGAGGAAGGTAGTAAAATTAATATGAATTATTATGAAATTAATAAAACTTGATAAGGAGAAAAAAGCAATGGAAAAGAAAATTATGGTTGAAATGTCTGCAAGACATGTTCACGTAACACAGGAAGCTCTTGAAATCCTTTTTGGTGCAGGTGCAAAACTTACTCCAAAACGTGATCTTTCACAGCCCGGACAGTACCTTTCAGAAGAAAGAGTAGATCTTATCGGACCTAAAAAAACAATAGCAAACGTTTCTATTCTTGGCCCTACAAGACCTGAAACACAGGTTGAAATTTCTCTTACAGATGCAAGAACTCTCGGCGTTAGCGCTCCTGTTCGTATGAGCGGTGACGTTGGCGGTTCAGGTGCAATTACCATCAAAGGACCTGCAGGCGAGGTTACTATCGAAGAAGGTGTTGTTGCAGCTATGAGACATATACATATGACACCTGAAGATGCAGAAAAAATGGGCCTTAAAGACGGTCAGATCGTTTCTGTAAAAGTAGATTCAGAACGCGGTATGGTATTTAACGAAACAGTTCTTCGTGTTTCACCTAAATTTGCAACAGCAATGCACATTGATACAGACGAAGCAAATGCAGTTGCTCTTCCAAGAGAAGCTTTCGGCTTTATTCTTGACTAATTGAATTTTCTGCACAATAAAAAGCCTTGAAAACACTAAGTTTTCAAGGCTTTTTTGTTTTTTTATTCGATAATCTGTAGATTCGGATTTGCAAAAACAATTCCTTTGAAATCAAGACCCGTAGCTTTCAAAGAAGCAAGACTTTTCATAGTAAAAAGTGGAGCGGGGTCAAGAATTTTTAAGTTGGAAATATCAAGATATTCCAATTTTTTCATTTTTTCTAAAACTGATATATCCGTAACGTTGGTATCGGCAATTTCAAGATAGGAAAGGTTTTGGAATTTTTCTAAAGAACTTATATTTGCCAGTTCTGTTTTACTTGCACTGAGCGTTGTGAGAGGAAGATTTTCAATGGGTTTGAGATTCATAAAATCAGTACTGTTTACGTCAAGTGACGTAAGCTTTGTAAGACTGCTGAGAAAATCAAAGCTAACCATCGGATTACCTGTCAGAACAAGCGTTTCAAGGTTAACAAGCGAAGCTATGTTTTTGCCCTGTTTAATGATGTTGTTTTCAAGATCAAGATATTTAAGAGTTGTGAGTCTGTGAATGGTAGAAATATCGTTTATAAGGTTGTTTTTCAGGAGCAGAGTTTCTAATTTTTCAGCTGAATTAAAATCGGGAATTGAGGTGATGCTATTACCTGAAGCATCGATAAACTGAATGTTTTCCGATGCTGCAAGAGGTGATAAATCTGCAATTCTGTTGCCTGAAAGATAAACATATTTCAGATTTGTAAGCTCTGAAAGCGCTGTGATTGAAGTGACTGTGTTTGAGGAAATATCAAGAAATTCAAGGGCTGAAAGACTGCCGAGAGCATTGATTTTTTCACTGTCCACAGAACAGCCTGAAAGATAAAGCGTTTTGAGTTTTGATTTACCTGAAAGCTGTGATATTGAAATGAGATTTTTTTCTCCTGCAAGACACAGAGATTCAAGATTCGGCATAAGGTCAAGATCGGATAACGTTCTTACGTATCCGTCTATTCCGTCGTTTGATAGCTCGGTCACTCCTGCAAGTTCTTTCACTCTGATAATGCCGTTTGTTTTTGATAGTGCTTTTCTGACCATCTTTTCGATTTTTGCATCGTCAAATTCAACGGCTTCATTTTCGTTCGTGACCTCATAAGTGACGCTGAGCATTGGAGAAACGAGACCTTCACTGTCAACCGAAATGGCTGTTATTTTTGTGTTCCCGTTACCTATTTTTATTGGTGATGTATACGTGTTTGAAAATTTAGTGGGATATGTTCCGTCAGTTGTGTAATAAACCGTTTCTCCCTCGCGCACGTTAATTGTCATTTTGAGATTCTGGTCGTAACTTCCCTGAGTAGGTGAATAGGTGATATCGGAAGGACGTACAGCTTGTATTTTCTTTAGCATGTATTGATTGTCAAGTGAATCTATATAGTTTACTGCACTGCTAAGTTGACCTGCTGCAGAAAATATTTTAATACGCATAAGATGAAGCTGTTCAAGACCGCTTTCTGATGAAGTGATTTTTTTGGTTATTGCTTCGTCTATAAGCTTTCCTGCAGTTTCAAAATCTTCTTTGGCAACGTAAGTTTTCGCAAGACCGATATGTACCGTCTGATTTTTCTTTTTCCAGTATTTTGCAGTTTCAAAATATTCAAGTGCCTGTTCATAATCCCCTTTGTCAAAACTTGCGTTTGCTTTGGATATATATATATTAGCAAACATAGAACGAAGTATTACAAATATCATAAAAATCAAAACTGCAACAGTAGAGGCAAATGCTATTGCAAATTTTATCGTAAACTGTTTATTAATTTTGCTCATAAAACGACCTCCCTTTGAAATACAAATTAATATTATCATATTCCCTGCGGTTTTTCAATATCATTAAACTGAATAAAATGTTAACACTCTGGCAATTATTTTATTGAAAGGATGATTTTGCTATGAAAAACAAAACGGCTGAACTTGACGTTAAACAGGAACTTTTGTATGTTAAACGGTGTATAGAACTCACAGAGAAAAAAATCGACTTTACAAACGAGTCAAAACTTATTGATGCACTTGGTTTTGAACTGCTCAGTTTAAGGTCGCGTATGGGTTATCTTATAGATATCGCAAAACAAATGTAAAGATATCTAAAAAAAATATATATTTTTATGCAATTTTACTAATTTTAATATTGCTCTTGAAATAGGCTCTGCCATATGTTATACTTTTCATATAATTTATAAATATATAATGACGAATGCTATACGCAGTTATGTTTTGGGAGGTAAATGTGCATGAAGCATGGCAAGCTTAAATCAATTCTGGCTTTGATGCTTATTTGTCTGATGTTGATATCTTTTGCAGGTTGTAACTACATAAACAGACCTGACGGGGCAAAGAACAACAGCACAGATAATAATAACCGTCTTTTAAGCCTTTTAGCAAAAGATCAGTTGGTTCAGCCTGAGCCTGAGGAACCTGAAGAACCTGAGGAGCCTGAGGAACCTGAGGAACCTGAGGAACCTGAGGAACCTGAAGAACCTGAAGAACCTGAGGAACCTGAGGAGCCTGAGGAACCTGAGGAGCCTGAGGAACCACCGGTAAACGTAACAACACCCTTTAATGCACCGGGTGATGTAATTAGTAGAATAGATGCGATACTCAGTTCACTTTCAACAACGGTTGTAGATGCTTCAAGCGCAACAGGTGTTAAAGACGAGCTTATGACAAGCCGTACAGTAAAGGTTTATATGCCTTATTCACTTTTTGATTCACAGGCAAACGCTGTTGAAACAATTTCAAGTAATTTGAATATGAACGTAGCTGTTACAATAATTCCTGACGATTATGTTGCCACAGTTAAGAAAAAGGTACTTGCTGGAGAAAGCGCAGACCTTATGTATGTAGACCAGCAGTCATGGGGTTATACACAGCACTTCACACAGGATATATCAAAATTTATTAACTTTAAAATCGGTGATAAACTTGATACATTTCTTTCAGACTTTTCTTCCAAGTTTACACTTAAAAGTGAAGAAAAAGAAAAATGTTTTGTAGCTTCCGGTATCGGCGCTCCCTATATGCTTGCTTATGATCCTTCCAACATAGTTGTACCGGATGTTACACTTGCGGGAAATGAAGAACTTGGTACAGTTGAGCTTAAAGTAGAAGACCCGATTACAATGTTTAATAATGACAAATGGAGTGTTTCTGCATTTACTGAAATTCTTAAAGCTTCAACCATAAACGGCAGAGTAGGTCTTGCATCAATAATTGATGATGACAGAAACCTTGATATCTGGATGGGTATGGAAGGTAACGATTCCTTCGCTGTTAACTATAGCACTCTTATAGCACAGGTTGATGCTCCTATCGTTTCAAGAGAAGCACTTGATTCAGTTGGCAAAAATATGGACCTTGTACAGTCATGGTACTGGTCAACACTCGGTGCTGACAAATCAAACTATGTAGCTGCATGGACAAATGCAGATGACTTTGATGATACAGTAGAAAAAGCTGTAGGTGAATATACAGGTAATGATACAATTTCATCATATTCATTTGTTACTATGGATCTTGAAGACTATGCAATGGTAAAAGATGCAGCTGAAATTGCTGAAAGAAACTTTGATTTTGTACCTGTTCCTTACGGTCTTGGTACAGAAAACATTATAAGAGCTACAGCTCCTGATTCAGAAGGTGACATATTCGACAGCAACGGTGCTCTTGTTAAACCTTACTGTGCAGGATGGATAGGCGGATTTTCAGTGCTTAAAACTTGTGAGAATCCTGCTGTTGCACTTCGCGTAGCAGAAGAACTTACAAAAGCTTGGAAAGAAAACTGTGAAGCACCTGTACTTAAAACGATGACAGAAGATCAGCAGACAAGATACAAGAAAATGAAATCAAACATCGGTGTATCTTTCTATCGTTCAGTTGTTTATAATGTAAACACAGCATTTAAACTTTACGGCAGCACAGTAGCTGACAGACTTGCTCCTTCACAGGTAAGCCTTTATCAGTCACTTCAGGTATTTGCTGATTTCAACGAAACTCTGACACAGCCTATGTACAGAAAGAATACATCTGTTGGCTCATATGATGCAAGTATGTTTGATACATGGAGTGAATTCTATTACGGTAAGATAGATCCAAACGACAGAAAAACACAGTTGACACATAGTATACTTCCTACATTGTCAGCTGCATTCATACCACCGTCAATTCTCTTTATATATTAATTATGTAAAACCGCGCAGAATACTGCGCGGTTTTTTTGTGATATACGGTATATTTATTTTTTGTTCATATAATATATAATGTATGAAAAATAAAAATACAAACAATTTAACGTCGGTTATTATAAAAAGCTTTTCGGTGTGGCTGATATTCGGATTTGCAGTATTGGTAAGTATCGGAGCGGTTTTTTTATATAATATTAAAGGTGAATTTGTAAAAGCATTTACAGGGAGTGTGTATCTTTCCTATAAATTCTATTTGTGGACTTTTGTTGTTATTTTTTTGTCGTCATTGATTTATACCCCTGTGTCTTTCGGTATATCTGATTACATTATAAAATCGAAAAACAAAAAAATATCAGTTTGGTATATTTTTAACTTATTTACAAAACCTCGTTTGCTTTTTAAGGCGGTTTTGATAAATACGTTAAAACGTATAATTGTTTTTTTATGGAGAATAGTAATTCTCACATTTGCACTGCTTGTCGAATGTGTGATTTTTATTATAAGCGTCTTACTTTCGGGACAAAACATATTCGATTATGAAAGAGATTTTCTTCAAAGCGCGGCAAAGCTTGTAATGAGTAATGATTTTTTTGTGATGTTGACAGTCGTTGAATGGATAGCGGTTATATGCGTTTTTACTTATATTAAAATGAAGTATATAATGTGTAAATATGTATTTTTAACATATTCTTCAGTCGGTGTGCTTGAAGCTCTGCGTATGGCAAAATATATTATTTCTGATAATATGAATACGACTTTGTCTGTTTATGCAAAATCAGTATCGGCATATGTAATTGCTGTATGTTCTCTGGGGCTTGTCAAAATAAACTCAGAGGTAGGTTTTTCAAATTATGCTACCAAACTTGTTAAGCTGAAATCTGAAAAATATTTTAAAAAGCGTAGTTGTTAAATTTTATCTGTCACTATTGAAAAATCAGTCAGTTGTGCTATAATTGAATTGAATAATAAATTTTGTACCCGGAGGGTATCTATGCTTAAAAAAATAGTTGCAAAATTATTGAATATTTACGATAACCTGAAAGCAAAACTCAAAAAGAATCCCAAGGAAGAAAAATCAAAGCCAAAACTTTCCTATAAAATGCGAAGAGGAATCTGGGCGGTTTGTTTTACAGGTATTCTGACCTGCTTTTTCACAGGATGTATGTTTATATGGTATGCATTCTTTTATGTTAACGGTGAGTTTGACCTTTCTTATCTTGATAATTCTCTTAACTATACTACAACTGTCTACGGTGTTAAAGGTACAGAAGCTGTTGAGATAGAAAAACTTCACGGAACGGAAAATCGTATCTGGGTTAATATAAATCAGATTCCTGACCATCTGCAGAAGGCTTTTGTTGCAATAGAAGATGAACGTTTTTATCAGCATGGCGGTGTTGATATAAAAAGAACTCTTCATGCGGTAGTTAACTTTTTCAATCCGTTCAGTAATAAATCTTTCGGTGGTTCTACCATTACTCAGCAGCTTGTAAAAAATTTGTCAGAGGATGACGAACAGACAATTACCCGTAAGATACAGGAAATGAGAAGAGCCTGGTATCTCGAAAGTCAGCATAATAAAGACCAGATACTTGAGGTTTATCTTAATACTATTTATCTTTCACAGGGATGTAACGGTGTGCAGACGGCTGCACATAAATATTTCGGTAAAGACGTAAGTGAACTTACTCTTGCTGAGTGTGCTTGTATTGCATCTATCACAAAAGCGCCCACATACTATGACCCACTTGTAAATCCTGAAAACAATAAAGAACGAAGCGCAAATATACTTAATAAAATGGTAGAACTCGGTTATATTGATGAAGCTGCTGCAACTGCTGCGAAAGCAGAACAACTTGTTTTCAAATCAAGCTCGGTTTCTTCAAATACTAATGACGTAAAAAGCTATTTTGTTGATGCTGTAACAGAAGCTGTAATAGATGACCTTGTTAATCTTAAAGGCTATAGTAAAGTATATGCAGAATCTCTTCTGTTTTCAGGCGGACTTCAGATTTATACAACAATGGACGTAGACGTACAGGCTGATGTTGACAGCGTGTATAAAGATCCGTCTAATTTCCCCGGCATATACGCATTTGACGATAAAGGAAATAAAGTTACTCCCCAAAGCTCAATGGCAATCGTAGATAATGCTACAGGCGCAGTTGTGGCAATGGCAGGCGGTATAGGTGAAAAAACAGATGCCAGAGGTCTTAACAGAGCAACAATGGCATACCGTCAGCCCGGTTCAAGCATTAAACCGCTCAGTACGTATGCTCCTGCTATTGAATACGGTGTATGTGTTGACGGAAATAATGCGCTTTCGCCGTCTTCTATGATACTTGACTGGTATATAGACGAAGCACAAAAATATCCACGTAACCAATCACGTTTTGAAAGCAATAAAAAAGTTACTCTTCAGGCAGGTGTTGCTCAGTCGCTCAATACTGTTGCGGCACGTGTCAACGTTGCTCTCGGATTTAAACGTTCTATTGATTTTATGATAGATAATCTTGGGTTTACTTCAATGGTAACTCCCGAGCAGAACAGCGCAGTTAATGACCAGAACGTAGCATCGCTTGGTCTTGGCGCTTTGTCAAAAGGTGTTAACGTTGTGGAAATGGCTGCTGCTTATGCTTCATTTCCCAATGAAGGAACTTATACAAAACCGTATCTGTATACAAGAGTTGTTGACCAGAACGGAAGAGTAATTCTTGAAAATAAAATTAAATCTCATACTGCAATGCAGACGCAGACTGCAAGAACAATAAATTCACTTCTTGCATATGCCGCATCTGCAGGTACGGGTACACCTGCTAATTTCGGCACAACTGAGGTTGCGGGTAAAACGGGTACAACATCTAATGACTATGACAGATGGTTTGCAGGATATACGTCATATTATTCGGGTGTTGTATGGTATGGATATGACTATTCAAAGACGGTATACTATTCAGGCGCAAACCCTGCTGCTGTTACCTGGAAAAAGGTTATGTCAAAAGTGCACGAGGGTCTTGCATATAAAGCTCTTGCCAAACCTACAAATCTTGTAAGCTGTCAGTATTGCTTTGAAACAGGTATGCTTCCATCTGATAAGTGTCAGATGCTTGGAAACGGTATGTTCCTGCCTGACGGTGTACCTACAAAAGTTTGTGACGGACATATAGTAGAGACACCTGAGCAGACACCGGATGCTTCACAAAAACCTGAGCAGACACCGACAGATAAACCTGAACAAAAACCGGAAGAGGATAAAAAACCGTCAGATAACAAAACCGAAAAACCCGAAAAAGAAGATACGGAAACAAAAAAAGAAGATAACAAACAAGAAGATAAAAAAGCAGAATAAGAAACATCTGTGAAAACTTAAGTTTTCACAGATGTTTTTGTTTGACAATTATTAGATGTATGATATACTTGTAATATAGATATAAAGATGAGGTGTACTATCAAAAGAATATTTAATTTTACTAAATTACCTGTAGTTTTTATAGAAGGAACCAATCAACTTATCTCAACGCTTGAACTTTAATGTGCACAAAACGGTCTTGAAGTTTTGGCTGAAAAAGCAGACAAAGAAATAGGCTTTGAAATAATTGATAATAAAGTAATTATCAGATACGTTAAAAAAGTACATTTTTACAGAATGTTATCTGTGATTCAAAACGTAAACACAGATAAGTACATTGAAATTCCGCGTCACGATAATCTTTGTTATATTGCAGATCAATCATTTAATATGGAAAGCGCAAAACGAATGGTACGTTGCCATAAAGCTTTTAAAAATAATATAGCTTTTGCAGGCGGTGTTCAGAAATGGGGAGACTTTGTTTCTGTTTCCAAACTTACTCTTGATATTGAGGGTATGCATATTGATAAATGCATTGAACACGGTATTAAAGATATAATGACAACAGGCTGGGGAGATAACGGCGCAGAAACTTTCGGTTGTTGATATGTATAAATCAATACTGCCGATAGATATAAGAGAAGCTTATGAAAAAGGGGATAAAAATGCCCTTTGCGATATTGCAAAAAATCTGATACCCAAAACTGTAGACGCGGTAAATGAGCTTCTGTGTTCTTTTGAAAATATGTGGAAATATGAAAGCCGTAATTTCGGTCTTGAAACACATCAGATTCGTCTTGGCGGACTTAAACAGCGTCTTTTGTGTTGCGCCGATATTATTATGGAATACGTTGACGGTAAGGTAGACAGAATAGAAGAATTAGAACAACCCATCCTTTATATAGATAACAGACAAGAAGATGCAAATGCAGAGCTTTATTCGAGAGCATCGTGCAGATGGGCAGATATAGTAACGCCTTGTATTATGTAAAATGTGCAAAAACCTCCGTTGGAGGTTTTTGTTTTAGGAGAGTAAATGGTAACTGTAAAATACGCAAGAGCAGACGTTGATAAAACGTCAGATATAAACAATACTATAAAAACCTTTCTTGATAACAACAAAAAGGTTTTTGTAATCGTGCCTGAACAGCTTTCACTTCAAAGAGAATTCAGTATAGGCTCGGTTTTTGGGAACAAAGTAAGCGTTTTGAGTTTTGCGAGACTTTGTAACGAAATATTCAGAAAATACGGAAACTGTGCAAAAAAAACTCCTGACAATGTAATGATATCGGCGGCGGTTTACCGCGCTGTTTTGTCTGTTTATGATAAACTGACCTATTATAAAAGCGTTGCTTTCCAAAGTGGATTTATATCAAAACTTGTGTCGGTTTTTTCTGAGTTTGAAACAAACTGTATGACTGAGAAGGCGGTTTTTTCTTTGCCCGAAAAAGAAATGACCGATTCAATAAAACGTAAATATACAGATCTTTTTACAATATATAACGAATATCTCAGACTCTGGAATGAAGAATATAAAGCTCCCGGTACAGATATTGCCAATGCATCGGGAATTATCGAGCTTTGTGATTTCTTTTCGGGCTCAGCCGTGATTTTTGACGGATTTTACGGATTTACTCCCTCTCAGTATCTTATGCTTACTCAAATACTTTCTCAGGCAGATGCTTTGCATTTTTATTTCACAACAGACCTTGAAGATGAGCTTTTCTCTACGGTAAACAGCGAAATAGAAAAAATAGAAAAACTCTGCAAAAAAGCAAAAATGCCGGTAAACTATGAGCCTGTTTGTGATAGCTTGAAATTTGTTTCATCATCTCTTTCGTTTATAGAAAAGTATGGTTTTTCAGAAAATGATACACAAGAAAAATTTGAAAATGACGGTAATGTTACAGTTTATGCCGCTAAAAATTTCAGCGAAGAACTGAATTTTATAGCTTGTAAAATCAAAAATGACGTGTTGTCAAAAAAATACAGATACAGGGATATTGCGGTGATGGTACCTGATACAAACAGTATTTCGACTGTTGCTATGACAATTTTTGAAAAACACGGAATACCCGTATATATAGACGAAAACCGTTCGCTTTTGTCAAAACCGCTGATGGCGTTTGTGCTAAATGCTCTTGATGTTGTAACTGACGGATTTGAATATGAAAGTGTATTTGGTCTTTTAAAAACAGGACTTACGCCGATTTGTTTTGATGATATAAGTGTGCTTGAAAACTATGTCCGTATGTGGAAAATACGCGGTAAGAACTGGTCTGAATCAGACTGGACACAAAGTCCTTTCGGTATTTTCGGAAAAGAAAACGAGCAGGATAGCGCACTTCTTGAAAAAATAAACGACCTTAAAAACAGTATATATCATCCGCTTTGTGAATTTTCCGAAAAGATAAAAAAAGCAAAAAGCACAAGAAATATTCTGTATGCAATATATCAGCTTTTAGAGGACTTTTCCGTAAGGGCAAACCTTGAAAAAATTGCAGATGCCTTTTTTGAAAAGGGTAACAGAAAACTCTACGATGAGTATATGAGAGTATACGACATTTTTATTGATATGCTCGATAGTATAGACGAGGTTTTTGCAGGGCAATATTTGTCTGCTGTGCGTTTTAGCGATATGATTTCTGTCCTCGCATCACAGGTTAAAGTTTCCCATCGTCCCTCAAGAGTTGACGAGGTGGTAATTGCCAATATCGGACTTGTCAGAGAAGAACACCTCAGATGCGTGTATATTCCTTGTATGAACGACGGCATAATACCCAAACCTTTCTCAGACAGCTCTCTTATATCAGAAAAAGATAAGCGTATTTTTATTAAATACGGAATACCCGTGTCTATGGATTTTATAACAAGGTCTTTGCGTGAAAAATTTGATTTGTACGTTGCAATAACCTCGCCATCAGAAGAACTTGTTCTTTCAATGTCACGCTTTGAAATAACGGGTGAAATAAAACTTCCGTCAGAATATATTGAAAATATAATAAAACTGACAGGACTGGAATATACCGAAAAAGAAAACCTGCCTGACGATTTCTATTTTGTATCTTTGTCATCTGCAGGAGAAATTGCTCAGAGCGCAGAAAACGAGCAGGTGTTACAGGCGATTTTTGAGCTTACGGGATTTTCTCCGATTTCTGAGAATAAACAACCTGAAACCCTGAGTGACAGTATTGTTGAGGGAATGTATTCCAAACATTTAAGACTCAGTTTTTCAGGAATAGAAGAATACATAAACTGTCCTTTTAAATTCTTTTTGGATAGAGGTCTTCGTATCAGTAAAAATGAACCTGTTGAATTCAATCCTGCCAATATGGGTACCTTTATACATGCAGGTCTTGAACGTCTTTTGGGCGGAGACTATGATATTTCAGATGCAGATGAAAAACAAATTAAAAATATAGTAAACGAAATTTCAGATGAATATTATAATACCGATTTAAAAAACTGTAAGGGACGCTCACGCAGATTTGATTATCTGTTTTCAAGAGCTAAGTACGCTCTTGAAAGTGCGGCAATAGATATTACAGGTGAAATTCAGAATTCGGATTTTAAACCTTTTGATTTTGAAATTGACATTTCACAGTACGTACAGCCAACACGGCTTGAAAACGGATACAGTTTGTCTCTTGTGGGAAGCATAGACCGTGTGGATATGCTTGATACCGATGAAGGTAAATACGTAAAAGTAATCGACTATAAAAGCGGAAGCCAGAAATTTTCTCTCAAAAAAATATATAACGGTATTTCTATGCAGCTTCCCATATATGCAGGGGCAGTGCGTTCTAAATATAAAGACGTTAAATTTGCCGCTATGTACTATCTTAAAGTGGGGCTTCCGAAGGTAGAAACAAAAGATGCAAAGCCTATGGACGAGGAGACTTACCGCAAAAAAATATCCGCTTACTATACAAGAGACGGAATTTTTTGCAGTGACGGCGATATTCTTTCAAGACTTGACAAAAGTCAAGAATATATCGGTAATATTAAAAAAGACAGTATTGTAGATAGCAAGCAAATTGAAAGACTTGTTGATTATACCCAAAGCAAAATAAAATGGGTAGGTGAGAGTATAACAAAAGGTGATATATCGATTTCGCCTATCGTTGATTCGGGTATAAACTCTTGTGAATACTGCGATTTTAAAGATATATGCCGTATTGATCAAAAGGCAGACTGCGCAAGAAAACTTGAAAAACTGCCCGATAATTTTCTGAAAGGAGAAGAGAGTATATGAAACTTACCAAGCAACAGCAACTGGCGGTAAATCTTGACGGTAACTCTCTTCTTGTAAGCGCGGCGGCAGGAAGCGGAAAAACTTCGGTTCTGAGCAAAAGAGTTATCCGTAAACTGACAGATGAAAATAGCGGAAGTGATGCGGACAAGCTTGTAATACTCACTTATACCAATGCCGCGGCGGCAGAGATGAGAGCAAGAATAGTATCGGGACTTCGTGAAATTTTAAAAGAAAACCCTGATAATGTTCATATTAAAAAACAGCTTATGCTGTTACCTGCGGCAAAGATATGCACTATTCATTCTGCCTGTCTTGATATTCTAAGGAGTAATTTTCAGCTTTGTGAGATTGACCCTCAGTTTACAATAGCAGAGGAAAATAAACTTTCTTTAATGAGAACGGAAGAGCTTGAAGATTTTGTTGAAGAAATATATGACCTTGCAGAACAAAAGACCGAAATAAAAGAAGTCATATCTTTCTTTACAAGACGAAGAAGAGATGATACCGCTCTTATAAATGCTATTGACGTCTGCAGTGCTTTTTTGGAAAAGCAACCCTATGAACAAAAGTTTATAGACTATGCCTGCTCTGTTTGTTCAGACAAGATTTTGGAATTTATGTTCGATTATCTTGAAGAAGAAATTTCCGATATAACTTTGCGATATGAAAAGCTTATTGAAAAAGCAACGCAGTATCCGAAGCTTGTTGATTTTTACAGTAATGAGCGGGATTTTGCATCTCTTATCTCAAAACATATAACAGACAGAAACTATGACCTTGTGTTATCAATGGGTAAAGAGTTAAGCTTTAAAAATCATCCTCCAAAGCCAAAAGATGAAAGTGCAGACGTATGGAATCTGTTTAAAAACACAAGAAACGATCTAAAAGCAAGACTTATAAATATTTTTATATATTATATTTATACTGACAGACAAAGCTTTGAAAAGGACAGACAAAACGAGCTGGGTCTTATGAAAACTCTTCTTGAGCTTTGCAGTACGTTCAATAAAAGGCTGTTTGAAAAAAGAAGAAAACAAAGACTTGTCAGTTTTGACGATATAGAAAAATATGCTTTGAAACTGCTTATACAGGATATCTCTGACGGCAAGATACAAAAAACCGTTCTTGCAAAAGAACTTTCCGAAAATATAGACGAAATAATAGTAGACGAATTTCAGGACTGTAACTATACTCAGGACCTTATTTTTACTGCGCTTTCAAAAGACTGTAAAAACATATTTATGGTTGGTGACGTTAAACAAAGCATTTACCGTTTCCGTAATGCTCAGCCTGAAATCTTTCTTGAAAAACAAAAAAACTCGGTAATTATCCAAGATGAATGTGAGCTTGTATTACCATCAAGAATAGACCTTTCCTGTAATTTCCGCTCACACAAAAATGTTATTGATTTTGTAAACTCGGTTTTTGACCCCCTTATGACCAAAGACTGTGGCGGAATAGATTATCTTGACGGTCATAGACTTGTCTCAAATCCAAATGCAAAAAAAACCTGTCTGTCCGAGGTGGAACTTGATTTTCTTGTAACAGAAACAGCAGAGGGTGAGCCTTTGAATAAGCTTTCAAAAACGGAAGCGGAAGCAAAGTTTGTTGCAGATAAAATTTCATATCTTTTGAAAAACGGTAAGATATATGACGTAAAAAAAGGTGTGGAAAGACCTGTTTTGCCGTCGGATATTGCAATTCTTATGAGAGCTCCAAAAACCGATAGCAGAGCATATGAAAAGGCGCTTGAAAAAGAGGGGATTGCTTTTATAAATAATAACCCTTCCGAAAACTGTCTTGATACAGCAGAAGTGCGCTCGGTTCTTGCATATTTGCAGGTTATTGATAATCCTTATGACGATATACCGCTTGTTACGCTTATGTATTCTGATTTTTTTGGATTTTCTGCCAAACAACTTGCGCAAATAAGAAGCAAAAACAGATATTGTCTTTTTTATGATGCAGTCAAAGCATATTCCAAAAAAGATTCTAAAACCTCTGCGTTTATAGAAAAAGTTGAATATTTAAGAACTCTTGCGCTTACAACTGACGTTTACGGTATAATAAGCGCGGTTTATGAGTCTTCGGGAATAATGCTTAAAGTCTCTTCAAAGAAAAACGGCGATAGCATAAAAGCCAATCTTATGCTTTTGCTCGAACATGCATCCAATTTTGAAAGTAGCCGTTACAGAGGTTTGTTTGCATTTATAAATTATATAATCAGACTTACCAATAAAAACGAATCAATACCTGCGGCAAAACTCAAAAAATCAGGTAACTGCGTGAATATTTTATCAATTCACCGTTCAAAAGGCCTTGAATATCCTGTGATATTTCTTGTTGGAGCGGGAGATACTTTGAGGTTTTTCGGAAACGATGATGTACAACTTGATCAGGAGCTTGGTGTGGGATGTCATATTTTTGACGATGAACGTCACATCGATTTTTCTTCTCCCTGTCGCAGTCTTATTGAAAGAAAAGATGATACTCAGCAGATAGAAGAGTATATGCGTCTTTTGTACGTTGCTCTTACCCGTGCGGTATCTCATTTATACGTAACAGGCTCTTTTAATGTTAGCAATATTGAAAAGACAGTAACAAGCGCTTATATGGCAGATGGAAAACCTGAAAAATACGATGTGTATGACAGACCGTCATTTATGAAATGGATACTGTTTTCTCAGATAAAAAACGAGGATGCTAAAAAATTGTGTGCCTTTACAGGTGTACCTACCGACCTTTGTACAGAACAAAGCTCTGTCAAAATCAAGCTATGTGATATAAGTGAGATGACGGCGTCAGAGCCTGAAAAGAAACCGGAGCAAAGCTCTGTGGTTTATGATAAAGAACAAATCAAAAATCTTATAAACCGCAAATATCAGTATGAATATGATGTCGATATCCCGTCTAAGCTTTCTGTATCTGAAATAAAAGGAATGAAAAGACAGGACGAAGACAAAACGTCTTTGAAAAAATCATCGGGCTTTAAAAAACCGAGATTTATGCAAGGTATAACAGGTGCCGACAGAGGTAATGCAACCCATAAGTTTTTGCAGTTTTGCGATTTTAAGGCGATCTTTGACAAGGAATCTTTTGAAAATGAAAAATCAAGACTTTTAGAGTATGAATTTATAACAAAAAATGATGCCGATATTGTAGATGAACAAAAAATCCTTGAGTTTTTGGCTAATGATATTATGAAAGACCTTGAAAAAAACAGCGTCTGCGAAAAAGAACAAAGATTTTTGTTTACTCTTCCGGCAAACGAAATTATGGATACTCCCTCTTCGGAATCTGTAATAGTACAGGGTATTATCGACTGTCTTTATATTAAAGACGGCAAAGTAGTTATCGTTGATTATAAAACAGATACCGTAAAAGATGAAAAGACTCTTATAGACCGCTACGGAGTACAGCTTGATATGTACCAAAAAGCTATAAAACATACAAGAGGGCTTGATACTGCCCATAAATATATTTACAGTTTCTGTCTTGGCAAAATGATAGAAGTATAATAAATAAAGACATAGCATATATTTTAGAGATAAAATACAGGAGTATATGCTATGTCTTTTTTATTGCCGGATGAAATTAAATATAACAAAGAGGGAAACAAAACCAAAAACGTAATTGCTCTCAGAACAAGGTATGGCGGAAACAATTTTACTAAAAAACCGAGAAAAACTTTTTTTCGTCAGTTTCTGTCTGCTTTTGGAGACCCGCTTATAAAAATATTGCTTGTGGCTCTTGCGCTTAACGTTATAATATCAATTCATAATGCAGATATATATGAACCGCTTGGTATTGCAATCGCTCTGTTTCTTGCAACTTTCGTTTCAACGCTTTCGGAATACGGAAGTGAAAGCGCTTTTTTAAAGCTTGAAGAACAGTCTGCAAACATTCAGTGCCGTGTTATGAGGGACGGTAAAATACAGACGGTAAATATTTCAGAACTTGTAGCATTTGATCTGGTGTATATATCAAGCGGAGAGAGAATCCCTGCCGACGGAATAATAATCGATGGAAAAGTATCGGTTGACCAATCGGCTTTAAACGGAGAGAGTGTAGAGGTATCCAAAACCGTAGACAAACCTGTACATAACTGGGATATCAAATGTAAAAACCAACTTTTCAGAGGCTCGGTTGTCACGTCGGGCGAGTGTATTATGGCGGTGGGACGGACAGGGGATAACACCCTTTACGGAAGCGTCGCATCAGAAATACAGGAAGGTACGGGCAAAAGTCCGCTTACAGAAAAACTTTCGGCACTTGCGTCTGTTCTTGCCAAGATAGGATATCTTGCGGCGGTACTTGTGTTTATTGCCGATTTGTTCAATTCTGTGATAATGGATAACAACTTTGATACGGCTTGTATTATGGCAGAAGTAAGTTCACTTCCGCAGATGGTAACCAATCTGTTACACGCTATAACTCTGGCAATTACAGTGGTGGTTGTTGCAATCCCCGAGGGTCTTCCTATGATGATAACGGTTGTTCTTTCCTCTAATATGCAAAGGCTTAAAAAGGATAACGTTCTTGTGCGTAAACTTGTAGGCATAGAAACAGGAGGAAGTGTTAATATGCTGTTTTGTGATAAAACAGGAACACTTACCAAAGGAAAACTGTCAGTGACTGCTTTTTATGACAAAGATGGAAAGGAATATAAATCTGTTCCCGATTTTTGCAAGGGCGATATTGAGGGATGCTGTGTTCTTTGTAATGAAAGCGTTATGATAAACAAAAAAGCGGTAGGCGGTAACGCAACGGACAGAGCGCTCCTTAATTTTGCTTATAAAGCGTATATTTCTTATCCTGATATTAAAAAACGAATTCCTTTTGACAGCGCAAAAAAATATGCCGCCGTACAGTCGGGTAGCAAATGGTATATAAAAGGTGCGCCTGAGGTAATATTTAAAAACTGCAAAGAAATAGGGGATAACCTTAAAACAAAACTCAAACATCTGACATCTTCCGGAGTAAGAGTACTTGCTCTTGCCACAAGCGATAATTTGAAAGAATATAATCTTGTAGGTCTTGTTGCTATAAATGACAGTCTCAGACCTGACGTAAAAAGGTCTGTTAAAACCGTACAGGATGCAGGAATAAACGTATGTATGGTTACGGGAGATAATGCAGATACGGCAAAAAGTATAGCTACTCTTTGCGGCATTTTAAAAAATGACGGAGTTATGCTGACGAGCGAAAAAATGCAAAAAATGTCGGATAGTGAGCTGATAAAAATATTGCCCAGACTTCAGGTGGTAGCAAGAGCGCTTCCCCAAGATAAAAGCAGACTTGTCCGTCTTTCAAAAAAAGCAGGGCTTGTATGCGGTATGACGGGAGACGGAATAAACGATGCACCTGCTTTAAAACAAGCTGACGTTGGCTTTGCAATGGGAAGCGGAACGGAAGTTGCAAAACAAGCAGGGGACATAGTAATTCTTGATGATAATTTCACCTCTATTTCAAAAGCAATTCTTTACGGACGTACTATTTTTAAAAGTATACGCAAGTTTATAGTTTTTCAGCTTACTATGAATTTGTGCGCGGTTGGTATTTCGCTTATAGGTCCGTTTATAGGTGTTGATACTCCTATTACAGTTATGCAGATGCTTTGGATAAATATAATAATGGATACGCTTGCAGGTCTTGCTTTTGCAGGAGAAATGCCTATAATACGGTATATGAAAGAAAAACCGATTTCAAGAAAAGAACCTGTATTGAGCAAATCTATGACGGCGCAGATTATGTCTATGGGAATATATAACCTTGTAATGTGTACCGTGTTTCTAACAGCAGAGTATTTCAAAAAACATTTTGGTTTTTATACAAACTCCACAAAGTTTATGACTTCTTTTTTTGCTCTCTTTATATTCAGCGGAGTGTTCGGAGCTCTTAATGCAAGAAGCGAAAGCAGAAACGTTTTTTATAATCTGTTTAAAAATAAAACATTTGTTGTGATTTTCACGTTTATAATACTTATCCAGCTGTGGCTGATATATTATGGCGGAGTAATGTTCCGTACCTCTGGAATTACCACTTCCAATCTTTTATTTATTCTTGGTATGAGTTTTAGTGTTGTGCCTTTTGATCTGATACGAAAAACCGTTTTTAAAATAATAAAAAATTATTGAATAAAATCCCTTTTGGTTATATAATTAATATATTAAACCAAAGGGGATTTTCAGGATGTTTAAAAAAGTTTTAGCGGCAATTATCTGCGTTGCTGTATCTGTTACAATGTTTTCTTGTGCGCCAAGTAAAAAGAAAATTTTTGAAAAGGCTGCAAAAGAATATTTTGCGCAGTTTGAAGAGTTTCAGAGCGCAGGGAAAATAAAAAAGAAAGTGGAATTTTCAAAAAAAGGAAGCGTTGCTTATTGCTATCCCAAAACAGGCGCAGATGAACTTGACAGTCAGATCAATCAGTTTTGTCTTTCTCTTGCTGAAGGATTTTTGACAGGAGATAAAACATCGGAAGATTATATGCTCATTAGCTATAAATCGTATAAACCCGTTAAAAACGTGTACGGTGTGGAAATGCACTGCAGAACCTTTGTTGGCGGTAGTGCTACTGATACGATGCAAACTTTCAACTATATCAAAGACGGCGAAGCTATGACCGATACTCTCAATACTATGCTTGCCATAGAAGCGAGAGAAAAAGATAAAACAGTGGATAAAAACAAAAGAAAAAGCTTCGTTTATAAAAACGATTGTATCGGTGTTACATTCGGATGCGAATCGGGTGATGTGAGCGTTGATGTTCCATATACAAAAGTAAGACATCTTATTGCGGATTCAATAGCAGAGTCTTTGGAAGAAAGTAATGAGAGAACTGTTGATATTACTAAAAAGATGGTTGCTCTTACTTTTGATGACGGTCCTCATAATACATACACAAACGAAATTTTAGATACCCTTGAAAAATATAATGCAGTAGCAACATTTTTTGAGGTGGGTAACCTTGTAGGACAAGGCGCAGATGCTATAAAAAGAGCAGAAAAACTCGGATGTGAGATAGCAAGTCATACCTGGTCTCACGGTAATCTTCAGACGCTCTCTTTGGATGGTATTCAAAAACAAATTTCCAGAGCCGATGAAGCTCTGGAGGCTGTAACAGGCAAAAAACCGAAACTTTTACGTCCGCCCTACGGCGCGGTAGGTAAAACTCTTCTTGGCAGTACGGACAAGCTTCTTATCGGTTGGTCTGTGGATACAAACGACTGGAAATACAGAGACAAAGATAAAATATTAAGTGTTATTAAGAACGAAGAAAGCCTTGACGGAGATGTTGTGCTTATGCATTCTCTTTATGAATCCACAGCAGATGCAGTAAAAGAAATGGTACCGTGGCTTATTGAAAACGGATATCAGCTTGTTACTGTTTCTGAACTCGTAAAATATAAATACGAGGATGCTTTGGAGGCCGGAAAATACTATGCCTACAACTACTTTGACTATGAATAAAACTTTGTCTGAATTTTTCAACAATGTAGATTTTCCTTTAGATGCAAAAGAATATCTTTTGTATGAAGGTTTATGTCAGATTTGAAATTGTTTCAAATACAGAAGATGCAGAGGGCGTATACTAATATGTGGCGCCTTTTCGATATGGACTATACGGGAAATGCAGACGATTATCCCGAAGACAGCTTTCTTAGAAGAAACTTTAAACAATACATTAAAGACGGCGGCAGAACAGGTGTAGGGCTTGGAGTGTTTTTTATATAAATGAAAAAGAAGATAAATAGAATTTTATATTATGTTTTACTTGTGATTTTTGTTTTGACTTTTTCGATAAGTGTATTTTTTATTATAAAATACACTGTTGATGGAAAAAAACAGGACGATATATATCAGAATCTTTCAGAAGAGATAGATAAACAACCTGTAAATCAGATTTTGCCTGAAAAAAGCAATTCTTTGAATTATGATAAACTCTTTGCAATAAACCCTCATAGCGTAGGATGGATATCTGTAAGCGGAACAATTATAGATTATCCTTTGATGAAAAGCGTTGAGAGTCCGAATTTTTATCTGAACCATTCCTATGACAGAAGTTATTCCCGTTATGGCTGTCCTTACGTACAGGAAAACTGCGATGTTGATAAACCGTCAGATAATATTATTATTTACGGCCATAATATGCGTGACGGAAGAATGTTTGGCGCGTTGGAAAAATATCTCGATAAAAGCTTTTTTGAACAAAATCGGTATATTGATGTAAACATCAAAGGACAAGACTTTAAATATGAAATTTTGTCAGTTTTTACTCAATCGGAAGAAGCTGAAAACAGATTTGCTTATCATTTGTTTGTAGATGCTGAAGATGAAGTTGATTTTTCTGAATACGTAGATAAATGTAAATCTCTTTCGAGATATGATACAGGAGTCGATGCAGTGTACGGAGATAAACTTATTACTATATCGACCTGTGAGTATTCATCAAAAAACGGAAGACTTGTAATCGTGGCAAAAAAGATAATTTAAATTTAAAAACCTTGAAAAGTTATTGGACTTTTCAAGGTTTTTTGTTATTTAGTTTCTGTTTTTATTTCCGTTTCCGGTTCAGGCATATTATCAAACACGGGAATTACAAACTCTATCTGTGAATCAAGTGTTCCCCCTGTAAGATGCGCTGTATAATAATTTTTGGCATCTTTTGAAGGAGCCGCAATGTCAGTCATATACTGATGCCAGAGCCTTGTAGGGATAAACGAATATTTCATAAAATAGGCGCTGTATTGCATACAACCGATGTACTGGTTTTTAACCCATGCCGCACCTTCTATTACGGCCTTGCGTTTGGTGTTCCAATTGTTTTCTTTGGCAAATTCACCGCCCGCAGAAGGATTTGTGTTGATGGCATTAATACCGTAGAAGTTGTAATATCCCTCACAACCTGTAATGGTGCCAAGGGCAAGTTTACTTGTTCCGTTTCCTGATTCAAGCTGTGCTCTTGCAGTTATGAAATAAGGAGATATACCTGCAGACTGTCCTGCTTCGGTGAAATAAGAGACAAATGTTTTTTCACTTAGTTCTGCCGCGGGAAGTTCAACCCATATACTTTCCATTCCTGTTGATGAATATATTCCTTTGGTGTATGTTTGCTTTTCAAACATAAAAATGTTCTTTTCATCAAGGAAGTTTCTCGGGTCAACGTAATATTCTATCTGCTCTCTTGTTGCTCTTTTACTGTTTATTGTAGAAACAGGAGTTTTGCCTTCAATTCGGTCCTGAGAATCAACGTATTCTTTAAAATCGAAGCCTGTTTTAACAAAAGTAAACTTCCACTGGGGATGTTTTTTCTGCAGAGCATTAATCTGTTTTTTGTAGCTATCGGGCATTGTTGTTTCAATATATGAAAATACTTTGCTTCTTTTTATCCATTCATATTTTCCGTCGGATTTCTGAATCTGAACGTGGTTGTCTTTTGTTTTGTCGTCTACAATAAATATTTTTTCGCCGTCTGTGGTAAATCCGTAGTAAACTTCGTTTGCTCTGTGGGATACTACGATTTCAATAGTGCGTGAAAGATCATCAACTGTAAAACTTATAGAAATGACGTTACGGCCTGGTGCGAGATTAAGATTCTCGCCTTCTTTTGCGATGTATTCATATCCGCATTGCTGAGTTACCTTGATCTGCGTCTTGGCAGACGGGATAGTGGTCATTATTTCTGTTATCTGTTTGCCATCAAGAGAAGAAACAGATGCAGTGTAGTAATCTTCTTTGTCTGAATAACCGGGACTAAGTGCAAATCCGTAAGTTTGTATATCGAGTATAAGAGTGTCAATGTATTCAAGCACAAAAGAGTATTTTGCTTTTGTGTTTTTTTGCTCGTAGCTGTAAACCGATATAGCATATGCGTTTTTCAGAGAATACAGAGATACCATATTGGTATCGTCTTTCTTGTATACGTACTGTGCAAGAATGTTTCTCTTGTTGTCGTAAATCACTACGTTTGCGTCAGCAGCTATTTCGGTAAACTTGAGAATAGATTTGTTTATGTTGTCTGTTATCTGTTTTGGCAGTACAAAGAAATCTTCGTCACCGTAATAGTCAAAAGTACCCGACGTGGTTTTTCCTATACTTGCATATACCATCTGCCACATCCATTCATTGTTATCGGATGGGATTTCAACGCAAAATGGAGTAAGTTCTTTTGAATAAGAGCCTGACAGCTTGAGATAATACTTGGCGGCTGATCTTCCTTTGTACTGAATTTCTATTTCTGATTTGGAGTTGTTCCAACCGTTTTTAAGCGGTTTCATAGTACTGTCAAGCAAGGTGTATTCAACTCTGCCTTTAAGCTCAGAAACCTTTATACTTGCAAATTCATTACTTGACGTAAACTCGAAATATATGTCCTGTACCTGCTGAGTAAACGCAGCATAATATTTGTTGACCTGCTCAACTTTGTGAGGAATAGCAGGTGTTTTTCCAAATAACCCTGTTTCAAGAATGATTTCAAAAGTGTCTTCCTTTGCGACCTGTTTGCCGCCTTTTAATGTATATCCGACTTCTGTTGCCTCGACGTATTCCTGTACACCCTCACTTGTGAGGACAACATTGTGAGGCCCTGTATATGTATTCTTTTTGTCAGGAACAATAGATATGTTTTCTTTTGTAAAATCGGTAGTTACAATGTTTTCAGACATTTTTATAACGTTTGTTTTATCTGCTTTTTTTTGCTGTCTGTGTTCATAAAGCTGATCGTTTTTATAGAAAAATCCAATATCTGAATTATTAACAAGTTTGGGATCTTCGTAAGCATCAAGATCGCCTTCAAGATCTATTATGTACTTGTCTTTTTCGGGAAATGCCACTATTACAAGCACTGTTATCAAAAGACAAGGAATGAGAACAAGAAGTGTTTTAAATAATTTTATAACCGTTACCTCCTTTACTGTATCGATAATACATATTCTAATATATTTTCGACAAAAAATCAATACGCGGAATAATTTACATAAATATATAGTAAAATTTGTCTATGAACTGATATAGTATTGTCTTGAGGTGAAAAAATCGATTTGCTATAATTGGTGGTTTTTACTGTCTGCTTTTAATTGACAAGTTCAACTATGCGGGTGGATATTTATTTGCTTGTCTGAGTAAACAGCTCACAGGCGGCATTTGCCCGAAGAATGTTTATGTAATCTGAAAAACCTATGCTGAGCTTACTGCCGAATAAATGAGATATATAACAAGGACTCAGATGAGTGTGTTTTGCAACAACTGATAAACTGATTTCTTCGGCATAATGTGTCTCGCAGAAATTTATTATTTCTCGTAGTGTGCCCTCAGAAGAGGTTACCAAGGGGCTAAGCTGGATTTTGTTTAATATTTCTGCAAATATAAGATTAATGTAACCGACGCATTTAGATGTGTTGTTTTGAGCTTTGCTCGTTGCAAAACTTTCAAATAAATCGCAAAGTTTTTTGTCTGCATTGAATGTATTTTCCGTGGGGATATTTGTATCAATTAAATCTTTGATGCCGAAAAAGACTTTGGGTGATATGATAATTACGTAGTAATCTCCCTCTATGGATTTTTCGTAAAAATCAACTTGATTAGGAAAACTTATGAAAATGTCACCTTTGCCTATTTCTGAAATTATCTGGTCGGCGTGAGTTTTTGATGCGCCTTTTCTGACGTAAATTATTTCAATCTCTTTGTGCATATGCGGAAGAGATGAGAGCTTTTTTGTTTTCATAAGGATTATAGATTCAGATTTGTTTTCATATAATATGTTCACTTGTTCACCCACTCTGTACGTAATTGTAACTTTGTTATAAAATTTTTGTTACCCGTTGTAAATAGAAAAATAATATTGTATAATTAATTATATTTGTATCTTGAAAGGATAAATGAAATGAAAAGAATAATATCAATTGTATTAATGGCGGCTCTTTGCCTTACAATGCTGGGAAGCTGCGCAAAAAAATCAGATGCGCGTCCTTTTGACTATGATTTGTCAAAACATATTACGCTTGGTGAATATGTAGGTATGGAATATACATTTTCTGTTCCTGAAGTTACAGAGCAGGCAGTTGCAGAATATATAAACAAAGCTCTTTCTGAAAAAGGATACGGTGAACAGAAAGAAATAACAGACCGCGCGGCTCAGAATGGAGATACTGTTAATATTGATTTTGAAGGTAAAATAAACGGTACGGCTTTTGAGGGAGGTACTTCTAAAGGATATGACCTTGTGCTTGGAAGTAACTCTTTTATTGAAGGCTTTGAGGCAGGACTTGTAGGTGTTAAAGCAGGTGAAACTGTTGACCTTAATCTTAAATTCCCCGAAAATTACGGTAAAGAAGACCTTAACGGTAAAGACGTTGTGTTTACAGTTAAAGTAAATAAAATAACAGCTACTGTTTATCCCGAACTCACAGATGAAATAGTTTCAGAACTTTCTGACAAAAAAACAGTAGATGAATATATGACCTATGCAAATGAACAGGTTAAATCTTCAAATGAGGCTGCTGCTTTAAATGAAAAAGAAAGCAGTATCTGGGCAAAGGTTGTGGAAAACGTAAAGGTTAATTCACTTCCTGAAGATGAAATTGAAAATTATAAGAAACTTATAATCGAAACTTATGACGAAATGGCACAGCAACAGTACGGTATGTCATATCAGGATTATCTTTCACAGGCAACAGGTCAGTCACTTGAAGATATTGACGACGTGCTTACCCAACAGGCAGAGGGTGCAGTGAAAGAATATATGACAATTGTTGCAATTGCGCGTGAACAGAATCTTGAACTTACAGAAGAACAGTATCAGGAAGAACTTGCAAAATATGCAAAAAACAACGGCTATTCAACAACAGAAGAATTCAAAGCTGCTATAAACGAAAGTCAGTTCTATCTTAGCCTTCTCATTGAAAAAGTAATGGATTTCGTTGTTGAAAATGCAGTCGAAGTAAAAGGGGCATAATTAAAATGAAATATATTGTAATGCTTGGTGACGGTATGGCGGATTATCCGCTGCCGGAACTTTCAAATAAAACTCCTCTTGAAGCTGCAAATAAACCCAATATGGATTTTCTTGCAAAAAACGGCGCAGTAGGTATGGTTAAAACAGTACCGGACGGTATGGCACCGGGTTCTGACGTTGCAAATCTTTCAGTTATGGGATACGACCCTGAAATATATTATACGGGACGCTCACCGCTGGAAGCTGTAAGTATAGGTATTGACCTTGAAGAAGGCGACGTTACATACCGTTGTAATCTCGTTACCTTGTCTGATACCGAAAACTATGAAGATGCGGTAATGATGGACTATTCTGCAGGAGAAATTTCAACAGAAGAAGCAAAGGAAATTGTTGAGTTTTTAAATGAACATATCAAAACAGATAAAATTAATCTGTACGCAGGCGTAAGCTACCGTCACTGTCTTGTAATCAAAGATTCCAAGACAGGCGGTAAATTCACACCGCCTCACGATATTACCAATAAACCTATAAAAGAACATCTGCCCTCAGGCAATAACGCAGATATTCTCTTTGATATAATGGTTAAATCAAGAGAACTTTTAAAAGACCATCCGGTTAATAAAAAACGTATAGCAGAGGGTAAAAATCCTGTTACGTCTTGTTGGTTCTGGGGTGAGGGTACAAAACCTGCGGTTACTTCTTTCTATGACAAATTCGGCATAAAAGGCGGAGTTATATCAGCAGTTGACCTTATAAAAGGTATAGGAATCTGCGCAGGACATATAAGTGTTGACGTTGAAAACACCAACGGTAACTGGAATACAAACTTTAAAGGTAAGGCAGAAGCTGCACTTGACCTTCTTGAAAACGGCTGTGATTATGTTTATATCCACGTAGAAGGACCGGACGAATGCGGTCACCACGGAGATATCGAGCATAAAATCAGTTCTATAGAATCTATAGATAAAGAAATACTTGGAAGAATTATTCCCGAAATGGATAAAAGAGGTGAAGCATACAGTATTTTACTTATGCCTGACCATCCTACACCTATTTCACTTATGACACACGTAAGTGACCCTGTTCCTTTTGTTTTGTATAACAGCGAAACAAAACTCGGACCGTCGGCAGAAAGCTATACGGAACAAAACGCAAAAGATACAGGCTTGTACATTCCTAAAGCTTGTACGCTTATTAAAAACCTTATAGACGGAAAAATTTAATAAAAATATAAAAAAACACTTGAAAAATGTAAATAGGTGTGTTATTATGTTATCACTTTAGCAGATTAAAGCGAAAAAGTGATAAAACAGAGAGGTATTAAAAATGAAAAGAATTACAGCTATTTTACTTACACTTGTAATGGTTCTTTGTATGGCATCATGCGCATCAGAACCTGCAACTACACCGGATAATACAGATCCCAGCACAAGCGCATATGCTGATCTTGTAGTTATGAAAGACGTTGAACTTGGCGTTGAAGAATACGGTATTGCATTCCGTGCAGGCAGTGACGTTACTGCAAAAGTTGATGAGATTTCAAAAGAACTCTTCGCAAACGGTACTATCAAAACAATTGCTGATAAATACGACGTTGCAGCTCAGCTTGTTCCTGAATTCAAAGCAGCTGAAGGACAGGAAGTTTCAGGCGACAGCGATATGGAATACATCAAAAATAAAGGTACTCTTGTAATTGGTGTTACAGATTACAAACCTATGGACTACATTGAAAACGGTGAATGGATCGGTTTTGATGCTGAATACGCAAAGGCAGTTTGTGAAAAACTCGGTGTTAAAGCTGAATTCAAAGAAATCGTTTGGGATAACAAACTTCTTGACCTTGACACAAAAACAATTGACTGTGTATGGAACGGTATGACAATCAAAGAAGAAATCACAAACGCTGCTGATGTTTCAGGCGCTTATATGAAAAACTATCAGGTTGTTGTTGTTAAAGATGCAGAAAAATATCCTGACCTTGCTTCACTCAAAGGCAAAAAAGTAGTCGCTGAATCAGGTTCAGCAGGTGAAGCAGAAGCTAAGGCAAATGAAAATCTTGCAGAAGGTTATAAAGCTGTTGAATCAATGGCTGATGCACTTTTGGAAGTACAGAGCGGCGCAGCTGAAGCTTGTGTTATCGACTACGTAATGGCAGCTTCACTCGTAGGCTAATTTGAACTTAGTTTTTATATAACCAAAATAAGCCGAGAAGGGCAAATGTGCCTTTCTCGGCTATAACCTTGATTAGAGGTTTGTTTTTTAGCAATTTGAAAGGATTTTTGTATGCAACAGTTTATTGACATAACATTAGACTTGCTTGTGGGATTTGGAGAAACTCTCGAGATTTTCGGGATAACACTTCTTTTTTCATTACCACTCGGTCTTATTATAGCTTTTGGTTCAATGTCAAAATTCCCGCCGATTAAGTGGATTTGTAAAACACTTGTGTGGATTATAAGAGGTACACCTCTTATGCTTCAGCTTATTGTATTTTATTACGGACCGGGTCTTATGTTTGATTTACCTCTTTTGCCTGTTCCTGCGGCGGTTTATCTTACTTTCAGCCTGAACTATGCTTGTTATTTTTCGGAAATATACAGAGGTGGAATCGAATCTATTCCCCGCGGTCAGTACGAAGCGGGTCAGGTTCTTGGTATGACAGGCGGTCAGATATTTTCAAAAGTAGTGTTTTTACAGGTTATAAAACGCATAGTACCTCCTATGTCCAATGAAATAATCACTCTTGTAAAAGATACCTCTCTTGCAAGAATAATTACATATTACGAACTTATTTTCTTTGCTCAGAGATATATTAAAACAGACGGTCTTATCTGGCCTTTGTTCTATACTGCAATTTTCTATTTGCTCTTCAACGGTCTGCTTACTATTGTCTTTGGCAAAATTGAGAAAAAACTGTCCTATTTTAAAGCGTAAGGAGGTTGTGATAAGATGGCTTATTTTGAAATTAAAAATATTTGTAAAAGCTTCGGAAAAACCGATGTTCTGCGCGGTATTGACTTTGAAATAAATAAAGGCGAAGTCGTTTCCATTATCGGTTCATCGGGAAGCGGTAAAACAACTCTTCTACGTTGCCTTAATTTTTTGACAACTCCTGAACAAGGTCAGTTTATACTTGAAGATGAACTTCTGTATGATGCAACTAAAAAATATACTGATGATGAAATAAGAGAAAAACGTCTTAATTTCGGACTTGTTTTTCAGAGCTTTAACCTGTTTCCGCAGTATAATGCTCTTGAAAATCTTTGCCTTGCACCGAAACTTCGAGCAAAACAAGAAAAAGATTTCCGTAAAAACAAAAAAGAAATATATGCAAAAATAGAAAAACAGGCTATGGAACTGCTTGAACAGGTAGGTCTTGCTGATAAAGCAACCAATTATCCATGTGAACTTTCAGGCGGTCAGATGCAGCGTGTTGCAATTGCGAGAGCGCTTATGCTCAGTCCTAAAATTCTTTGTTTTGATGAACCTACCTCTGCCCTTGACCCTGAACTTACAGGGGAAGTTTTAAAAGTTATAAAAGAACTTAAATCAAGTGACAGAACAATGATAGTCGTAACTCATGAAATGGCATTTGCAAAAAGCGTTTCAGATAAAGTCATTTTTATGGCAGACGGTGTTATCGAAGAAATGGGTACACCTAAACAAATCTTTGAACAACCGCGAAGCGAAAAAACAAAAGCTTTTTTGCAACGTCCGGATGATGAAATATAATGCTTGATAATGCATCAAAAAAAATAATAAATATTCTTACAGCCGCCGGTTATAAAGCATATGCAGTCGGCGGTTGTGTTCGTGATGCCATTATGGGAAGAATCGTGTCTGATTATGATATTGCAACGTCCGCAACTCCCTATCAGACAGAGACTGTTTTGAAATCTGAAAACATCCGATTTATTGAAACGGGAATAAAACACGGCACGGTATGCGCAATAATTGAAGGAAAAGGATATGAAATAACTACTTTCAGAACAGAAGGGGGTTATTCAGATAACCGCAGACCTGACGAGGTTAATTTTGTGCAGGATATCAAAGAAGATTTGTCCAGGCGTGATTTTACTGTCAATGCAATGGCATATTCACATAGCCACGGAATTGTGGATTTGTTCGGAGGACAAAAAGATATTCAAGATAAAATTATACGTACTGTGGGAAATCCTGACCTTCGATTTGGCGAGGATGCACTAAGAATAATCAGGGCACTCAGATTTGCATCCGTTCTTGATTTTGAAATAGAAGAAAAAACGGCACAGTCTATTGATGAAAATTTCAAATCACTTGCAAACGTAGCAGACGAACGTATTACAACTGAAGTGATGAAAATGATTTCAGGTAAAGGTTTTGTGCGAGTTTTTAATAGGTTCTTCAAGGTGCTTGAATTTATTTTGCCTCAAAATGATAAAATATATAAAAACCAAGCATCTGATAATATACTTTCAGAACTTGAAAGACTCAAAGAAAACCCTGCGGTTTTGTTGGCTTATCTTAATGTTTTTGAAACCGACGAAAAGTTAAAAAAACACGCATCGTTTGGAAGACTAAAACTGCCGTCTAATATTCAAAAACGTGTTGAATTTATGGTATATTATAAAAATCTTGATATACCTTCTGATAAAACGTGTGTTAAATTATATCTTTCAAAATTTGGTGTGCAATCTGTAAAAGATCTGGCATTTTTGAAAAACAGCAAACAGACGCTTAAGTTAATTGATGACGTTTTTGAAAATAATGAGCCGTTTATGATATCCCATCTTGATATTGGCGGAGATGATTTGCTTTCTCTTGGATTTAAAGGAAAACAAATCGGGGAACTTCTTACAAAGATACTTGAACTGGTCATAAAAGGCGATGTACCAAACGACAAAAATAAAATAATTGAGTATATAAAAAACAGGCTGTAAATTTACAGCCTGTTTTCATATTTATATTAGTTTTCTGAATTTGCGTTTTGCATATCAAGAAGTGCATCTTTTCTTGAAAGATTGTATCTGCCTTTGTCGTCGATTTCCATAAACTTAACGTAGATTTCATCGCCTTCTGAAAGGAGATCTTCAACTTTTTCAACTCGTTTTGTATCAAGTTTTGAAATATGAACAAGACCTTCTTTACCGGGAGCAAATTCAACAAAAGCGCCGAATGCCATAAGTTTTACAACTTTAGCTCTGTAAATAGCTCCTACTTCAGGCTCGAAAACAATACCTTTTATTATTTCCATAGCATTGTCAGCAGCAGCTTTTTCTGTAGCTGAAATAAATACGCTGCCGTCATCTTCAATGTCGATTTTTGCGCCTGTGTCAGCAACGATTTTCTGAATAACTTTCCCGCCTGTACCGATAACCTCGCGGATTTTGTCAGGATGTATTTTCATTGTGATTACTTTAGGTGCGCAGTCTTTAACGTCTTCACGAGGTTTAGCTATAGCTTTGAGCATTACTTCGTCAAGAATGTAATATCTTGCTATTCTTGTCTTTTCAATAGCTTCTGTAATTATAGCTTCTGTAAGACCGTCAACTTTAATATCCATCTGAATAGCGGTAATACCTTTTTTAGTACCTGCTACTTTAAAGTCCATATCGCCGAAGAAATCTTCAATACCCTGAATGTCAACCATTGTCATAAAGCTGCCGTCATCACGAGTGATAAGACCACATGAAATACCTGCAACAGGAGCTTTAATCGGAACACCTGCATCCATAAGAGCGAGAGTTGAACCGCAGATTGAACCCTGTGATGTTGAACCGTTTGATGTAAGAACGTCAGATACAAGACGGATAGCATAAGGGAATTCCTCAACTGAAGGAATAACAGGTTCTAAAGCGCGTTCAGCAAGTGCGCCGTGACCAATTTCACGTCTGCCTGGGCTTCTTGAGGGTTTTGCATCACCAACGGTAAATCCGGGCATATTGTAATGATGCATATATCTTTTTGTTGTTTCTTCTTCGTCAAGACCGTCGATTATCTGTTCGTCAGACATCATACCGAGTGTTGCAATTGTAAGAACCTGAGTTTTGCCTCTTGCAAACATACCGCAACCGTGAACTTTAGGAAGAAGATCAACTTCAGCATGGAGAGGACGAAGTTCGTCAATGCCTCTGCCGTCAACACGTTTACCTTCTTCTGAAAGCCATGTGCGTACAACAAATTTCTGAAGTTTGTAGATACATTCGTCTATCATACCGATGCGTTCTTCGTTTTCAGCATCGAATTTTTCATGTACTTTTGTGTAGATGTCATTGATTCTTGCATCACGAAGTGATTTGTCGTTTGAGTCAAGAGCAAATTTTACATCTTCAATAGCAAAATCTTTAATTGCATCAAAAAGCTCGTGGTCAACGTCACAAGATTCAAATGTGAATTTTTCTTTGCCGATTTCACTTACGATATTGTTGATGAAATCAACGATTTTCTGGTTTTCAGCGTGGCCTGCCATAATACCGCGTACCATAGCGCCATCTTCAACTTCATTAGCACCTGCTTCTATCATTGTAACTTTCTGTGCGGTAGAAGCAACAGTAACTGCCATTTCAGATTTTTCTCTCTGCTCAGCTGTTGGGTTGAAAACATATTCTCCGTCGATAAGACCTACTGAAATACCGCTGATAGGACCGTTGAAAGGAATATCAGAGATAGAAATTGCAATAGATGCACCTATCATACCAACGATTTCGGGAATGCAGTCCTGATCAACAGCCATAACTGTAATGTTAACGTTAACATCGTTTCTCATATCTTTAGGGAAGAGAGGACGGATAGAACGGTCAATTACACGTGAGCTGAGGATAGCTTTTTCGCTTGGTCTTCCTTCACGTCTTAAAAAGCTTCCGGGAATACGACCTACAGCGTACATTCTTTCTTCAAAGTCAACTGAGAGAGGGAAGAAATCAATGCCGTCTCTTGGCTTTGGAGAAGCTGTTGCGGTTGCAAGAACAACTGTTTCGCCGTAACGAACAAGAGCTGAACCGTTTGCAAGTTCTGCAAATTTGCCTGTTTCAACAACGAGTTTGCGTCCGGCGATTTCTGTTTCAAAAATTCTGTGATTTTCGTACATTTTTGTACCTCCTGAATTATTTTGTTCGGAAGGCAAGCTGTTTAACACTTATTTGAACATTTTAAAGCAAATATTCAAATAACTGCTAAACTGCCATACCCTTCCTGTGTTAATAAAATTGTATAGGCGAAACCGTTAAGATTTCGCCTATTTTCAATTTGATTACTTTCTGATATTGAGTTTCTCAATAATAGCACGGTATCTTGTGATATCGTTTTTGATGAGGTAGTTAAGAAGGTTTCTTCTGTTACCTACCATTTTGAGCAAGCCTCTTCTTGAATGATGGTCATGAGGATTCTTTTTAAGATGTTCAGTAAGCTCGTTGATTCTTGCTGTAAGAATAGCGATCTGAACTTCGGGAGAACCTGTGTCCTTGTCATGAAGTCTGTTCTGCTCAATAACGGATGTTTTTACTTCTTTTTTAATCATTGCACTTTTCACCTTTCTGAAGATTTGTCCGGCCTTACCGAGAGTGCCGACGGTGACATCAAACATCTAAGTAAGGTTAAACATCTAAGGTATTATACACTTATTTTTTCGATTTGTAAACACTTTTTTTAATATTTTAACAATTATTGTCTCAAATTATTTATATAACCTTGAAAAAAACTGTGTTATGCAATAAAATATATACTATAAAATGAAAGGGAATCTTTTATGGAGCAAGGTTATAAAGTTTGTGCACAGGACATTACTTGTGAATTTACCGAAAAGAAAAGCAGATTTATTTCTCATCTTGCCTGTGTTACAAATGAACAGGATGCAAAAGATTTTATAGAATATATAAGCTCTGAATATAAAGATGCTACCCATAACTGTGTGGCATACCGACTTCGTGAACCGAGAATTGAACGCTTTTCGGATGACGGTGAACCGGCAGGTACTGCGGGTATGCCTATGCTTGAAGTGCTGAAAAAAGAAGACGTGTACGACGTGTGTGTTGTTGTTACAAGGTATTTCGGCGGTATTCTTCTTGGCGGTGGCGGACTTATAAGAGCATACAGCAAAGGTGTTTCAAATGCTCTTGCAAAATCAGGCTTTGCGGTGAGGGATGCCTGTGTTAATGTAAAACTGACTTATTCTTATGCAGGTCACGATAAAATACAAAAGCTGCTTGAAACTGTAATACATAATCAGAAAGAATGTTCTTTTACTGAGAACGTAACCCTTGAACTTTCCGTTAAACACGATTGTTATGACAACTTTATAAAAGCAGTAACGGATTTGCTTTGTGGTAACGTTGAAATAACAGAAATCTCAAGAGACTTTGACAGTTTTAAATAAAATGTATAAGTTTGTTCACATTTTATTAACTTATTTATAAATATTAATGTGTATAATTGTTTCTGAAAATAAAATTAAAAAGGAGGTTTTTTTGTGAGCAAAATTCTTATTGTCGATGATGAAAAAAATATATGCGACCTTTTGAATTTGTATCTTGTAAAAGAAGGCTATGAAACAATCTGTGCTTATGACGGCGAGCAGGCAATTGAAATGTTTTCTCAGCAGAAATTTGACGTTGTAATTCTTGATATAATGCTTCCTAAAAAAGACGGCTGGGACGTATGCCGTGAAATAAGAAAAACATCAAACGTACCCATAATTATGCTTTCCGCAAAAGGAGAAACTTTTGATAAAGTTTTGGGTCTTGAACTTGGGGCAGATGACTACGTTACAAAACCTTTTGATACAAAAGAACTTGTAGCAAGAATAAAAAGTGTTATGAGACGTACCAAAGATTCCGCTACAGCTGTGGCTGAACCTGTTTTGGAATCAAAAGAGGTTGAATATGAAAATCTTTACGTTTCGCTGACAAACTATAAACTCCGTATAAACGGTCAGGATGTGGATGCACCTCCTAAGGAAATAGAACTTTTGTATCATCTTGCAAAAAATCCAAACAGAGTGTATACAAGAGATCAACTTTTAGATGAAATATGGGGATTCAAATATTTCGGCGATTCAAGAACAGTTGACGTTCATATAAAACGTATCAGAGAAAAACTCGAAGGTGCTTCTGAAAAATGGAATGTAAAAACCGTATGGGGCGTCGGATATAAGTTTGAAACAAAATAATGCATAGAAGAATATTTCGAAAATATTATAGTGCTTTTGCTGTTCTGGTAGCCATAACGGTTTTGACTCTGGGCTTGGTATCTGCAACTATAATCGGTGTAAATTCATTTTATGACAGAAGTGAATCAATGGAACGCGCTGCTCAGAAAATTGCAGGTTCTGTAGCGTCAATGCCTAAAAACTTTCATATTATTGCAGGGAATATATTTGACAGTTCAATCTCGGCAATAAAAGAAACCATAGAAAGTGATATTGTAGTATTAGATAAGAACGGAACAATTAATATATCCACAATAGAAACTCAAACCGGAACTGAATTTACAGAGTCGGGTATTGCTGATTATGTACTTGCAGGTAATATATACAGAGGCTCAAGATATATTCTTGGCTCCAAGCAACTTTCGGGGTATACTGTCGGAGTTCCTGTTATTTCGGGAGACAACAATATTGGCGGTGCGGTTTTTGTTACTACCTATAAAAATAACATAGGTTCAGTTATGGTAGGAACTATGGTTATTTTTATGAGTTGTGGTATAGTTGCTCTTATGATAGCGTTTGTAGTTCTGTTTTTTATAACAAAAAGTATAACAAAACCTATTTATCAGATGAGCGCTATTGCTCATAGCTACGCAGAGGGTGATTTTTCAAAACGTCTTGACGTAAAACATTCTCACGAATTTGCTCCGTTGGCGTCGGCTTTTAATGCAATGGCAGACGGTGTTGATAATCTTGAACAAATGCGCCGAGGTTTTATTGCAGACGTATCTCACGAATTGAGAACGCCTATGACCACAATAACGGGATTTGTTGACGGTATGCTGGACGGTACTATTCCGCCTGACCAATATGACAAATATCTGACAATTGTTTCAGAAGAGATAAAAAGAGTATCACGTATGGTCAACTCTTTTCTCGATATAGCAAAAATGCAGTCCGGACAGATGTCTTACGTAAAAGCACCTTTTGATATAGTAAAAACCGTAGGAAAAGCGCTTTTTGCTTTTGAAGAAAAAATAAATAATAAAAACATAACTTTGATAGACGATTTCTGCAATGATAGTGTCATTGTAAGAGGCGACGAAGATTCAATATACAGAGTTGTATATAATCTGATGGATAACGCAGTCAAGTTTACAGACATAGGCGGTGAAATAAAATGCGGTGTTCAGATTCAAGATAAAAAAGCAATGATATATGTGCGTAATACAGGTCTTGGAATTTCAAAAGAAGAGGCTCCTCATATATTTGAAAGATTTTATAAATCTGATAAAAGCAGAAGCATAAATAAAAGAGGAACCGGCATAGGACTTTATCTTGTTAAAAATATTTTAAAAGGTCACGGGGAAGATATTATTCTTTCTTCAGTAGAAGGGGAGTATGTACAGTTTGTATTTACTCTTCCTCTTGACAGTGAATATACTTATTAATGTTTAGGAGATTAAAAATGGATCAGTACACACCTAATTCTGACAAACAGAATAATAACCAGTATACCTGGCAAAACCCCAGTCCCTATTCTTCGTCGTATACGGGATATACACAGAATTTTCAAAAACCCGATAAACCCAAAAAGCCGAAAAGAAAACTTAAAGGTATAGAAATAGCTCTTATAAGCATAGCTTCTGTTGCTGCAGTGCTGTTTATCTGTGTATGTGTTTTTGTTTCGATGTTTATTATAAACCCCGAAAAACCCGTTTCAAAGCCTGAAATTTCACAGCAGACACAAATCAAGGAAGAACAAAAAAACGAAGTAAACCTTCCTGCACTCAATACTCAGCCTCCTTCAACAGACGCTATGACAATACCACAGATTTATCAGAAGGTAAAAGATTCTGTGGTAGGTATTATCGTAACAGTTATGGATCAGGGTCAGATTTCTCAGGGCTCAGGAACAGGTATTATTCTCAGCGAAGACGGATATATTGCAACTAATGCTCACGTTGTTAGCGGCGCAACTACCGTTAAAGTTGTTTTGAATGACGAAACTGAATTTGATGCAGAAATAGTAGGCAACGATGCCAAAACTGACCTTGCCGTTCTCAAAATTGAAGCAAAAGACTTAAAACCTGCCGAGTTCGGTGACAGTGATAAACTTGTTCAGGGAGAAACTGTTGTTGCTATAGGTAATCCTTATGGTCTTGAACTTGCAGGAACTGTAACTGCAGGTATAGTATCTGCTCTTGACAGACAGATGGTTATTGAAAACGTTTATATGACACTTATTCAGACTGATGCATCTATTAACCCCGGTAACTCAGGCGGACCTCTCGTTAACAGTTACGGTCAGGTTATAGGTATTACATCTTCCAAAATTATTACAACAGGTTATGAGGGAATAGGTTTTGCAATTCCTATTACAGGCGCTACAGAAATCATAGAAGAGCTTATTCAGTATGGCTATGTAAAAGACAGACCTTCTATCGGAATATACGGAAGAAATATAGACGAAACATATGCATCATTCTATTCTATTCCTACAGGTGTTTACGTTGAATACGTAGACCCCGAAAGTGATGCTCATAAAAAAGGTCTCAAACAGGGAGATATTATTACTGCTATAAATGACGTTGAAGTTGATTCAATGGCAACTCTCGATGCAGAAAAGAATAAATATAAACCTGGTGATACAGTAACCCTTACAGTATTCAGAAACTCCAAAACACTTAAAATTTCGATAGTGTTGTCAGAGACGACAGAACAATAATTAAAAAGAGCACTTTTATGAGTCGTACTGTTAAGGACAGTATAAATTAAAACGCCCATTGCTCGACTTGTTGCTGCACAGGTTGCAATTGGTTGGTAGCAAGGTTAAGGGTTTTAGGTTCTCCTAAAGAGTGGAAAATGTGCCGTACATTTTCCCTGCTTGTTACGGTATAAGACAAATATTAAACGGATGTGTAGATTTTCTACACATCCGTTTT
>JAZOSU010000013.1:0-64215 GCA_045657265.1 Eubacteriales bacterium | reverse complement strand
GAGTTCATCGGCTGCACTTTTAGCAGAAGGACTTGCGGACATCAACACGGGAACAAGACCGTTATCATCTTCGGGATTTCCCCAATAGAGATAGCCGTCCACCTTGAATACGTCAGCACGCCATTTCTTGAGGATGTTCTCAACGGATGCACCTGTTACGCTGTTCCACGCAATATCCACAGTCTGCTTAGCAGGTACGACATAACGGATAGGCGTTTTTTCCTCTGTCAGTACATAGTTCTTGCCGATGAGGATATCTTCGAACAGAGCAACGCCGTTTGCATCGGTATAGACAGTTTCGTCTACCTTAATGCCAGAATCAGAGGTTCCGGTGAGACGGAATCTCATGTCTTCCACGAATCCATCTTCGGAAGTCTTCTGTACACGGAGAGAGCCACGCTTGAGTTCGTTATAGAACGACTTGTTGGTAACTTCATTCCATGCGATAGAAACCGACTGAGCTACAGGGGCGATATAATACGCCTTGGTGTCAACCTCAGTTACGGTATAGGTGGAATGACCAGTGATGAGGATATCTTCGAAGAGTGCCACACCGTTTGCATTGGTGGTAGCAGTCAAGTCGATTTTCTCACCGCTGAGAGAGGTTCCAGTCAAGCGGAACTTAACGCCTTCAACCATACCGTCTTCACTCGTTTTGGTGATCTTCAAATCACCGCGCTTGAGTTTGTTATATACGGAGGTTTCGGTCACCTTATTCCACTCAACAGCCACAGACTGAGAAGCAGGAACTTCGTATCGCTCTGCGGTGTTTACTTCGGACAAGGTGTATTTCACATTGCCACTGATAAGGACATCAGAGAAGGTTGCGATACCTTTTGCGTTGGTTACTGCGAACTGCTCAATCTTTTCACCGCTGAGGGACGTACCTGTGAGTTTAAACTGTACGCCTTCTACGAGGCCGTCCTCAGAAGTCTTGGTTACCTTGAGGTCGCCACGCTTTAAGGTGTTGGAGAAGTTGACCGTTGCAGTCTGACCACTTACGATTGTTACGCTCTGACTCGACTGAGGCTCGTATTTGTCGATGGCTTTCTCGGTCACAGTATAGGTGCCGGGTTTAAGATCCTTAACGGTGATCTGACCGCCATTTGCAGTCGTGACCGTCTTATTAACGCCGTTACCTGTAATGGTGAAGTCGATGCCGTCAACCTTGCCGTCTTCACTGGTCTTGACAATCTTACAATTGCCGGGGATTAGTTCATTTACGGCATTGATAGTTACCGTTCCGTTAGGAGAAGAACTGTCGAGCGTAACCGTCCAAGAGGCAGTACCGTATGCTCGGTAGTTGGTAGGAAATGCTGACTCTACTACGGTATAAGTTCCGTAAGGGAGAGTGTATTCCGCATAGCCATTGGAATTGGTGGGGCCGATTACATATTTCGTACCGGTCGCACTATCGGTTGCGGTAAAGGTCGCACCTGCAAGAGACTTGCCATTGGTATCCTTCTTGTAGATTTCGATAGTACCGTCATTCTCAAAGAATTCTTCGGGAAGATGGTAGTATGCGTTAGGATACGAAGACTTGTCGCCAGCCTGACCCATCCAGTCAACACGGGAGATTTCGGGGCCTCTATCATTACCAACATGGATAATGTAGTCAACGCCTTTGTAGGTTCCCGAATATACTGCGATGTGGGTATGGGAGTTTTCAGCAGTACCAAAGATAATAAGGTCGCCGGGGGTGAGTTTGCTTCGATTGACATTAGAGGAACTTGTGCCGATCTTCTCGATCTTACCTTCATTGGCAAGTTTGTTGAGAGCCGTCTGCCAAGTTACAACAGCCTGAGAGTTCATTCCGGTTGCATTGATTGCATCGGTAATAAACTGTGTATTCGCACCTTCGATGTTAGGCAGATAGTTGCAAACGAAATAGGTTACGAAGGACGCACAGCAAAGACCTTTGCTTTCAAAGGTTGCGATTGCCGGTGCTTTGCCGGTCACCGTAGAACTGTCTGCAACGGTTTCTTTACCTGAGGTGCTTGTGCCATAACTGATGTTAGAAAGCACAGCTGCAGGGGTTCTCGAACCATAACTGTTGGTCTGATAAAGAGTGCCATCATTCTTCTGCTTCTGCACGTCATAACCAGTGTACTCCAACGCTCTAAGAATAGCGTGGTCAGCCATGTTTTCGGGAAGATCAGAGGCAACGGCGGCAAAGGCGTTCATCGGGAATGCTGCAATCACCATAATTACCGCAAGCAACATCGCCATTGTTCTTTTCCAATTGTTACTGATAGATTTCATTCAAATCATCCTTTCATAGATTGAAATAAAAAATAGGTGGAGCCTGATGCTTATGCATCAAACTCCACCTTGCTTATTACGGTTTAACCGCCGTAGTTTTCTTTGCTCATACAGATACACACATACCACATTCCATCGGCTTCGTTGTAGGTTACGCCTACCGACATATATCCGTACTTTGAATCTCCAACATATCTCCAGTGATTTGTACTGTTCTTAAATCCCGTTGCGATTCTTTCTGCTATCTCATCAGCCGTACCGCCCCAACCGCCTTTGGCGATTGCTTCTCGGTTATAGCCTTCATAGTAGTTGTCCGTTTCGGGATGCCCATACTCCGTCATGTCCACATACTTGCCGTACTTGAGTTCGGCGCACACTGTTCTGATGTCGGTATGAGCAAAGTTTGATATCAGTTGGTTTGCTCGATGTCTTGCCACGTTTGTGAGTCCGGGCAGTGTTGTGGTTTCGGTGCTACTCTGAGCAAGTCGATATTGATTGACATACTTTACAACCGCTTTCTCCACCTCAGAAGCACTTGGTCTTACATACGGTGTTTCTGTTACCACAGGTTCAGTTGGTGTGGTCGTTTCCTTAACCGGTTCTTCCTTTGGCTTTGATTCGGGTTGCGTTTCTGTCGGTTTGGTTTGAGGTTTTGTTTCCTCAACCTTTTGTGTGGGTGGTTCTGCCTTTTCAGTTGTTTCTTTTTCTGTAGGTATGGATTTCTTTTCGGAAGTCAAACTACTTTCTTCGGTGCTTTCCGTTTCGCTTTCTGTGGCAGTGATGTCATCGCTCTTTGTCGTTTCATCGTTGCCCGATGTCACATCTGACACAGTCATTTTAGCGGTTTCGGTGATACTCGAAGCAATCTCGGAACCATCACCTACAGGTTGAGTTTTGCATCCTGAAAGGCTCACAATAAGGAGAGCACATAGGAAGGCAGATAGTAATCTTTTCATCATAATAGTTCACCTCTTTACCTTTAGGATACAAAGAGAAACTGAAAAGTCCAGCGTTTATGCTAAACTTTAACCGAAAAGGCTACATACTGGGGCCGACTGTTTGGTCTTCATCGGCAGTTTCGCCCTGTTCGGCATCCTGATCCTCGCCTTGTTCCTCAGCGAGTTTCTGCTCATAGGCATCGAGAATATATCCGTTGATAGCTTCACGACCATCTTTGCTGATTGCGTGGAAGTTATCATAATACTTACCGTCAGAACCCTTTGTCGCAGGATTCAAAACGGCGAGTTCACCGGCATCGTTTTCGATAACCTTGAAGCCGTGGACGGCAAAATGGTTGCCAATAACCGCGCTTGCGATTGCCTTCACCTTACTACCATCGTAATCAACAAGTCTGTCGATCTTGGCAGAAATGAACGGTACACGGTACTGAGGCTTTTCTGCGGTCTGATTGTTATCCACAGTCTGATTGGTTTTCTTCTCGGCAGTCTTAGGAGCTGCCTTGGGGGTTGTTTTTTTAGTTGCCATAAGGCGTTACCTCACTTTCGTTATTTGTTACATAGGGATAAATGTGAAGCCCATGTCGGCTTCGACTTCGTCCTGACTGATTTGGTCAGGCACAGCGAACTTGTCCATATATTTCGTCACCTCCTCATCCGTTAATGATCTAAAGTCATCCTCGGTAAGACCGCAAACAAAAAACGGTCCGGCGATGATAGATGTACCATCTCCGAACCGTCTGTTGCCTTCCATACCGTTGAGCTTCGCTTCTTCATTGCAAATGATGCAGGTATTATCATCCTCTAAATACACAGGCTGAATAAGACCGCCACCAACTGCCTTTTGTTCTGCCTCCAGTGTATGTTCAACATCTGCAATATAGGCAGGTTTGTTGGGTTCAACATACACTACACGCATGAGGTTATCCGGCTTCTGCGTTTTGCTCACGTCGAAGTCGATTTCCTCAAATCCGCGAGGCTGACAGATACTGGCTCTGCCATTGATGACCACAACATCGGACACCGTAAGGTTCGCGGCTCTCATCAGCGGATGACCTTCGAATTTCATCATTCGATGGATTTCTTCGAGGTTTGTGGTATCAAGTTCTGCACTGAATACCTCGTCATAGATTGAGGGGTCAACTACATCTCCGTTCTGATAAACGGAATAGAGTTTGCCGTTGACATCCCTTGCTTTGTTGATGTGATAAATGTTTACTCTCACTGCTGCATACCTCCAATAGTAATATCTTCGGACTCATCTGAGTCGGGTGCTTCGAGCTTCTCCTTTGCCCAATCGGGAAGGTATTCTTCATCAACGACACCGATAAAATCCTGACGTCTGAAATGGGTGTGTTCATCGTCTTTGAGGAAATATCCATAGACTGCTGTGCCGATCTTGGAAGGATCACACCCGAAACCTCCTGTTGCATAGAACAGTTGGTAATCGGGCGACTGATATTCATGCTTCAAAACACTCGGTTTTAATGCAAGAACCTTTCCTTCGTAATCGCCTTCGTTAGTGCAGTGTTTCTTCTCGAACAAGCCGAGAGCGTTCCATTCTTTACGAACACGGTTGGTAAACAAATCAGTCAGTCCGGGATGGGAGTCGACCTCGTAATGCCAACGAATATCATCGTTAGGGATATAGGTGGTTCTCGCCCAAGCCTTGTTTTCCTCACGGATTCTGCCGTCAGCTTCCTTTCGCTGAATGGTATTCGCAAGCACCCAATTGAGACGGTTAAAACCGAATCTGTCAATCAATTCCTCTACGCCGTCTGTGTTGAGGCAGTTGTCAGCGTAGTGGTTGGCGATGAAGTCTTCAATTGCTCTTGCGCAGGTGCAGTTTTCCTTATATGACTCACGCCAAAGGTCGACTTCACCCAGCTTTTGAGCTTCTTGCAAAGACCATCTATACAATGTTTTCTCTGCCATTTTCTTCACCGCCTTTACGCTCTGCCCACTTCATAGAGAGGTGGACGAGAGCTGCGTATTGCTGTTCGGGAGATAAGCCATTCAAAAAATCAAAGAGAGTAACCTTGTCATCTTTTTCGGGTTGCTCTCTTTTGCAGTTATCACAGATCTTCTCACGTTTCACAACAACACTACGGCCGTCAGCACTTTCCTCAAAGGAAAGCACATCATTGTATCGGAAACCGACACGCTGACGGATTTCATAAGGGATGGTAATGCGACCGCGCTTACCGAGGATACGTAACAACTTCGCCATATTTTAGTCCACCTCCGAATCATCGCAATTAAAACGGCAAGGGCAATTTTCACAATCGCCATCGCACTCGATATCATCTACCGGACAGTTGTTGCAGTCAGCACTGCATTCCATACGGCAGGATGCCTGAATGGTTAACTTGCCATCTTCGGCAATCATAATCAGTTTGTCGTTAGGCTTGATGTCTGCTTTGACAAGCAAATCCGTAGGGATAGGAAGCATCACCGCAGTGTATGCTTTCTTATCGAGTTCCTCTGCAACGATGTCGCAGAATTCGTACATGGTTTCCTTTAAGGTCTTATTTTGCATGATATAATACACTCCTTCAGTATTTTTTCGTAGTCGTAATCTTCTTCCATGCCATAGACATTGAAGAGGGTTAACTGTTGCGGTTTGTTCTTTTCTCTCTCGAACAGGTCATAGTTGGCAATGAGCAGTTCGCCGAATTGCTTTCCAGCTTCGTATCTCTGTGCCATTGAATGTGTTCGGGAGAAGTCGAGCATTGAAAACCCTTCGTAGAGTTCTCTGATTTCGGGACAATCGTTATACGACAGAAGGAACTTACCTTTGATATTCTTCAGCGTATCCCTGAGTCGTACATGGTCATCCCATCCAAATCCCACCTCATACATATCCTCGGTCGAGAAGTAAGGAGGGTCCAGATAGAAGAACGAATCCGGTCTGTCATAGTGCTTGATAAGGGTTTCAAAGTCCTGATTCTCAATGATCACATTTGCCATTCTGTCTTCAAGCTCTTGGATGAGACCGAAGAGCCTTCGGATATCAAACGGTTGTGAGGCAAAGGACTTTCCGCTGCTTGAATAACTGTAGCGGAGCAGTTTCAGAAACATAGCGGCACGGCGCACATCATGGTCTAATGTGATACGCTTACGCAATTCCTGTAATTCCTTTGCATCGGGAGGAGGCACCATGATCTCGGTTAGATGCAGTTCTTCTGACAGGTAATCATCGCTAAACTGTTCATGCTCTAAAAATCGGCGGATGGCAATAAAATCTTCACGGGAGTTAAGATTGCAGAATCCGAGTTCACGGATCGTTGCCATCGTTCTTTCTTTCATGCAGTGAAACAGATTAACGAGGTTTCTGTCAAAGTCGTTATACACTTCAAAGGAGTGTACCTCCGGTTTGCCGAGCAGCACGCTACCCGAACCACCGAATACATCGATAAACCTGTTAAATTTAACGGGAAAACAAGCATACAGAATGTGCAGTATGGATGTCTTGTTTCCAACTCTTGATACAGGGGTTTTTATTTTGATCACCTCGTTTCTACAAGGTGCAATCAAAACAAAGGAACGGTGTCCTTCATTTTGAAAGACACCGTTGTTTTACTTATTTCTTGATTTGCTCTTTCAGCTTTTGTATCTCCGCTTCGTAGGCGTTGATACGATTGAGCTGCAGACAGCACATGAGGGTGATTCCGATACAACCGCCAAGCAGAAGTCCGGTAATGAGCCACGCAAGTTCGGTCATAAACTCATCACCATCCCTTCATCTTCGCCCAAGTCCTCGTCCTCATCGGGAGCAATATCTTCCGTTTCAGATTCATCGGAATCGTAGGAAACGAGCTTATAAAGTGAGCCACCGGCAGAGGAGATAATGCCGTAGTCCGTTACAGTAGCACCGAGCTTTTCAAGCAATCTGCTACCTTCACGGCGGTAGACAAGAGGATCCAGCCAACGATCATCGAACTTGGTATCCATGTGCGTGAGCAGATACTGCTTGAAGAAGTCAGAAGCACCTTCGCAGTTGGTATTCATCTCATAACGGTGCAGGTTGTTTGAGATGTTCAAAATATCGTCAAGGTTAATGCCGTGTTTTCTTTCAGCTTCGAGTGCTGCCTTGAACGTAATCTGTTCATCCGGCGACATCTCAGCCATAGTGAAAGCTAATGCATTCAACTTTTCAATATCGAGCATCTGCGTGAAATCATCCGTTGTGATCTGAGGTACACTCGACTCAAAATCGTAGTACACAAGGTCTTTGAGACTTGATGCATTGTGCCGTTTTGCTACCTCTTTCATCGCTTCATCCGTCATCGGAAGAGATATCCATTCGACAGGTTCTGCGAAGGGTTCATCGCTTTGCGGTGCCTGTGCAACCTGCAATCTGAAAGCAAACCACGGTTCATGCGTTGATTCGGGCAAGGTCTTGCCGTCATACACCTTCGGCATCTCGAAATGATCGGTGCATACATAGAACTTGCCACTGTACACGCCACCGTCCATTTCACGCTGCAACTTACCGATTCTCGCTTTGTCCAACAGGTATCGTGCATTTTCGGGAACGCTTGCTACATCATCTTGCATCTCGTTTTCAATAACGAAGTCTGCAAGTTGCTCATCGTTTGTGACATTGGAAAGGACAGACACGCTGTCCAATCCGTATGTCATATTGATGAGATCCTTGATGCTAACGAGTTCGTCATCATCCTTGATATAACGGGAGCATAGTGCTTGCATAATCGCCATATCGTTCTCGTCCATAGCTGCAAGTCGCTTGGCAAAGAAGTTCAGTTCATCAATCGTAGGACTGTCGAACCGTTTATCTTCAAGCTGCGGAATATACACGCTGTTATAGATTTCGATCTGATCGGGCGTAATGTCTGCACTTCTCTGACGGAGCTGCTGTAATGCATCCCTGATTTCATACTCTTGTGCAGGAAGTTCGAGGGATCTATACAAGTATCCATCGGAGAATTGGTTTTCCCTTGATAATTCAAGAGTCATAACTTTCTTAGTCAACATCAGTTTTCACCTCCAATATTGTGTTTGTCTGCGATTGATTTGATGAACATTCCCAAAGCAGAAATGACAGGTACACTTACTGCGTTACCTGCCATCTTGTACAGCCGTCCGTCCTTGAGTCCGGTAGCTTCTGCTTTCTTGAATTGTTCATCAGTGAATCCTTGGAGACGGAAGCATTCAATCGGCATCAGTCTTCTGACTCTGCCGTATCTCATAATGCCGTGCTTATCCTGTGTTGTCAGAGTAAACATCGGCTCGTCCGGCTCTTTGATTCGTCTGCCTTGCTGTCTTACCGTATCTCTTTCGGGAGAGTTGACAGCTCTTGCGCGATCCTCAACGAAAACACCTGAGTGTTCGCCTTTGTGCTTGCTGATGCCGGAGTCTTGCCGTGCTGTAATGCATCGAGCAGTATCCGTCAGCTTCGCACCTTCGTTCATATCGATAAAAAATACACCCTGCGAATCACAGGGTGTTTCTTCATCGGTCGGCGTATTTATTTCGTAGAGTCCGGTTTTTCCTCCGAATCCTCCGGCATTACTTGTAAGGGTGATTGCGACTCCGTCTGTGGAATACACACGGTTACCTTCGCGTCCGGGAATGCGTTGTGCAAGAGCCTTAACATTTGCTTCATTGAAAGCCAATATTTCTCCGGCGCATCGCTCTCTAAGAAATCCGATAATATACACTCGTTTTCGGGATTGAGGAACACCAAAATCCTTGCTGTTAAGCACTTGCCATGTGACATCGTACCCCAATTCAGAAAGCGTAAGGAGGATGGTCGCAAAAGTCCACCCGCCGTCATGCGATAGGAGTCCGGGAACATTTTCAAGTAGCAAAAATGGAGGTCTTTTAACGGCGGCAATTCGGGCAATTTCAAAGAAGAGAGTTCCTCTTGCATCGTCAAATCCTTGCCGTCTTCCAGCAATTGAAAAAGCCTGACAAGGAAATCCTGCGCATATAAGGTCGATATCGGGCAGGTTATCGGGGTTGATTGTTCTTGCATCTTCATAAAACAGTTCTCCTTTCGGTTCGTAAATAGCGTTGTAGGCTTGGTTAGCATATTTGTCGATTTCGCAATGGCCGATACACTCAAAACCGCCTATCCATTCAAGACCCGAACGGAAACCGCCGATGCCGGAGAACATGTCAAAAAATCGAATAGCCATAGAGCATCCGAGCTTTACTTATTATTTTTCCGTTTCACCTCACATCGTCATGACGGGGCCACTTTCGTCCTCGTCCAAATTTTCATTGTTTTCCTGTTCTTTCTCAGCCTTCTGTTCTTCGGCGAGTTCTTTTTCAGTGAGTTTTCTGAAGGCATCTTCACCTGAAACAAGGGCGAGGGTACGACCGTTATCCCACTGCATATGCAACTGACCGGCATCGTCCACGTGGTTAACAGTACCACGAGTACCTGCAGGTACGGGAGCAAACGGATCGTTCATCTGAATCAGTTCGATTCGAGTGCCGGGCGGATATTTTGCTTTGTTTTCCTTGGCTAACTCAGCCCATTCCTGAAAAATGCTCATTTACTTCATCTCCATTCCAAATAATTCATCGGTAGACCAATTGAAGTCGAAGTCAACCTTCTCAATGTTTTGGCATCTGTCATTGAGGAAGTCAGCATTGTCGTTTCTTCGCATATAGAAATATGCGACTTCTTCGGGCGTTGCTTTGAATATTTCGCCTTCGCCGTAGATGTATGCATCTGCGTGAACACTGATATCCATATCCTCATCGATTTCGCCAATGAAATTATCGAAAGCCGTCCAACCTACAAGGTCATCGTACTCTCTTGGAACTCCACCGACAAGAAGTTCCAATTGTTCGCCTTTTGCGATAGCCGTAACGGTTACCGCAGAGAAAAGCACAGCCATATATTACATTCCTCCCATCTTTAAGCCTTGGCCTTGATTTATATACTCATCCATCTCGCTTTGAGTATGGACGAAGTAATCGTTTCCTGACTGCCAGAACGACACATACAAGTCGCCGTCATCCGTATGGATTTCACGCTGTTCGAAGCCTTCACCGAAACCATCACTGTTCTGACCGGATATGCCATCCTTGATAGCTTCGATTTCTTCGGGGGTGAACGCCTCAGCAGAACGACAGTCGATTCTGCCGTAGAGCACACCGCCAATTTCTTCAACCGACCATCTTGCCATCTTGATCTTTGCATCGGCTGTGGGATGATCCGTAATGTAATTACCGATTTCGAAATCGGGAGAGTGTTCACGGTCTAATGCATCTTCGATTTCCGAGATATAATCTCTCAAAAATCTGCCATCCACTTCGGTCATGTCATCGTATTCGCCATCGTTCAACTGACCGGACAACGGGCAGTAGAAGGTGGTCACGACAGGTGCGTTAGCTTCCTTCAGTTCGGTGAGCAGGTCATATAATTCTTCCTTGCTGTCGAGCTGATCGTGAAGGATATATTCTTCAAGCTGCTCTTTGACCTCATCCGGAGCATTGGTAATTGCGCCGACTACAGTGTGGACATCTTCGAGCGTATCACTTTCCTTGAAAAGAAGGATAAGGTGGTTTCCAAAGTCATTATCGGAATAAAGCTTCACACGCATATCGTCTTCTTCATTATCGGTGAGGTTCACTCTGTGGGGGCCGCCGTGGTAGTCCATCTCATGAAGGCTGTGATATAAGGTGTACAGATCCATCGGGAATTCGACCACTGATGTTTTGTCTTTGTGATTGATAATTGCATTTATCACTGTGACATACCTCCAATATTCATATTTTCATCTTCGCCTTCATCTTCGTCCGGTACTTCGAAGTTTTCGATTTGTTCAACGTCTTCGAACATTTCGTGAAGGCGCTTTCGCATGCTCTCCATGTCATCGAAATCGCAACTAAAACCGATCTGCAAGACGATTGCATCAAACAGTTTGTTGTTGCCGTCTTTGTGCTTAAACTCGGAGTAGCAACCCCAACCGCCATCAGCACCTGTATATACGGTTTGGCTTTTATCACCAATGGCGAGAATGTATCGGGCGGTATCTACGCCAATCTCTTTCGGTTTGATTTCCTGTGAGGGATACATCATACCGCTAAGGTAGGTATCGATGGTTTGCTTAGGTGCGATATAGAGCGTCATATCGAGTATGGTTAATTCCGGCATTTCCTCGCAGGGTTCTGCTTCGAGAGTAACTCTTGCCTCGGTCAGATGTGACGGGATATCATTGTCAACGGTCAGTCGTTCCAACTCACTGCCGGAAAACTGTTTGAAATACCAAGGATCTCCAACCTTGATGTGCTTCGGTACTTTTACCTTATAGGTTTCTTTCATTTGTCTTCTCCTTTACTGACTTAAATTCATTCCTGTATCCATACCTTGTGATTCGGTTATGTCAGTGAGGTGTTTCGGATCAACAATGATTTCTGATTCACCTCTGCCGTTAAACAAGGCATAGATGTGTTGCTTGGGGATTTGTGCTTCATAGACTGTTCCGTCTTCATCAAAGCGGTGTGCAAACCACTCAGCCGTCTTATAATCGAGTGTCCACGACAAAGCCTTAATGTTATCTGCATTGTAGGAGGTAACACCTCTATACACGGTTACAGTATCATCAAGTTCTTCAAGCTGCTCTCGTTCTTCACCGTCCATGAGGATTTGCGGATCTGCATCCTTGAACAACGATAACAACTTATTCGGAGTAAAGTTGGCATCGAGGTTAGGGTTCTCAGACCGTATCCATGCATCAGAGAGGATTTCCGAGAAGTCGTGCTTTGACAGAAACGGTTTCGCCATTTTTAAGAAGGTAAGAGCATACGGCTTGTTTGTCATCATGTAGATGTGATAGGCATTTCGGGCGTGGTCAATTTGAGCCTTGATGAAATTCTGCCACTCTCTAAAATCATGACTGCTCTTTGTGATGTCGAGTAAGCGGATGCCGTCTTCAGATGGAGTCGCAACCATTCCGCTTGAAGTAAACGGATGCTGAACCACCACAGGCGAATACTCTGTGAGGCACAAGTCCACCATCACAAGCTGCTTTGCTATAGACTTCACTCCTTCCAAATTGGTGTCTTTTCTCATGCTGTAAAACCTCCTTTCGATGAAAATAAAAAAAGGCGAACCACTCATTGAATTGAGCAGTTCGCCTTTTTAGAAACACTTGACTTTATTCAGTTGTAGAGTTATACTGATGGTGGTAAATGAATATGAAATTGACCACTCTGATCCTCAAAAGATTTCGAGTGGTCGTTGTATTTTGACCCTATATTTGACCACAACCACGCAAGTAAGCGATGGAATCAATGGACAAATAGGACGGAAAAGCACGCTAAAAGCGACATAATGGACTCAAAAACACGCATAATCAGCCAAAGGATGTTAGTTCGCGTCTTTGGGAACTAGATGCCGCAGGTTCGAACCCTGTCACCTCGACCAAAATCGGAAATCCGCTGATGAAAATCGGCGGATTTTTGATTTTGTATTATTCATTTTTCATTATTCAATATTCATCATTCATTAAAAACGGATTTCTGTAATGAATAATTTAAAAATTTGACCGATTGGGCTGTTATTGAATGACCTTTATTTATTTAAAACATTATTTCACGGTTTCATACGGCCAGTCTATTATACCTCCGAATTCGTATACCTTGGTGTATCCGAGCTGTGCAAGTTCTTTAGAGGCGATTTTACTTCGTCTGCCGCTACGACAATAAACAAGAATCAAAGCATCTTTGTCTGGTAGTTCATTTTCTGCCCTGTTTGCAATTTCGTATTCGGGAATCAATATGGCATTTTCAATATGTCCCTCGGCAAATTCTTGCTCGGTACGTGCATCTATTATCGTATAACCTTCTTTTGTGTCCATAATAAATTTTGCTTCCTGTGCGGAAATCTGCCAGTATCCGTCAACGTAAGTTCTGTCAAAATCGCTTTGACATGCTGTCATACTAAGTATAAAAAACATAATAATCAATCCTTTTAATTTTTTCATAGTATTTGCACCTCGTATATCAGTATACTATCCTTTTTAAAAAATCTCAACTACGTTTTGGGTATAACTTGTAATATATGAGACAGTATGATATCATAACAATGATATTTAAATTTTGAGGATTTATTATGGAATACATTGCAAATGAAAAACGATATGAGTCTGCCGAATATAGAAAATGCGGAGAAAGCGGACTGAAACTTCCTGCGGTTTCTCTTGGTCTGTGGCACAATTTTGGGGATAATGCAGATTTTGAAAATATGTGTAAAATGTGCTTTACTGCCTTCGATAATGGAATTACACATTTTGACCTCGCTAACAATTATGGTCCTAAAGAGGGAAGCGCGGAAACCAATTTCGGCAAAATACTTAATACTCATATGAAACACTATCGTGATGAAATGATTATAAGTACCAAAGCGGGATATTATATGTGGTCCGGACCATACGGAGATTTTGGCAGTAAAAAATATCTGACTGCAAGTATTGAACAGAGTCTTAAAAGAATGAACGTTGACTACGTTGATATTTTCTATCATCACAGAATGGACCCCGATACGCCTTTATATGAAACTATGTGGGCGCTTGATAGTATTGTAAAAAGCGGAAAAGCTTTGTACGTGGGACTTTCCAATTATAACGGAGAAACAATGAAACAGGCGGCTGCAATATTGGAAGAGCTTCATTGTCCTTTTGTAATAAATCAGAACAGATATTCCATTTTTGATAGAACAGTTGAGAAAAACGGAATTTTAGACAGTGCAATTTCCGCCAAAAAAGGAATGATAATTTTCAGTCCTCTTGCACAGGGAATGCTTACTGATAGATATATAAACGGTATTCCTAAGGATAGCCGCGTAAAAACCGACGGTAGATTTTTAAAAGAAAGCTCACTTACTTCGGAAAAAATTGAAAAAGTAAAAAAACTGAATGAAATTGCCAAAAACAGAGGTCAGACATTGGCTCAGATGGCACTTGCCTGGGTTTATAGCCACGAGGGAATAACAAGTGTTCTTATCGGAGCTTCAAAACCTGAGCAGATAACCGAAAATCTGAAAATGACCGAAAATCTGCATTTTACCAAACAAGAACTTGACGAAATTGATTCTGTTTCACTTTAAATAAAAAACCAATAAAACTCACTATTTCAATTGAGAAATAGTGAGTTTTTTGATATGATAAAAGAGAGTGAAAGAAATGAAAAGATGGAAAACGGACTTACCGCAGTACACCAAAGAACTGTATAGATTGTCCCTACAAGGTACTTTGCGGCGCTAACGAAAAGGGACAAAAGATATTCCAGACACATATATGGCAGGAATATTTGGATTTGGTAGAGCAGCTTCGCAAAACTGATCGTGGGCAACAACTTTACAAACGACGTAAACAAACCATCCAACGTGTTTTTGCAGATGCAAAAACACGTTATGCGTTATACACACTATCGAGCTCTGGCTCACATTACGCAATGTGTCAGGCTTAAATATGCTGTCATGAATTTGAAAAAGATGGCAATATGGAGTTGGAAGAACTCCGTTTTTTAGCAGTTTTTAGCTATTTTTCGCCCCTTATACAGAAAAACCACTGCTTTCTTACTTTGAAAACAGTGGCTTTTTGACAGTCTGACCAACTTCTATATAAGAAGTTGGTATTTTTTATTTTATTTTCTTTCTTTTTCGTTGGGGTCTATCATAGTGAGCGAGATGCGTTTTTTAGTAGCATCTACGTTTAAAACCCAAACCTTTACTATATCGCCGACGCTTAATGCTTCCGACGGATGTTTTATGAATTTTTTGGTGATTTTTGAAATGTGAACAAGTCCGTCCTGATGTACGCCGATGTCCACAAATGCACCGAAATCAATTACGTTTCTGACAGTTCCTTTAAGCTCCATACCTGCGCAAAGGTCTTCCATACTCATAATATCTGTGCGAAGCATTGGCTTGGGAAGCTCGTCACGTGGGTCGCGGTTAGGTCTCATAAGCTCGTTTATAATATCTGTAAGAGTAACTTCACCGATGCCAAGATCATCTGCAAGTTTTTTGTAACCGATTTCTTCTGCTTTTTTGGAAAGCTCGGAAAGATTACTACTCTGAATGTCTTTTGAAGTAAATCCGCAAAACTCTAAAAGTTTTTTTGCGGCGGTATAACTTTCGGGGTGAACCGCTGTGTTGTCAAGAGCGTTTTTACTTTCCGCAACACGTAGGAAACCTGCGCACTGCTCAAAGGCTTTCGGTCCTAATTTCGGAACTTTCTTGAGTTCTGATCTTGATGAAAATGCGCCGTTTTCCTGTCTGTAATTCACTATGTTTTTAGCAAGTGAACCACCTATACCTGCAACTCTTGAAAGAAGCGGAGCGGAGGCTGTGTTAAGATCAACACCAACAGAGTTAACACATCCCTCGACAACGCCGTCAAGAGCGGAAGACAGATGATTCTGTGGCATATCGTGCTGATACTGACCGACGCCGATAGCTTTCGGGTCTATTTTAACGAGTTCTGAAAGTGGGTCCTGAAGTCTTCTTGCAATGGATACAGCAGAACGAAGTGAAACATCAAATTCGGGAAACTCTTCTGCGCCAAGCTTTGAAGCTGAATATACGGAAGCACCCGCTTCACTGACAACCATATAAGTAATTCCGCAGTCAAGCTCTTTGATTACGTCTGCTGCAAAAACTTCAGTTTCGTGTGATGCAGTACCGTTGCCTATTGCAAACATTGTGACGTTATGCTTTTTAACAAGTTTTTTAATTATTTCTTTTGCCTGTTCAACTTTGCCGAACTGGTCAACAGGGAAGATAACTCCTGTGTCAAGTACCTTGCCTGTGCCGTCAACAACTGCAACTTTGCAACCCGTTCTGTAACCGGGGTCAAGACCGATGGTAACGTTGCCTTTAACAGGCGGTTGCATCAGAAGCTGACGGAGATTTGTTGAGAAAAGCTTTATAGCGCTTTCTTCTGCTTTTTCTGTAAGTATATTTCTGATTTCACGTTCGATTGACGGGAAAATAAGTCTGTCATATGCATCTTCTGCGGCATTTTTAACAAACTCAGCACATTCGCCTTCACCAACCACGTGATTTCTGTAAACAATGTCCATTGCTCGAATACGGTCAAAATCAATGTCAACTTTAAGGATTTTTTCTTTTTCGCCTCTGTTTATTGCAAGAGTTCTGTGTCCGGGTATATTCTTTATAGGCTCTGAATACTCGCCGTACATCTCGTAAACTCCAAGGTCTTCTGCATTTGCAGTAGAAACAATTGTGCCGTGCGCCATACAAACAGTACGAAGACCTTTTCTTATTGCTGCATCGTCAGAAATCATTTCAGCAATAATATCAGATGCGCCCTGCATTGCTTCTTCTGCCGAGTTTACGCCTTTTTCCTCGTCAATAAACTCTTTTGCAAGCTCGAATATAGCAGGTGTATCCTTTTGTTGCTCGTATATTTTCTCAGCAAGAGGTAAAAGCCCTTTTTCTTTGGCAACAGATGCGCGGGTTTTCTTTTTGGGCTTGAATGGTCTGTATATGTCCTCAATTTCTGTCAAGGTAACAGCGTTTTCAAGAGCTTTTGCAATCTCGTCTGTCATCTGTCCCTGCTCTGTGATTGTGTTAAACACTTTTTCACGTTGAGCATCAAGATTACGAAGATATTCAAGCCTTTCAGACAAACTGCGAAGTACCTGATCGTCAAGAGAGCCTGTTGCTTCCTTTCTGTATCTTGCGATAAAAGGTATTGTGTTGCCTTCATCTATAAGCTTAACTGTATTTTCTACGTTAACTGTCTTTAAACCGAATTCTTTTGTTAGTGTTGCTATAATGTCCATTGTTCGTCTCCTTTTCTAAGTAAATATTATAGTTTATAGTTATTTTAAAGTCAATAATCGTTGAAAAAACAAAGGTGTGTGTTATGATAAACCTACATTTAGAAAAGAAAGGTACCGCTATGGATTATAAGGTTTATCATAACTGTCTGCGTATTCAGATAACAAACGACGGTATGCAGGATGAGCGTATAGAAAAATATCGCAAATCACTGTAAAGAATACGGTATAGATAACGTGATGCTGACTATAAATCAGGAAGAGTTCAACATGGGACATATAACGCTTGAACTTGCAAAAGCTTGGGTGCAAGTTCTTAAAAAAGCAAAATTTGCCCTTGAACAAAAAGGTATCTCAGTCCGTACAATGCTTTATGGAAAAGGCGGCGCCTTGCTTTGTTGAAGGCAAAAACTTTGCGGTTTTCCCGTTTTTCTTAACTGATTATAAATATCCGCTTTTTTCAGATCTTCGTAAATATTTCCTTTCAGACGTAATATCAAAACAAAAATCAGAATATGTGATTTTTGATAAAATGGGAATAAGCCCTTACCTGTATGAACGGGATAACGATTACGTTATGATAGCCGTAAACGGTAATACAGATACTTTTGACAGTATTTCCTTTAAAATCGGAAACGTAGATTTTAAAGGAAATATTTACGCTTGATAAAAAAGGTAACCTTGTCGAAACACCCTTTGATGTTAAAGAAGGTAAAGTTAAAATAAACCTGCCGTTTGAATATATGTCCTCAATGACTTTCATTTTTTAATAAAAAATACCGCCTGAATTTCAGGCGGTATTTTGTTTACATTGTTTTAAGCAGATTATGAAGTTCTTGTACAGTATCGACTATTTTATCTGCGCCGTATTTTGAAAGTTCCTCGAAATCACCATATCCGTATGTTACGCCAACAGATGCGATACCATTTTCCTTTGCGCCTACGATATCGTAAAATCTGTCACCTACCATAACACATTCTGATTTATCAAGATTAAATCCGTCGATGACCCTGCGTACAATTTCGGGCTTTTCAACTTTTTCTTCGTGCATTTCAATGCCGCGTATACATTCAAAATACTGCGAAAGATTAAAATGCTCAAGTATCTGTTTTGCAAATTTTTCAGGTTTGCTTGTTGCGATAAAAAGCCTTTTGCCTGATTTTTTAAGGTCACAAAGCATATCTTCAATACCGCTGTAAACCTCGTTTTCAAAAAGACCTTTGACAGAAAAGTATTCTCGGTATACGTCTACCGCCTTTGATGCCTGCTCTTCTGAAAAACCGTAAAGGTTGCAGAAAGAATGAATAAGTGGCGGACCTATAAAGGGGCATAAGGTATCAAGGACTGAAACCTCAATCCCAAAATGTGAAAGCGCATGTGCAACCGATTTTGTTATGCCGATTTTCGGGTCGGTAAGCGTTCCGTCTAAATCAAATAATATGTTTTTCATAATTATCACCAAAATTTAAAAAAGAGGAACTGCTGTTCCTCTTTTTTTGCTGTTTAATTAGCAAACGCCCTGTGAGAGCATAGCATCAGCAACTTTGATAAAGCCTGCGATGTTAGCACCTGCAACAAGATCATCACCGAAACCGTATTCGTTAGCGGCTTTGATTGAGTTTGCAAAGATGTTAGCCATAATTGTGTAAAGCTTAGCATCAACTTCTTCAGCTGACCAACTGTAACGCATTGAGTTCTGGCTCATTTCAAGACCTGAAACTGAAACGCCACCTGCATTAACAGCTTTTGAAGGAGCAATGATAACACCATTCTGTTTAAGATATGCAATAGCTTCGTTTGTTGTAGGCATATTAGATACTTCAACGTAGTATTTTACGCCGTTAGCAACGATCTGCTCAGCTTCTTTAATATCAACTTCATTCTGTGTTGCGCAAGGCATAAGAATGTCAGCTTTAACGCTCCAGGGTTTTTCACCTTTGAAGAACTGAACGCCGAATTTGTCAGCATAATCTTCAACTCTGTTGCGGCAAGAAGCACGCATTTCAAGCATAAAGTCGATTTTTTCAGGAGTGTTGATACCGTCTGGATCGTAAACGTAACCGTCAGGACCTGAAATTGTAACAACTTTACCGCCAAGCTCAGTAACTTTTTTAACTGTACCCCAGGCAACGTTACCGAAACCTGAAATAGCAAATGTTTTACCTTTGATATCGTCTTTGAAGTATTTGAGCATTTCTACTGTGTAATAAACAGCACCGAAACCTGTAGCTTCAGGACGGATAAGTGAACCGCCGTAAGGAATGCCTTTACCTGTAAGAACACCTGTGAACTCGTCACGAAGTCTCTTGTACTGACCGAAGAGATAACCGATTTCTCTTGCGCCAACACCGATGTCACCTGCGGGAACGTCTGTGTCAGGTCCGATGTATTTGTGAAGCTCTGTCATAAAGCTCTGGCAGAATCTCATAACTTCAGCATCTGATTTTCCCTGTGGGTCAAAGTCAGAACCACCTTTACCACCGCCCATAGGAAGTGATGTAAGTGAGTTTTTGAATGTCTGTTCAAAACCAAGGAACTTGATAATGCTTTCGTTTACTGATGGATGGAAACGAAGACCGCCCTTGTAAGGACCGATAGCACTGTTGAACTGAATACGGAAACCGCGGTTAACCTGTACGTTGCCGTTGTCATCAACCCACGGTACACGGAATTTGTGAATTTTTTCAGGCTCAACCATTCTTTCAAGAACACCTGCTTTTATATATTCAGGTCTTGCTTCTATAACAGGTTCAATAGACTCCAAAACCTCTTTTACAGTCTGATGAAATTCAGGCTCGTTTGCATTACGTGCGATAACACGTTCAAGCAAACCATTAAGATACTCGTTTTTAAAACTCATTTCCTTTTCCTCCTTAAAATATAAGTTTAATAACTCGAATCCAAAATTAATAGATTTATTTTAAAGCAACTGTAATTAAATGTCAATAAAAATTATGTATAAAGTTCTATTGACGATGGGAAATAACTGTATTATAATAAATGAATTAATGTTGAGGAGAGATCATTATGTGTAAATGTAGTTGTAATTCAAGCGACCTTTCACTTTTGTCGCCTGTTTTAGATAAATATGCAAAAGTATCAGGAAGCCTTATAACAATACTTCAAAAGGCTCAGGATATTTATGGATATCTGCCAACTGACGTAATATACCATATAGCAGAAAAAACAGGGAATACACCTGCTGAAGTTATGGGTGTTGCAACTTTCTATACTCAGTTCAGATTAAAACCTGTCGGAAAATACCTTATAATGCTTTGTCAGGGAACAGCCTGTCACGTAAACGGATCCGAGCGAATAGAATCGGCAATTTCCGAAAGACTCGGTATATCAGACGGTGAAACTACGGACGACGGTATGTTTTCGCTTAAAAACGTTGCTTGTCTTGGATGCTGTAGTTTGTCACCCGTTATGATGATAAACGGAGAAACCTACGGGTCGTTGACACCTGAAAAAGCCGTGTCGGTAATTGACAGTCTTTATGAGGAGGAAGCAAAATGAAAATAGTAGTAGGTGAGGGTAGCTGCGGTATTGCGGCAGGTGCTCATAAAATATATGAAAAACTTGTAGAACTTGGGATTACTCCTTCCATAACAGGCTGTATAGGTATGTGTTTCTTAGAACCTATTGTTGATATCTATGCAGATGATAACTCTCTTATGCGCCTTGTTAAAGTAAAAACTGCAGATGCAGAGAAAATTGCAGATGCAGTTAAAACAGGTAACCTGAGTCTTGTATCACATCTTGAAATTTCAGATGAAGATAAAACTTTCCTCGATAAACAGACAAGAATAGCTCTCAAAAACTGCGGTATAATTGACCCTACTGATATAGAAGACTACATAAAAGCAGACGGATATAAAGCTCTTGATAAAGTCCTTAAAATGACACCTGAACAGGTCATTGAAGAAATAAAAATATCAGGTCTTGCAGGAAGAGGTGGCGCAGGATTTCCTACCTGGTTCAAATGGAATGCCGCAAGACAGAGTCAGTCTTTCCCAAAATACCTTATCTGTAATGCCGATGAAGGTGACCCCGGTGCATTTATGGATAGGGCGGTTATCGAAAGTGACCCTCATACTCTTATAGAGGGTATGCTTATCGGCGCTTATGCTATAGGCGCATCGGAAGCTGTTGTTTATGTCCGCGCGGAATATCCTCTTGCTATCGTTCGTCTTGAGGCGGCTATAGAAAAAGCAAGAGAAAAAGGATATCTCGGCAAAAACATTATGGGCAGTGATTTTAGCTGTGATATGCGTATTAAAGCAGGAGCGGGTGCTTTCGTGTGCGGTGAAGAAACTGCGCTTATTGAATCGCTTGAAGGAAAACGCGGTATGCCAAGACTTAAACCGCCGTTTCCTGCGCAGTGTGGCTATAATAATCAACCCTCGAATATAAATAATGTTGAAACTTTTGCAAACGTTTGCTGGATAATGCTTAATGGCGGTAACGCGTTTGCGGCTATGGGAACCGAAAACAGTAAAGGCACTAAAGTTTTTGCTCTTACAGGTAAAATCAACCGTGGCGGTCTCGTTGAAGTACCTATGGGTATGACAATAAATGAAATAATATACGATATCGGCGGTGGTATACGTTCAGGCCGTCCCTGTAAAGCAGTTCAGCTTGGCGGCCCTTCAGGTGGATGTATACCGGCAGAAATGTTTGATACCGTAATAGATTATAAAGAACTTGCAAAAACAGGTGCTATTATGGGTTCTGGCGGTATGGTTGTTATGGACGATACTACCTGTATGGTAGGTATGGCTAAATTCTTTCTTGATTTTACCGCAAAAGAATCCTGCGGTAAATGTGTTCATTGCAGAATAGGAACAAAACGACTGCTTGAAATACTCACCCGAATCACAAAAGGCGAGGGCAAAGAGGGAGATATCGAGCTTTTGGAAGAACTTTGTAATTCTGTTAAAGACGGTGCTCTTTGCGGTCTCGGTCAGACTGCGCCAAACCCCGTTCTTTCAACTATAAGATATTTCAGAAATGAATATGAGGCTCATATAAACGAAAAAAGATGTCCTGTCGGCGAATGTGCAGACCTTATAAGATACGTAATTGACGAAAATAAATGTAAAGGCTGTACTTTGTGTGCTAAAAAATGTCCTGTAGGGGCAATAGACGGAGTTGTTAAATCGGCTCATAAAATAGACATTGATAAATGTATTAAATGCGGACAGTGTATCACTCTTTGTAAATTTGATGCTATATCCGTACAGTAAGGAGGTGCGATGATGGAAACTATTAATATTATAATCAACGGTAAAAAATGCAGCAGCGAAAAAGGTAAAACAATTCTTGAAATCGCACAGGCAAATGGTATAGAAATACCCACTTTGTGCCATCACGAAAACGTTAAACATTATGGCGCTTGCGGTATTTGTGTGGTTGAAGGCGAAAATATGCCAAAGCTTATGAGAGCTTGTTCCACAGTTGCATCTGACGGAATGAATATCTTTACAGAATCAGAAAGAGTAAAACAGGTCAGAAAAATAGCTCTGGAACTGATTATGAGTGACCACGAGGGAGACTGCGTTGGTCCTTGCTCACTTAATTGCCCTGCAGATACAGATGCTCAGGGATATATAAAACATATCGCAAACGGTGAACATAAAAAAGCTGTTGAACTTATCAAACAGACTAATCCCTTGCCTGCATCTATCGGCAGAGTGTGTCCTCATCCGTGTGAAAATGCCTGCAGAAGAAAGAACGTTGAACAACCACTTTCTATAGCATACCTTAAAGCTTATGCGGCAGACAAAGTTCTTGCCGATGGCGGAATTGATGTGAAATGTGAAAAATCAACAGGCAAAAAAGTTGCAATAGTCGGCGGTGGTCCTGCAGGACTTACAAGTGCGTATTTTCTTGCTCTTAAAGGCCATAGCGTAACCGTTTACGATGCTATGGATAAAATGGGTGGTATGCTCAGATACGGTATTCCCGAATATAGACTTCCTAAAAAAGTTCTTGATGCCGAAATAGCAGAAATAAAAGCTTTAGGTGTTGAGATGATAAACAACACTAAAATAGGTGAGGATATCACTCTTGATAATCTCAAAGAGAGATTCGATGCAGTTATTGTAGCTATAGGCGCCTGGAACAATATGGGGCTTCGTTGTAAAGGTGAAGAACTTAACGGCGTTATGGGCGGTATAGAGTTTCTCCGTAAGGTAGCTCTTGGAGAAAAACTTGATATCGGAGAGAACGTTGCAATAGTCGGTGGCGGAAATACAGCTATGGACGCTTGTAGAACTGCAGTAAGATGCGGTGCCAAGAACGTGTACGTAATCTATAGACGTACACGTGATGAAATGCCCGCTGAAGAAATAGAAATAGACGAAGCAATTGAAGAGGGAGTAATCTTTAAATTCCTTACAAATCCTGCTGAAATTATCGGTGAAAATTCAAAGGTGACTCAGGTAAAACTTCAGGTTATGGAACTTGGTGAGCCTGATGAATCAGGCAGACGTTCCCCTGTGGCTGTTGAAGGAAAATTTGAAATACTTGATGTTGATACTGTTATTTGTGCTATCGGTCAGAAAGTCAACGTAAAAGGCTTTGAACAGCTTGAACTTAATGCCAAAGGAATTATAAGCGCAGACTCAAAAACTTTTGCAACGTCGGTGAAGGGCGTCTTTGCCGTAGGTGATGCAACAAACCGCGGAGCAAGTATTGCTATTGAAGCAATAGGAGAGGCGGCTAAAGCGGCTAAGGTTGTGCATGGTTATTTGCTTGGAATGGACGTAGCTTACACAAAACCTTTTGTATCTGAAAAGAATCCTGATGCTAAATACTTTGAAAAGTATGAAAAATCAGCCCGTCAGATTATGGGTACGTTACCTGCAAATACACGTAAAACAAATTTTGATCAGGTTATTTTAGGCTTTACGGAAAAGCAGGCAATAAAGGAAGCTTCTCGCTGTCTTGAATGTGGATGTCACGACTATAAAGACTGTAAACTCATTAAATACGCTAATATGTATCCTATCGAGCCTGAACGACTCGAAGGTGAAAAACATAATTCATTTACTGAGAGAAAACTTGTTTCCATAGAACGTGATCAGGGTAAATGTATTCTTTGTAACCTTTGTGTGCGCGAATGTAAAGAAGTTGCAAATAAAGGCATCTTAGGTTTGGTTGACCGTGGCTTTAAAACTGTTATCCGACCTGAATTTAATAATGAAGAAACAATCAGTTGCTGTAAAGATTGCCATCTTTGTGTAGATGTATGTCCTACAGGCGCACTAAAATTTTTAAAATAAAACAAAAGCTCCGGATTTTCAAATTCGGGGCTTTTTTATTGACAAATTTAAAATTATGTTGTAAAATAAAAGTGTCTCAAATGAGACAAAAGCGAGGTTTTATGATAAAAACTGATTTAATTGACATATTATTGAACAATAAACTGTTTGACGGCGCTGATCGAGATAATGTAAATGCCTTGGTTTGTGATGATAAATGTTATATGCAAGAATATGCAAACGGGCAAAGTGTAGATATTCAAAATAGAATTGCTTTTGTGGTGAAAGGATGCGTTTGCGTTTATTCTATAGACAGTAAACGGCATTTGCTTTTGAGAAAGGTTGAAAAAAATGAGTTTTTCGGTCTGGCAGGACTTTTTGTACCTGATATGCAAATCAGTTGCTGCGTTTCTAAAGGTAATTCGGAAGTAGTTCTGATAGAAAAAAGAGCTGTTGAAAAAATTCTTGAAACTGATAAAGCAGTAATGCGTAATTATATCGCACTGCTGAGTAAAAAGATAAGTTATCTTAATAAAAAAATTACTTATCTGACAGCAGGTAGTGCTGAGAGAAAACTTGCAGTTTACCTTCTTAGTCAGAAAAGTGAAAATATTGAGATAAAAGTAAGTTACAGCGCTCTTTCGGATATGCTCGATATCGGACGCGCCTCACTGTATCGCGCTTTTGACCGTTTTGTTTCTGACGGATGTATTAAACGCGACGGAAACACTATAACGGTAATAAATAAAGCTTTAATGCTTGAAAAATATTAATTTCCAAAGGAGAAAAAAGATGAAAAAAAGAATTATTGCACTTGTACTTGTAGCTGTTTTGGCAGTTTCACTCTTTGCGTGTGCACCGGCAGAGCCCACCCTTGATACCGAAAAGGAAATAAACGTTATGGTACTTAACGGTACAACAGGTTTCGGAATGGCAAAACTTATGGAAGATAAGACAGCTGAAAAAGCTGAACTTAACTATAATTTTACCGTTGAGACAGACGCTTCTGCAATAACAGCGGCTCTTATCAAAGGCACAACTCAACTTGCAGCGCTTCCTACAAATGCTGCATCTGTTGTGTATAACAAAACAGGCGGTAAAGTTCAGGTTGTAGCTGTTAACACATTAGGTGTTCTTTACGTTGTTGAAAAAGGAAATACAGTTAAATCATTTGCTGACCTTAAAGGTAAAACAGTTTATGTTCCCGGTAAAAGTTCAAACCCTGAGTATATCGTAAACTATCTTTGCGAAAAGAACGGTTTTGAAATAGGAAAAGATATTACTATTGATTTTTCATATAACGCTCCCGCTGAGCTTCGCAGTGCTGTTGCTGCAGGTAAAGTTGACATTGCGGTTCTTCCGGAACCTATGGTTACTATAGCTTGCGCAGCTAATAAAGAATTGAATGTAGCAGTTGACCTTACAAAAGAATGGGATAAAGTTTCTGAAAAAGGTTCTCTTGTTCAGGGATGTATTGTGGCAACAAAAGAATTTGCCCAGTCAAACCCCAATGAACTTAATAAATTCCTTGAAGAGTATGAAGCTTCTGTGAAGTTTGTTACTGAAAACGTAGGTTCTGCAGGTGAACTTATTGCAAAACATAAAATTTTTGAAAAAGCTCCAATAGCAACCAAAGCTATTCCTAACTGCAATATTTGTTTTGTTAAAGACGAAGAAATGAAAACTGCGCTTAATGCATTCTATAACGTATTGCATAAAGCACAGCCATCATCTATCGGCGGTAAATTACCGGCAGATGATTTCTACTATATTGCAAAATGATTAAAAAAATTACAAAAAAAATATTGGCAGTAGTTTTCTGGATTGTTATATGGCATATTTTTGCCTTGACTGTGGATAGCGAACTGCTTGTACCGTCACCGCTATCTGTTTTGGTGCGCCTTGCACAACTTTGTGTAACTTCTGAATTCTGGATTACTGTTGCCACCTCTCTTTTGAGAATAACAATGGGAATTTTGATTTCAATTGTAGTTGGCGTACTGCTTGGAGTTTTGTGTTTTGTGTCAGATTTTGCAAAAACTCTTATTTCACCCATTATGAGCCTTGTTAAAGCAACCCCTGTTGCATCTTTTATAATGCTTGCGCTTTTGTGGATAGACAGGGGAGTTCTTCCTATGTTTATAGCTGTGCTTATTGTAGTACCTGTTGTTACTGCAAATATAACAGAGGGTATGGGAAGTGTTGATAAAAACCTTGCAGAAGTTGCAAAAGTTTTCAAGTTTTCTTTTTTTAAAAAAGTAAAACATTTGTATCTGCCGTCAGTCTATCCGTATTTCATATCTTCCTGCCGCTCATCACTTGGCCTTGCCTGGAAAGCGGGTATTGCAGCGGAAGTTCTGGCTGTTCCTGTTTTCTCAATAGGTAAAATGATTTATGACAGTAAACTCTATCTTGAAACTACTGACCTTTTTGCGTGGACTGTAGTTGTTGTAGTGCTTAGTGCTGTTATTGAATATCTGTTTTGTATGGCTTTTAAAAGCTATGAAAGGCAGGTGACGCCAAATGCTTGAACTTAAGAATATAACGGTAAAATTTGGCGATAATACCGTGATTGATAATTTTTCTTGTGATTTGTCAGAGTATAAGATAATAGCTCTTTGCGGAAAATCGGGTTGCGGTAAAACAACTTTGCTTAATGTAATAGCAGGTCTTCTTAAACAAAATTCAGGAGAGGTTGTAACAGATCTCAACTGCTCTTATATGTTTCAGCAACCGAGACTTTTTCCTCATCTTAGTGCTCTTGAAAACGTCAACGTTGTACTTTCCGATAAAAAAGAAACTTTCGATGCATCAAGAGAAATTCTTCAAAAAGTCGGGTTTTATGATTTTGATAAAAAACCTGATGAATTGTCTGGCGGTATGAGACAAAGAGTGGCTCTTGCAAGAACGCTTGCTTATGATGCAAAACTTTTGCTTCTTGACGAGCCTTTGTCAGCTCTTGACAGTGAAAGCAGAGAAAAACTTCTTGACGTAATAAAAAAAGACGGCAGACAGGTGATTTTTGTCACTCATAATGATGACGATACCCGTATTGCCGACTATGTGATAAATATGTAAAAAGAAAAAGCAAATTTTTCTATCCTCATAACGAAAGCGGCTGTAAAAAACACAAGTTTTTACAGCCGCTTTTGTATTGATTTTTTTATAAATTAATCAGTTGTGTAGTTGTCGAAATATCCCTGAATGTAGATAATAGGTGTACCTTTGTCACCTGAACCTGAAGTAAGGTCGCAAAGTGAACCGATAAGGTCTGTAAGACGACGTGGAGTCGTACCCTCAGATGCCATCTGACCTACGAGATTTCCGTCTTTTTCCTGAATTTTTGTTTTAATTGCTTCTTTCAATGCATCGCCTGAAAGGTCTGCAAAATCGTTATCAGCAAGATATTTCATTTTAAGTTCGTTCGGTGTACCCTCAAGACCGCTTGTGTAAGCAGGTGAAACCACCGGATCAGCAAGTTCCCAGATTTTGCCTACGGGATCTTTGAAAGCGCCGTCACCGTAAACCATTACCTCAACGTTTTTGCCTGTTTTTTCAAAAATGCTTTTCTGGATAGCATCAACAAGTGGTTGACACTCACGGGGGAAGAGTTTAACAGTATCTTCGGTTGCTTTGTTTGAACCTAAAAGTCCGTACTGTTCGTTGCAACCGCTTCCGTTTATGGATGAAGAAAGAATATCGTCCATTCCGTAAACTTTTTCTGCACCTGCAGCTTTGAGTATTCTCTTTGTACGTGCTCTTGTGTGTATGTCACAGCAAAGTACGTTTTTTGTATAATCAAGAATAGCGCGTGGATTATTTGCAAAAATTATTTCTGCTTCCGCACCGCATTCTTCAATAAGTTGCTGATAGTATTCAACGTAATCCATACCTGTGAAAGTATGCTTAACGTAACCGAAAAGCTCACGGTATTTTTCTGTAGAAAGTACGTCTTTGTAAGGGTCAACGCCCTTTTCGTCCATCATATCAATGTCAAACAAATGGTTGCCGACTTCATCTGAAGGGTATGAAAGCATAACGACTACTTTCTTTGCTCCTTTTGCAATACCGCGAAGACAAATAGCAAATCTGTTACGGCTTAAGATAGGGAATATAACACCTACAGTTCCACCGCCAAATTTTTCTTTGATGTCAACTGCGATATCATCAACAGAAGCATAGTTGCCCTGCGCTCTTGCAACGATTGATTCAGTCATTGCAACGATATCACGGTCGCGAATTTCATAGCCGCCGTCTTTTGCAGCTTCAATAACAGATGTAGTAACGATTTCAACCAGATCGTCTCCGGTACGGATAATAGGGGCGCGAACGCCTCTTGAAATAGTGCCGATCATACGGCTCATAATAACCGCTCCTTTTAAAGTAAAATAATTGACCACTCAATAGTATAACATATTTTTAGCAAATGTAAATAAATTTTTTTCAAAATTTTAAATTTCGTATGTTTTATTTTATTAAAATTAAAAATGTTATTGTATTGTAGATTTATATATGTTATCATATATTCTGTATATTTATGTTTGAAATGAGGTTTATATATGGAGGACCAGAAGATAATATTCAGCGGTATACAACCCAGTGGAACTATAACTCTCGGTAACTATATAGGAGCAGTTAAAAACTGGCCTTTGGTTGCAAAACAGGGACTGGGAATCTTTTCTGTAGTTGATATGCACGCAATTACAGTAAGAAATACACCGGCTGACCTTCGTGCACGTACTTTGTCTACACTTGCGATCATTCTTGCATCAGGCGTAGATCCTGAAAAAAATATAGTTTTTATTCAGAGCCATGTTCCTGCTCATGCAGAACTTGCGTGGATACTTAACTGCTATACAATGTACGGTGAACTTAGCAGAATGACTCAGTTTAAAGATAAATCAAAACAACACGCAGATAATATTAACGCAGGTTTGTTTACTTACCCGACGCTTATGGCTGCAGATATTCTTCTCTATAACACGGATCTTGTTCCCGTAGGTGTTGACCAGAAACAGCATCTTGAACTTGCGCGTAATATAGCAATTCGCTTTAACGGAATTTACGGTGACGTGTTCAAAGTACCCGAAGGATATATACCCTCTGTCGGTGCAAAGGTTATGTCTCTTGCTCAGCCCGAAAAGAAAATGAGTAAATCAGACCCTAACCCAAAATCATATATCAGTATTATTGACGATAAAGATACAATTATCAGAAAATTCAAAAGTGCAGTTACTGACAGTGATAATAAAATCATATATTCAGAAGATAAACCCGGTATCAGTAACCTTCTTTCAATCTATAGCGTAATGACAGGTGTTACCATTGAAGATGCTCAAAAACAGTTTGAAAATGCGGGATACGGTGAGTTTAAATTAGCTGTCGGCGAAGCTGTTGCGGATGCACTTGCGCCTTTGAAACAACAGTATGATTATCTTATGTCAAACAAGGATTATCTCCAGAAAGTGTATACCGAAAGCGCAGAAAAAGCATTCTATCTTTCAAGAAAAACACTTTCAAAAGTTCAGAAGAAAATAGGCTTTATCAAAAGATAAGGATATGATATTATTATGGAAAAATTAGATTATATTTATATTGCCTGTGCATTTGCAGTTGCATTTATTCTTACCTTTATCTGTTCGCCTCTTGCAAAGAACTTTGCATATAAGATAGGCGCAATAGACGTTCCTAAAGATAAACGCAGAATGCATAAAACACCAATTCCAAGACTTGGCGGAATAGCAATTTTTGTCGGATTTTATATTTCGGTGCTTGTTTTTTGTACCGAACATATGTCAAGAGAAGTAAGAGGTATGCTTCTTGGTTCAATAGTAATTGTTGCTCTTGGTATATTTGATGACGTTCTTGCATTAAAACCGTCTCAGAAATTCGGTTTTCAGCTTATTGCTACTGCGATTCCTGTGTATTTCGGTGTCCGTATAACAGGATTTCCAAACTTTTTCAGCACGTCAAATGCTTATATACAACTCAATACAGTTACTCAGTATATCGTAACTATTATCTGGCTTTTGTGTATTCTTAATGCAGTTAACTTAATTGACGGACTTGACGGACTGGCTGTAGGCGTTTCCTGTATAATGTCAGTGTGCGTTATGGTGATTCTGATATTGCTTGTGTCACCGGCTGTTGCAATAGTGGCAGCAGCTCTTGCAGGAGCTTGTCTCGGATTTATTCCATATAATTTCAACCCTGCAAAAATGTTTATGGGTGATACAGGCTCGATGTTCATCGGATATACACTTGCCGTTATGTCGGTAATGGGACTTTTCAAAGCATATGCGGTAATAGCGTTTGCAATTCCGTTTCTTATTTTCGGACTTCCCATATTCGATATGGCATTCGTTTCAATAAGAAGAGTTCTTAACGGTAAATCACCCATGTCTGCAGATAAAACACATCTGCATCACCGTCTGATAGACCTTGGTTTTTCACAAAAACAGGCAGTTACAATAATGTATGGTATTGCCGCTGTGCTTGGACTTACTGCGGTTTTACTTGCAGGTGAAGGTTTTATGCGTGCGGCAGTGCTTGTTGTTATAGTATTCGTTATTGTAATATTCTGTTCACTTGTAATGTATAAACATAAGATCCATAAGGAGATTAAAGATGACAAATAAAATTAAAGTAATGACCGTTTTCGGCACACGTCCTGAAGCTATCAAAATGGCTCCGCTCATAAAAGAACTTGAAAAATGTCCTCAGATAGAAAGTATAGTTTGTCTTACGGGACAGCATAGAGAAATGCTTATCCAGGTTCTTGAAACTTTTGATATAACTCCTGACTATAACCTTGATATAATGCGTCCGGGACAAACTGTGACCACTATTACTACCGATATTCTGACGGGTATGGAAAAAGTACTTGAAAAACTCACCCCCGACGTTCTTCTGGTACACGGCGATACAAGTACAACGTTTGCAGGAGCTCTTGCAGCATTTTATAATAATGTGAGAATAGGTCACGTTGAAGCAGGTCTTCGTACTTATGATAAATATTCTCCGTTCCCTGAAGAAATGAACAGACAGATGACATCGCGTCTTGCTGACCTTCATTTTGCTCCTACTGCATCAAATAAAGCTAACCTTTTGAAAGAAAATATAACAGAAAACGTGTATATTACAGGTAATACTGTAATTGACGCTCTTTCAACAACAGTTCGTGATGATTATGTTTTTGCAGACGAAAATCTTGCTAAAATTGATTTTACCGATGCGAAATATATTTTGCTTACAGCTCACAGACGTGAAAATCTCGGTAAACCCCTCGAACAGATATGCCTTGCTATGAAACAGATAGTTCTGGAAAATCCTGATGTTAAGGTTATATATCCTATGCACCTTAATCCAAAAGTACGCGACACAGCAAAAGCTATCTTGGGTGATCTTGACAGAGTATTTCTCATAGACCCTGTTGATGTTTGCGATATGCATAACCTTATGAACAGATGTTATATGGTAATGACAGACAGTGGCGGTCTTCAGGAAGAAGCTCCTGCACTTGGTAAACCTGTTCTGGTGCTTCGCACAGAAACAGAAAGACCTGAGGCAGTTGAGGCCGGTACCGTTAAAATAGCGGGTGTTGAAACGAATAATATCGTAAATATGGCAAATGAGCTTATTAATGACGAAAAAGCTTATAATAAACAGTCAAAAGCAGTCAACCCTTATGGTGACGGTAAAGCATCTGAACGTACAGTTCAGGCTATTCTCAATTATTTTAATTTAGGTGATAAACCAAAGGATTTCGGTGAATAATTCAATATGAAAAAAACAGCAAAAAATAAACCTAAGTTCAGTTTAAAAGCGTTTTCTAAAAAACGCGCCGGAAAATTTACTATTTCTATGTTTTCTACCTGGATAGTTTTGGGTACGGTATCTCTTACACTGTTATATGGTCCTTGGGGAGGTTTCAGAGACTTTCTCATAACCTCTTCTCAGACAACCATTAATCATAAATATCTGTCTACAATGTTCTATCCCAAGAGTGTTATTGATAAGGTTATGGCAAATAACAGCGTAATTGATCTTGATACAGTAACTGATACAAACAGCATTGATGTTACAATGGATAAAGAAAATAAACTTGTGCTTACAGATATCAGTAAAGATGGCTATAAAGCGTGGATGCTTGAAATAAGTGACCCTTCTAAAGTAATTCTCGGCGTATCTAAATATTTCGGTGTAAAAGGTCAGAAGATGCCCTATTTGCTTGAAAACTATAACGCTATAGCAGGTATAAATGCAGGCGGTTTCGGTGATGCTAAAGGCTTTGGTAACGGTGGGATTCCGATAGGTCTTGTAATTTCAGAAGGTAATGTTTTACATATGCCTAACAAAAGCAGTTATAACGTAATAGGTTTCAATAAAGAAAATATTCTTGTTACAGGTAAATATTCAAGAGCAGAACTGGAACAACTTGATCTTCGTGATGCAGTTGAGTTCACCCCGTTTCTTGTAATTAACGGTGAAAGTGCAGAAATGACAGGTAACGGCGGTTGGGGACTTGCACCACGTACAGCTATCGGTCAGAGACAGGATGGAACGGTTGTTTTTGTCGTAGTAGACGGAAGATCGGCATCCTCTGTTGGTGTTACAATCAAAACACTTCGTGATATTATGGTTGAACAAAACTGTTATAACGCTGCAAATCTTGACGGCGGTTCATCTACAGTCCTTTCTTATAAAGATGAAATAGTAAATGACCCCAGCGGTTCAGATAAAGACGGTATGCGTTTTATACCAAACGGATTTATAGTGCTCAGCGACGAAGAATAGATATGAATAATACACAAAAACTGAAAGCGGCTTTAGTTTGCGCCGACTCTAAAACGAGACAAACGATATCTGAGTTTTTAGGTCTGTTTAATTATGAAGTTGTAAAAAACACCCAGTACGGTTTTGACTGTGCATCTGAAATGCTTCAGAGCAAACCGCAGGTTGTTATATGCGATGCGTTTGTATATGACCTTGATGCCTGCGGACTGTATGAAGAAATAAAATCTTTGGGTCTTGATACTGACGTAGTATTCGTTGTTGCAACTTTTGTTTTTGACAGTTCTCTTATAAATAAAGTTTTAAACTGCGGTATAGATTTGTTTACTCTGCTTCCTACTGATTTTTATACTCTTGATAAAAATATAAGAAAACTTGTACAAGATAAATCAAACGGAATGACAACGAAAACATCTTATGATGATGAAAAGTTTGCAATACGTACAAAAACAACTTCTCTCATTCATAACCTTGGACATTCTTCGGGTGTTTTAGGATATGATTACGTTATAGAAGGAGTTTGTATTGTTGCATCAAATAAATCGGATACAAAACTCGAAATGACTAAAGACGTGTATCCCGAAATCGCAAGGAAGTTTAATACATCTCCTGCGGCAGTTGAACGTGCTATTCGTTCTGCAATAGATAAATCGTGGCTTCTTGGTAACGTTGATTTAATAAATGATATATTCGGCTACAGCGTAGATGCCAATAAAGGCAGACCGTCAAATGCGCCATACATAAATACTATAGCAGAGCGAATTAAAACTGAATTAAAATTGAAATAAATAAGAAAAACATCGCAATTTGCGATGTTTTTCTTATTTATAATATTTAAAAAATAATTTCTTTTAATCTGCAAAAATCATTCGATTACAGAATACATAGTTTCAGCTTCGTTTGCTTTGATAAAATCACAAACTTTTTCCACCTTTACTTTGCTTTTCTTTGCACCGAAGGAAAGTTCTATTATATCTCCTTCTTTTACGTCGTAAGCAGGTTTTACAACCTTTCCGTTTACGCTTACTCTTCCGCCGTCACAAGCGTCCTGCGCAACAGTTCGTCTTTTAATAAGTCTTGATACTTTTAAATATTTATCTATTCTCATTTTATCTCCATAGTAGTAATAAATTTGCCGCAGCTTTTAGCTGCGGCAATTTATTCGAATTAAGCGATTTCGTCTTTAAAAGCTTTACCTGCTTTGAATACAGGAGCTTTAGAAGCTTTGATTGTGATAACTTCGCCTGTTCTTGGGTTTTTACCTTTTCTTTCAGGTTTGTTTTTAACTTCGAAAGAACCGAAGCCTACGAGCTGTACTTTGTCGCCTTTTTTGAGAGCACCTTTGATTTCGTCGATTACAGCAGCAAGTGCTTTACCAGCATCTTTCTGTGAAATACCTGCATTAGCTGCAACAGCTGCGATAAGTTCTGCTTTGTTCATTTTTATATCCTCCTAAAAATTTTCCTTTGCAGGAAATTTATATTTATATTATCTCAAACTTAAATTAACTTTGCAATACATTTTTTAAATTTATTTGTGAATTTTCATATATTTTTTGTATTTTCAGCACAAAAACTGTCATTTTTATCGTATAATTGCTGTTCTAAATCCAATTTATAGCAATTTCCGAGTTTTGCACAGTCAAATAATATATCGGAAATAAGCTCTGATTTTTCGGATTTTCCGCTTTTTATTTGTGTTATTGTATTTTCAATGCTTTCAATAACATCTTTTTCTTTGCATTCGTTACCTGATTTTTTTATAAGTTTCTGTGCTCTCATAAGAGAAGGGAGCGCTTTTGAAACTGATAAAAGTTCGTCAGCTTTGTTTTTTTGACCTTTTTCTTTTTTCTTAAGTTCGTCCCAATTTATTAAAACTTCTTCTGAATTTTCAACGTTTACGTCTGCAAATACGTGGGGATGTCTGTATATAAGTTTTTTACAGATGCCGTCACAAATTTTATCAATATCAAAAGCTTTTCTGTCTTTTGCTATGCTGGCGTGAAATACAACCTGTAAGATAAGATCACCAAGCTCTTCACACATAATATCATCGTCGGATGAGTCAATACCCTCAACAACCTCGTAGGTTTCTTCTATAAGACCTTTTCTTATAGATTGATGAGTCTGTTCCATGTCCCAGGGACATCCACCCGGCATTCTCAGAATGTCTACAATTTCAACGAGGTCGTCAAAATTGTAATCTGTTTTTGAAAGTAATTGTTGTTTGCTCATTTTATAAGTCCTTTTCTTACGAGTATATCACATATTTTATCGCCTTTTGGCAGGAGTTTTACGTCAAATCTGTTTAATGTTTTAAAAATAAATATAAACGCGATGTATAAAACTGCGGCAATTGCGATGCAGATAAGAGTTAAAAGTTTTCCTCCGCCTGCAACTAAATAAATCCCATAGGATGCGCCTATAGAAATTATGGCGGCAATAAGAGGTTTTATAAATACTGATAACAAATGAGGTTTGTATTTCTGATGCTTGTAAAGCATTATAAGATTAATTATCAGTATTGAGCCGTAACAGGCAAGAGTGCCAAAAGGCGCTCCGTTTATTCGGATAGCCGGATTAGACACTAAAACAATATTGATGACTATTTTCAAAACAGCGCCGATTAACATAGAAATCATAGGTATAGATGCTCTGCCACAGGCTTGTAAGAATAAACTTGTAGGGTAAACCATAGCAACGAGATATATCCCCAGAGCAAGTATAGTGAATGCGGGAGCTGCAACGCCGACTTCTTTTGGAATACCGCTGTATACCAGTGATAAAATTGGTTTTGAAAAGAATGAAAGACCTATTGCGCAGGGTGCGGCAATAAGAGAAACTATTCTCATAGATGAATCCATATTGCTGTGAGCTTCTTTGAATTTACCTGTAGAGAAAAGCCCCGATATGAAAGGAAGTACGGAAATTCCGATGGTCTGAGTAATAGTTGGCGGAAGATTAAAAAGGGAATAACAACAACCCGAATAACTTCCGTAGACAAAATTAGAAGCCTGAGCAGTAAGACCTGATGCAATAAGTGAATTTTTAACAAATATCATATCAAGTAAAGACGTGATACTCATAACAGAAGAGCTTATTGTAACAGGCACGGCAATTTTAACCATTGCCCGAAACAGTACGCTGTTTGAACGGTTTTCAAGAGGGGTTTCTACAGAGGTATCAATTTCCTCTTTACCGAAATAAAACCTTAAAAACATAAATGCGGTTGAAGCAAGTGAACCAAGTGTTACACCTAAGATGGCACCACAAGCTAAAACGTCAGGTCTGTCACTGTATCCAAGGGCAATAAGAATAAAAACAATTACAAAACCGAGAAGTTTTGTGGCTGCTTCTATTATCTGAAAAATGGCGGTAGGCGTCATATTTTTGTAGCCTTGGAAATAACCTTTGAAAGCAGAACCTAAAGAAACAAAAAATATAGCAGGCGCAACTGCAATTATAGATATAGTTGATTCAGGCGTTTTGACAACAGTCTGCGCAAACCATTTTGCCATAAAAATCAGAAGCAGTGTGCCTAAAAGTCCTATTATTGAAAAGGTTTTAAGTGCAAGAGAAAGTATTTTTTTAGGCTCGTGTATGCGTCCTATCGCATTAGATTCACTTATCATTTTTGCAATAGCAACAGGAATTCCGCCTGTTGATATTACAAATAATAATGAATATACCTGATATGCGTCGTTGTAATATCCGTATCCGTCACCCTCAAGAATGTTTGTGAGGGGTATTTTGTAAATAAATCCTATAACTTTAACGAGCGCAAGTGCTACGGTAAGTATCATTGCGCCGTTTAAAAAGTTTTTTCTTGTGTTTTGACTCAAAACGAACTTCCTCCGAAATTTATCTTAAGGATTTGCCGCATTTTGCACAAAAATCAGCTTTTGATGAGTTGGCGGCTCCGCAAGAGGTACATATATTTTTAAATTTTGTTATTTGAGCATTAATTTCGTTTTGCTGCGCTATCAACTCGTTGATTCTGTCGATAAGCACCTGCTTTTTGTCGTCAACGTTTTCATCGCTTTGTAAACTTGTGTATATAAGTCTTCCAAGCTCTCTGTAAAGACCGTCAGTCTGATTTCTGATGGTGGATGCTTTGTATTCAAGTGTTACGTACTCTTTAGCATCTCCTGCTTTTTCAATAACTATTTTGCCGGCTTTCTGAGCCTTTTCTATTACATCGTCTATAAATGCCATAAATTTATGTTCCTTTCAAAGTATTTGTATATTATAACATAGTTATTTCCATATTACAAGTAAAGCGGCGCCGTTTGACCGACGCCGCTTTACCGTTTTGCATTAAAAATAGGAGGGGGATTAAGATAAGCTCTATCTTCTTATCTCGGTCATATTATATCACTTTGTTTGATATAAGTTGTTATCAAATTTTTAAATTTTTGTTAATTGCGTTTTTTCCGAAGATTTGCAAAAAAATCTTTTAATATTTTTTTACATTCCTCTTCCATTATACCATAGGTGACTTCTGTTTTGTGATTAAGAGGCAGGGAATTGATGTCAATAACACTTCCCATGGCACCTGCTTTTGGATCTTTTGTTCCAATAACTACCCTGTCAATTCTGGAATTGATTATAGCTCCTGCACACATAACACAAGGTTCTAAAGTGACGTAAAGAGTGCATCCTGAAAGCCGCCATCCGCCAAGTTTTTTACAAGCTTTTAAAATAGCTGAAAGTTCGGCATGAGCGGTTGAATCTTTTGCGGTTTCACGTTTGTTGAATGCTCTTGAAATGATTTTTCCGTCTTTGACAATGACAGCTCCGACAGGTACTTCGTCTATGGCATATGCTCTCTTGGCAAGTGCATATGCTTTTTTCATAAAAAATAAATCACTCATATTTTTATTATATAATATTTGACATTAAAGGTCAATATAATGATTTAGGTGATACTTTTGGTTTATATACTTCTGGCAGTACATATATTTTTTACTTTTAAATTAAAATTTGTGCAAAAACATACGTTTAAAGGAATTAAATACTCTTTTAAAAATAATGATTCTAAGGGCGGTATAGGAACGTATAAAGCGTTTGCTGCGGCACTTGGAACAACGGTAGGACCGGGAAATATAGTAGGTGTGGCAGTTGCCATATCTTTGGGTGGCTCTGGTTCTGTTTTCTGGTTGTGGGTTTGCGGAATTCTTGCAATGGCAACCAAATATGCAGAAAGCTATCTGTGTATAAAATATAAAAAAAGTGTAGGAGGTACAATGGCACTTCTGTGCCATCTGAACCACAAAAAACTTGCAATTTTATGGTCTGTTTTGTGTGGTGTGGGTGGTTTGATGATGGGGGCTTCAATACCGTCAAACAGCCTTGCAACTTCATTTCCTGCAGAACGCTGGATAACAGGTGTTGTCTTGGGTTTTATGGTTGCTTTGACAATTTCTTTTGGATTTAAAGGTATAGCAAATGTCAGCGGCTTACTTGTGCCTGTAATGTCGGTTGGCTTTACAGTGTTTTGTGGCTTGGTTATACTTAAAAACGCTCAGTTTCTGCCTGAAATTTTTGCAGATATGATAAAAAATGCATTTTCTTTTTCCGCGGTTGCGGGGGGAGGGATAGGAGTTGCTCTCAAACAAGGCATTACAAGGGGACTTTATTCAAACGAAAGCGGTCTCGGTACAGGGGGACTGCTTGCGGCAGAATCGGGAGATTCAAATATTGAACTTTGTTCTCTCTCTGCAATGACGACGGCGTTTTGGGATACTGTGGTTATGTGCTCTGTGACAGGCGTTATGTTTTTAAGCTGCGGTGCAAAGAAAGGAATGAACGTTGAAACTATACTTGATATGGCATTTTCAAGTTTTAAAACAGGCAAAGCTTTTCTCGGCCTGTCAATGACACTTTTTGTTTTTGCGACAGTTATAGGATGGTACTATATAGCAAAAAAAGCATTGGACTTTTTCTTTGATACAACAACTTTTTATGATGTGATTTACGTGTCCGCCGTCTTTTTTGGCGCGATTGTTTCACTTGAAAGATTGTGGAAAATGGCAGACGTTATCAATTTAATGATGCTTTTGCCGTCTTTGTATGCTTTTTTGAGACTTTCGGGAAAAATTAATCTTTACATAAAGAATAAATAATGTTATTATATATTAATAATATAATTAATTGAGAGGGTTAATATGAAAAAATTAAATGTTGCTGTCATTTTCGGCGGCGTTTCAAGCGAATATGAAATATCCTGCCTTTCGGCAGCTAATGTGATTTCAATACTTGACCCGGAAAAATATAATGTTTTCAAAATCGGAATAACATCAGACGGAAAATGGTATCTTACTGATGCGTCTGCAGAAAATATACGTGAAAACAATTGGCTTGACGATGATTGTAAACAAGCGTTTATTGCGCCTGACAGATCGGTGCACGGTATATATGTTTCAGACGGTCAGACTATCCGCATAGATGTGGCTTTCCCGATTATGCACGGAAAAAACGGTGAAGACGGAGCTATTGCCGCTCTTTTACAACTTGCAGGTATTCCCCAGACTTCCACTACAATGACAAGTGGTGCAAACAGTATGGATAAAGTTCTGACAAAAATAATCTGTGACAGAGCAAATATTCCGCAGGCTGATTTTGAGTTTTTCTATGCAAGAAATCTTAAAGCTCAGTGCGAAGATGCAGTAAGACTTCTTGAATCAAGATTTGAATATCCTATGTTTGTTAAACCTTCAAGCGCAGGATCGAGTGTCGGGGTAAATAAATGTCATAACAGACAGGAACTTATAGACGGACTTAAAGAAGCGGCAAAACACGATTTTAAAGTTCTTGTTGAAGAATGTATCGTAGGATGTGAAGTCGAAGCGGCTGTGCTTGGTAACAGTACGCTGTTCTGTCCTACTTGCGGTCAGATTGCACCTTCAGAAGAATTTTATAGTTATGATTCAAAGTATAACGATGAAAATTCCAAATTATTCATTCCTGCTAAAATAAGCGAAAAAGCATATAATCTTGTTATCGACTATGCAAAGAAAGTTTATGCCGCAATGGAATGTCAGGGACTTTCAAGAGTTGACTTTTTCGTAACTGATGACGATAAAATCATATTTAATGAACTTAACACGATACCTGGATTTACTGATATCAGTATGTATCCTAAACTTATGGCATACGGTGGTCTTGAAGGTAAAGCTCTTGCTGATAAACTTATTGAACTTGCTCTTTCGGAGGACAGGATATGAACAAAGGAGCAATAGGGATATTTGACAGCGGTTTGGGCGGTCTCACGGCAGTCAAAGAATTGATAAAAATACTTCCCGAAGAAGATATAATTTATTTCGGAGATACATCAAGAGTGCCATATGGCGCTAAAAGCCGCGATACTATTATCCGATATGCAAAACAGGATTTGAATTTTCTGAGTACATTTGGCATAAAAGCGGCATTGGTAGCCTGCGGAACTGCATCTTCAGTTGCTATTGACGAGATAAAAAGTGAATATCCTTTTCCGGTTATCGGTGTTATAAACAGCACGGTAAATGCGGCAATTTCAGCTACTAAAAATAAAAAAATAGGGATCATAGGAACTCCTGCTACAATAAAATCAAAAGCATATGAACAAAAAATCAAACAACTTGCGCCTGAGTGTGAAACGCTCAGTGTTGCTTGTCCGCTTTTTGTTCCGCTTGTTGAGAACGGACATATTGACAGTGAGGATATTATTGCAAAAGAAACGGTTAAGTATTATCTTTCTGAAATAAAAGACTTCGGAGCTGATACGGTTATTTTGGGTTGTACCCATTATCCCATAATTGCAAAAACTATAGGGGACTATGTAGGTGATGACGTTGTGCTTGTTAATTCAGGCAAAGAAGCGGCAAAATCAGTTCGCGAATATCTTGAAAAAAATGATATGCTTTCTGAAAATAAGCAGGGAAGTCAGAGATATTATGTTTCAGACAGCGTAGAGGGTTTTGAAACTTTAGGCAGTTTGTTTATGCGCCGTTCTATTGACGGAGAGGTAAGTAAAATTGACATTGAAAAATACTGATAAGAAAAACGTGCAGATATTTATGAAAACGCTTCAGGAAGATGAAGTGTCAGATCATAGCTATAAAGGTACATACCAAATAAAAAACGATAATAAATATCTGATTTATAACGACGGTTTTGAGCAGTGTTCTGTTATATGTGATAAATCAACAGTACGCCTTAGACGTTTTAAAAGCGGAAGCGTTATGACTTTTGAAAAAAACGCAGAACATATTTCGTCGTATATGACTCCTATGGGGAATTTACCCTTGTCTGTTGTGACAGATGTGATTGAGGACAGGCTTGAACAAAACGGAACGCTTTTATTGGAGTATTCTATAAGCATAGGGGAAACAAAACCTGTAAAAAATAAAATTAACATAACTATCAAGGAGATATAAAATGGCAGTTAATAATCCGGCAGTGTATATGAAAACATTAATAAAACAAAAAGTAAAACAGGCATATGAAAATGCAGTGAAAAATGCCCAGCTTGATTTGGTGGAAATAGCTGACTTTGAGGTAGAAGTTCCAAAAGATGCAGCAAACGGTGAATTTTCCGCAAACTTTGCAATGAAAAATGTAAAAATGCTAAAAAAAGCACCTGTAATGATAGCAAACGCTATTATCAATAACTTTGATAAAGGAGAATTTGTTGAAAGCGTTTCGGTTGCAGGTCCCGGTTTCATTAACTTTAAACTTTCAGATAAGTATTATTCTATGGTTGTAGAAACAATTCTCAACCTTTCCGAAAACTATGGTAAATCTGACTATTTCAAAGGACAAACCGTCCTTGTTGAATTTGTATCTGCAAACCCCACAGGTCCGATGCATATGGGTAATGCAAGAGGCGGTATAATAGGTGATTGCCTTTCTTCTGTTCTTAGTTGGGCAGGGGCTGACGTTAAAAAAGAATTCTATGTAAACGATGCAGGAAATCAGGTTTCTCTTTTTGGAGAATCTTTGTATGCGCGTATTTATCAGCTTGTCAACGGTGAGGATAGTATGGAATTCCCCGATGACGGATATCACGGCGATGATATTAAAGTTCTTGCAAAAGAATTTTACGATCTTAAAGGCGGAAATATTTCTTTTGATGATAAAGAAACTCTTGTCGGAGAAATGGTTGCGTTCGGACTTGAAAAGAATATCGCAAGAATGCAAAGCGACCTTGAAAAATATAAAATCGTATATGATAAATGGTTCCGTGAATCAACACTTCATAAGAGCGGGTATGTAAAAGAAACTATTGACCTTTTGGAAAAAGCCGGTGCTCTTTATGAAGCGGAAGGAGCTAAATGGTTCCGCGCAACTGATTACGGTTGTGAAAAAGACGAAGTTATGGTCAAAGCCAATGGTTTCTATACCTATTATGCAGTAGACCTTGCATATCATCGTAATAAATTCTGTGAACGTAATTTTGAACGTTGTATAAACGTACTCGGCGCAGATCATCACGGTCATACGATAAGATATAAAGCGGGTATGAAAGCTTTAGGCATTGAAGAAAACAGACTTGACGTTGTGCTTATGCAGCTTGTTCGTCTTATGCGTGACGGTAAACCTTTCAAAATGTCAAAACGTACAGGAAAGAGCATTACACTTGCAGATCTTCTTGATGAAATCCCTGCAGATGCCGCTCGTTTCTTCTTTAATATGAACCGCAGTGAATCGGTAATGGATTTTGATTTGTCACTTGCTGTAAAACAGGATAGTGAGAATCCTATGTATTATGTTCAGTATGCCCATGCGCGTATATGCTCGATTTTACGTAATCTTGAATGTAACGGTGTAGACGTTTCGGCTTTGGCAAACTATTCATATGAAACTGATGCCGAAAAAGAACTTATTAAGAATCTTGCTCGTTTCCCTGAGGAAATAACAGCTTCTGCAGTTGCTATGGAACCTTCCAAAATAACCAAATATGTTATTGACGTAGCATCTGCTTTTCATAGTTTTTATAATGCATGTCATATAAAAGGTGAACAGGAAAACGTAGTTTTGGGAAGACTTGCTCTTGTGCTTTGCGCAAAAACAGTTATTAAGAACGCTCTTTGTCTTATGAACATAGAAGCTCCTGAAAAAATGTAATCTAAAAAAATGTATAAAAAAAGACCCAATTTTTTGGGTCTTTGTATCATTTTTTGAATGTTAAATTGTCAGACCTTCGCGGTGTCAGTACAGACGCTACTGCTAAAATCATAAAACATAATAATAGTTCTGAAAACGTTATGGCAGCCGATGTGCAGAATGCTGCATAGAACTTTCCGAAATCAGATGTTAAAGATTTGAAAATATCACTGTATACTTCGTATCTGCCAATGGGAGTTTTGCAACACAGAAAAATCAGAACGTTGGATATGAAAGCAATTGTTATAGAACAAAGTGCCATAGCAAAGTTTTTAATGACACTCTTGCTGTCGTCTTTTATAAACAGATAAATTGTTGCCATTACCAATATAATCGGAATTGCCGGAAGCAGTGAAACTGCTCCGTCGATAAGTACCCACAATAATACTGTGTGTATTAAAAAAGAAACGCTGCCCATAACAATTCCGCATAATGCGGTTATGTATAATGTGCCTGTGTAATCAAGCCAGAACGGAAAAGCTGTATATTTTGTAAGACAGAAAAGAAGCAAATTTAGAAGACTGCCTATAGTGAATATTAAAATTTGTTTTTTTACGTTATTTTGTGTCACAGAGTTTCACCTCCGTTTTCAGTATATATCAACTGTAATATTTTGTCAATTATTCTCGCTTTTGTTAAAGAAAGGTTTACATATGACCGAAGTATTGTTTGTTATTTTGGCATTTATATTGTTTTGTGTTATCATTTGGGTAATTAAAAGTAATATTATTGCTGTACGAAAATTTAATATAAATACCGAAAAACAAACGTCTGTAAAACGTGTTGTTTATGTAGCGGATGTTTTTCTGAATAAATATCCTTTGACGGTAAGACGTGTAATAAGTAAAATAGAAAAATGTAATCCCGATATTATAATAATTACGGGAAATGGATTGCGTGATACAGAAAAAATCGTTGAAAAGTTAAAAAATATTTCTAAGGTTTACTTTGCTTTTACGGATATGCAAAGCGAGGATGCTTTGGATAACAATAAAATGAAAATTTACAACGATTATTCGGTTTTTGCTTTATCTCACAAAATAAATCAGCAAACAAGAGATGATCTTGAGGCATTTTCAAAACTTGAAAATTTTAAAATTGTCCTTTGCGAAACTCCTGCTTTGTTTGATATGAATATTTTGAAAAATGACGTAGATTTAGCTTTTGGATATTTCGGCGGAAAACTTATGATAAGACTTGCTTTTTTTGGAATAATCTATTCTACCAAAGGCGGATTTTTGCCTAAATATTCAAACAGATTTTATAAAGAAAAACATTGTACTATGATTTCTACCACAGGGGCAGGACCTGCGTTTTTGCCTGTGCGTATAAATAATTTCCCCGAAATCATTTGTGCAAACATAGAAAATTAAAAAAAGTATTGCAAATTGGAAAATAATATGTTATTATACTAAAGATTGTGGAAGAAATTCTGATGGGTAGTCCTCTGCCTTTGCTCGTATGAATACCCAAGGATATATCCCCTTTATTAAATTTTTAGGAGGAAAAGTTACAATGGATTATTTGAAAGCTGTAACTGATGAGCAAATCAAAGCTGACAGATTCGAACTTAACATCGGTGATACTGTTCGCGTAAGCGTTAAGGTTACTGAAGGTAACAGAGAAAGAATTCAGGCATTTGAAGGTACTATCATCGCAAAACGTGGCGGCGGCATTTCTGAAACTTTTAAAGTAAGAAGAGTTGCTTACGGTGTTGGTGTAGAAAGAACATTCCTTGTTCATTCACCTAAAGTAGAAAACGTTGAAATTATCCGTAAAGGTAAAGTTAGACGTGCTAAACTCTACTACATCCGTGACAGAGTTGGTAAAGCTGCTAAAGTTAAACAGAAAGTATAATTTATGCTCATTAAAAGGCAACGCTGATGCGTTGCCTTTTTTACGTTTGTTGTAAATAAAAAACTTCGGGAAAATATCCCGAAGTTTTTTATTTGTTGTAAAAGGATTCTTTGCAATATCTGTTTCCGTGTAATATGTCATACTGTAACATTTTGAATTCTTCTGTCAAAACTACAGCATCTTCTGTCTGTGTCGTTGTTGGAGCGCCTTGACTGTCAAGATACATCCTGTCGGTAAACCCTTTGCACTCGGAAAAGAAATCATTCATAAAATAATAGTAGTCGGGTCTTACCATATTAAGCTTGTCCGTCATATACGGAAGTAGATGAAACATCGACATACTTTGCTTTTCGTTTTGTTTTTCTTTGTCAAAATTATTCCAGATAAGATACGGTGTTGAGTAATATTTGTAATTTGCTTCAAGCTCGTCTGATGATAAATATCCTATCTTCTGAAGCATTGTAAAAGTATCTTCTGAAAGATAAGGCTGATGGTCGCCGAAATATAATATAACGGTAGGCTCTGAAACTTTTTCAAAGTATTCCACAAGCTTTCCTAAAGCTTTGTCAGAAAGCGCAATGCCTGATGCGTATGTTTCCAACGCTTTGTGTTCTGAATCAGTTATGTCGGCATTTGTTGAAGCGGTTACCAGATCTTCGCCTTTAAATTCGTCAGGCCAGTAAGAAGAATGATTTTGCATTGAAACAGAATGATTGAAAAACGGTTTTCCGCTTTGTTTGTTTTGCTCATAAAGCGATATTATCTTGTCAACCAAAGCATCGTCTGTGATGTAGTTTTCGGCTCTTTTTCTTTGCGCATCACCGAAATTTTCTTCGCTGTGAAACTCGGCAAATCCCATATCTTCATATGCAGATTCTCTACTGAAAAAACTTCTGATGTATGGATGTGATGCAGTTGTGTAATATCCTATAGAGTTGAGATAAGAAACAAAATTCGGAGTGCTTTTGTTTACGTAACTTGTGTATGCAATAGTTCCGGGCGGTAAAAGACTTGCTGAAAGTCCTGTTAATACTTCAAACTCAGAATTTGCAGTACCGCCGCCAAACTGTCTTGTCAGACATCTTCCGCTCATAAAATCATTTGATAATTTATCAAAATTCTCATTAATGTCTTTTGAAAATGTGACGTTTTTTGCATTTTCAATATCGGAATAAGCCTCACTCATAAATATTATTATGTTTGGCTTTACCGTTTCATTTTCACCTATGGTTGTTTTTGAAATTATTTTGTTTATGGTTTCTTCGCTATAGTTTTCAGGTTCTGTAACTTTTGCGAGTATTTTGTTGGAAAGCATCGAATATATAAGACCGTTTCGTTTGTAGCTTCTTACCTGTTCCCAGTTAACAGCGTGCAGATTATGCTTTTCCATATAGCTGTTTGTAAATAAAGTGTTCCAACAAATAACGAACAGTAATACGCAAACAACAGACGGAATAATCTGAAATCTGTATTTCATCAACAGTTTTTTTGAAAATTTAATGTCGAATATAATAGATGCTGCTATAGAAAATAAAACGAAAATTATTCCAAGAATCATAGCGGATGAAAAATTAAGCCCTACACTGCCAAGAACGTTTGCTGCCTCTCCGGCAATCGCAAAATCCCATGTGTAAAGCGGTTCGCTTCTGAAGAGAATTTTCATTCCGTCAGCTATAAAAAGAACTATGGTAACAACACTTGTAACGCCAATACCTATCGAAAGTTTTGTGGTTATAAATGTAAGAAACGTTATTATAAGACCTATAAGCAGGGAAGTGTTGGCAACGGCTAAAAAAACATTATCCAGTGATAAAAAAATAAATATTTGTGACAAACTGTGATGTGCCGCAAGTTCACCTAATGCAACCAGAATGAAAGAATATACGAAAATTCCCACAACCAGAAGCGTATTTCCTGTTAATTTTTTTGTGTTTGTTTTTGAAAGAAAAGCGTTCACTGTATTTACACCTTTTTTGATTTTTTCTTTATTATCTCTCATTTTAATATAAAAATCAACATAAATATATATTTACCTGTTTATTCGTTAATAAATCCGTCAATGTCTTTGAGAGGATAGATGCTGAACATAAAAACCTTTCGTTTTATTTTGATCTGATTGTTTTTGTTTGAATTCTTATGCATATTATCAAAATAAGCTCGAATTATTGTGTTTTGCTATAATAAAATAAAAAATAAAAGAGGCAATAATAAAAAATGAAAAAACAAATAGCACCTCCAAAATGGACTGCCCCAATTTGTGCAGACAGCACAAAAAAAGCACCTTATGGTAGTTAAAAATAAATTTTAAGAAACATACTGACTTCTCATTTCAAGGGGAGTCAGTTTTGTTTTAAGTTGTATTCTCTTGGTATACAAAATCCCCCTATGGTAGTTTCTTTTATTCTACCATAGGGGGCTCTTTTTTTCTATTGTCCGTTTTTACTGAACTTGTGCAAAAGTGTCTGACTTTTGGAGGTGCATATCAAAGACTCAATTATTTCTTTTATATTTTTTCAAGTTTTGCAAAATTAGCCATAATCTTTTTAGTTCCGACTTTATCAAAGTTGACTTCCAGTAATGTGTCTCCACCCATAGGCTTTTTTGAAAGAAGAGTGCCTTCTCCAAAAGTTTTATGACTTACTCTATCGCCTATATCAAAATCAGCAACTGATACGGTTTTGGTTGCAACAGGTTTTCTTATCTGTGGTGCAGGTTTGTTTAAATCTATCTTTTTAACCTGTACGCCTGATGTTTTGGGCATCTGTTGTCCGTATCCTGATATTACAGTGGTCATAGGCGGGAAACTATTTTTGTTGTAAAGGCATTTTATTATTTCGGAGGGTATCTCTTTTAAGAATCTTGAGGGCATATTGTATTTGGTGTTGCCAAAAAGTGTTCTGCGTTTAGTATGTGTGATGTAAAGGCGTTTTCTTGCTCTTGTAATACCAACATACATAAGTCTGCGTTCTTCTTCAAGCTCAGATTCGGATTCCATTGATCTCTGACCGGGAAATAATCCTTCTTCTGTACCAACTAAAAATACATTGTCAAACTCAAGACCTTTTGCACTGTGAAGAGTCATCATTATAACTCTGTCATCACTGTCTTCAAGATTGTCAATATCCGTCATAAGCGAAATTTCTTCTAAAAATGCAGCAAGCGTAGGTTCTTCACTTTGCTGTTCAAATAAAACTGCCGTAGATACAAGCTCTGCAATGTTGTTGATTCTGTCACGTGCTTCTTCTGTGTTCTCTGCTTCAAGCATCGAAATGTATCCGCTCTTTACCGAGATATCTTTTATTATCTCAGATATAGGCATTTTGTCTTTGTTTGTATGTATGTTTTCTATTAAATCTGTAAAGGTTTTAAGCTTGACAGTGTTTCGAGAGAGTTCGGTGTAAATTTCGGCATTTTTCGCCACTTCAAACATCGATAAATTGTCTTTTGTGGCTATTTCACGGATAGTATCAACGGTTGTCTGTCCTATTTTTCTTTTTGGCTCGTTTATAATTCGCATAAGACGAAGGTCGTCTGATGTGTTGTGAATAAGATAAACGTATGAAAGGATATCTTTGATTTCTTTTCTTTCATAGAACTTCATACCGCCGATTATCTTGTATGGAATACCGCTTTTTACAAACATCTGCTCCAAAGAGTTTGACTGCGCATTTGTTCTGTATAAAACCGCAAAATCACCGTAGTGCATATTTTCGGTGCCGACAGAATCCAAAACAGTGTCTGCAACAAAAAGACTTTCCTGATACTCATCATCAAGACAGTTTTCATATATAGGCTCACCGTTTCCCGATGCGGTCCATAAAGTTTTACCTTTTCTTTGAGAGTTGTTTGAAATAACGTTGTTTGCGGCATTCAGTATGTTGCCTGATGAACGGTAGTTTTGTTCGAGCCTGATAACTGTTGCGTTTTTAAAATGCTTTTCAAATGAAAGTATGTTTTCAATTGTAGCTCCGCGGAATTTGTAAATACTTTGGTCGTCGTCACCAACAACGCATAGATTTTTGTTTACGGTCTGAAGCATATATATGAGTTTGTACTGCAGAGGGTTGGTATCCTGATACTCATCTACCATTATGTATTTGAATTTTGATGAATAAAAATCAAGCACTTCAGGACATTTTTCAAAAAGCTGAACTGTTTTTAAAATAATATCGTCAAAATCAAGAGCGTTTGACTGTTTTAACTGCTTTTCGTATCTTTCATATATGTTGCATATATCGTTGTTGTATGAATCATTACCGAAATTAGCAGTGTACGAGGCAGGTGATACTTCGATGTCTTTGCAACGGGATATTCTGCTAAGTACAGCTCTTGGTGCAAGTATCTGAGGGTCGATGCCCAGCTCTTTCTGACAGTTTTTGATAACCCTTAAAGAATCGTCTGTGTCAAAAATTGAAAAATCATTGGAATATCCGATTTTTTCAATGTTACGTCTGAGTACCTTGGAACAAAAACTGTGGAAGGTAGATGCCCATACTCCGCTTCCGTCTTCGCCTAAAAGATTTTCAATTCTTGTAACAAGTTCTTTTGCCGCTTTATTTGTAAATGTTATGGCAAGTATATTTGATGGGTAGCAAAGCCCCTTTGAAAGTATATTTGCAATTCTGCTGATAAGAACGGTTGTTTTGCCCGAACCGGCACCTGCGAGTATGAGAAGCGGTCCTTCGGTATGATTTACCGCAAGTCTTTGCATATCGTTCATTTTATCAAGCTGTGCTTTTATTTTTTCTGTATTACTGATTTGTTGCATTTTGTTCCTCCAACGTAAGGTGACAAAAATAATCCGAACTTGTTTTTAAAAGGCGGATTATTCTTGTCACCTTGAGTTAACAAATAGTTTAACATAAATTAATAAAATACTCAATATATTTTTATTTACAAACGATTAATAATGTGGTATCATATTTCTACTATTAATAAAGGAGTAATCCCAATGTCTACAAAAGAACAAAAATATTTAACATACAAGGGTCTTCCTCTTGTTCGTTATAAAAATTATATCTATTTCGGTAATCCTGCTGATACGCATATAATTTTTATAACCATTCTTGATACAGATGCAAAAGATATCCCCACAAAAGTATCACTTGAACTTTTGCTTACTGATGAGACTAAATCACCAATGGAGCGTCTTCTCAAAAAAAGCGAAAAGAAAAGTTTGTATGATGCGCTTGATATAGGTCTTATCTGGCTTCAGCGTGCGCTTAAAACTAAATAAACAGGAGATATAAACTATGTATTTTGATTATTATCCGCAGTATGATTTTGCTCCTACACCTGAATTTTTTTCAACGGGTGTGCAAGACGTTTTGTCAGCTATAATTATGATTTTGCTGTCAATGTTTTTTGCTTTGGTGGTTTTTTCTGCACAATATATTTTCCAGTCAATAGGCTTGTATAATATAGCTAAAAACCGTGGCATGAAAAATCCTTTCATCGCATTTATTCCTTTTGCTAATATTTACTATTTCGGTAAAATAGCAGATGATATAGATGCTACTATGAGCAAAAAATCAAACTATGCTGTAAAACTTTTATCGTTTTATATTGTGAAGTCGGTTTTATCTGTGTTTGCAGTTCCCTTTGTTGTTGCGGCTTTTTTGCTTGAAACTTACATTTTTTTAGCTGCGGCAACATTAATCACACTTTTAACTTCTGTTTTCAGCGTATGCTATATGATTTTTATGTATATAGCTCTCTATAGAATTTATAAAGAATATTCACCTGATAACGCAGTGCTTTTTGAAATCTTGTCAGTAATATGCCATGTGACAGTATGTATTTTCATATTTGTTATACGTCATAATAAAAGTGGATATCAGATCTGGCTTGAAAATATAAAGGGCAATGAAAACTTCCAACAAGAAGAACAGTCAGTGGATTTTGAAAACGAGGCAGAAGTTATCGAACAACCTGCTGCTGAAGAAGAAACGGTTGAAGTTCAGGAGGAATATAATCCTTTTGAGCAAACAAAACCGGAACAGACTGAAACAGCTGTTGAAGAAAATACACAAACAGAACAATAAAAAATAGCTTAGAGGATTTTCCTCTAAGCTATTTTTGTTTTCAGATTATTGAATTTCGGCTTCCAATATTCCGTAATCTCCGTCCTGTCTTTTGTATGCAAGACAAACCTTGTGAGTGTCTTCATCTTGATACAGGAAGAAAGAATGTCCGAGCATATTCATTTCCAGAATAGCTTCTTCTTTGTCCATTGGCTTTAAATATACCGTTTTTGATTTAACTATGTTATATTCTTCCTGATCGATGTATTCACTGTCAAAAGCCATCGGTTTTCCATCATATAACCGTTTTTCGAGTCTTGTTTTATTCTTTCTTATTTGTCTTGTGAGTATATCTATAATTTCGTCGACGCAAGCGGTAAGACTTTTGCCTGAACGCTCAGCTCTGAAAAACATTCCTTTTTCCGCAACCGTTACTTCAACATTTGTGTTTTCTCTTGTTTTGGAAATAGTTACGGTGGCAATAGCACTGCTACTGAAAAACTTTTCAAGTCTTGTGAGCTTTTTCTCAATAAGCAATGTGTCTTTTTCTGCTACATCTACTTTTCTTAAATTAAATACAGTTTTCATATTTTTTGCCTCCGATTCAAAATTGATAAAGCTTATCTTTATCTCAATCAAATGATATCACATATTAGACAAAAAATAAATACATTTTATAAAACTTTTATATATTTTTGATAAAAAATTCGCGTTTTGACATAAATTAGCATTTTTTATGTTTATTGTGATGAATTTTGAAGAGTTCTTCTGTTGCAAATGCGAGTTTTGTAACTACGTTTTCTTTTGTGGGATAACAGTAGAATGAATCATTTTCGGTTGAAATATCAACACAATCAAAAGGTTTGATGTAACAGTAATCGTATTCTATGTGAAGACTGTTTGTTTCAAATGGTTTTCTTTGAATGTGATATTCTTTTTCTCGGTAAACACCTTTGAGGGTAAATCCGTTTTCTGTATCATGAGTGAGTTTTGCATGGCCGAGTTTCTCAAATTTCCAGCATCTTGGCATTGAATAGACATCAACCTCATCTTCGAAATGATATGTTCCGTTTTCAATCTGAGCTTTGACTTGTTCTCTTTCCCAATCAAACCAGTCGTTAACCTGATGGAATTCTGTGTTTCCGTCAAGAGCGGAAATGGTTCCGTTTTCGTTAAGAACCCAGCGTTTACCACATTCTTTGCAGAATATTTCAGTGCCTTTTGAATCCATTTTTGATTCTGCCATACAATGTGGGCACTGATAAAGTATTTTGTGAATACCTTCAGCACGGAAGTCTTCTTTTATTAATATTCCGTTTTTTTGCTGATATTCGTAGTCGTTGTAATTAAGACCTTCTCTCAGAGCTTTGTTTATCTGCTCTATGCTCATTTCTTCTATCTGTTTTGCAGTGAGTATCTGAGTCATTGTTGTGTAAAGCGGAGCTTTACGCTTTTTGCGGTAATTCCAGAAAGGTGAGTGTAAATAGTTTCCGTGATGAACAACAGCAACTACGGGAACTTTGTTCATTTTAACGATTTTGCCTAAAGAATCGGGAAGAAATGAAAGTTTTCCGCTCGGTGAGTATCTTGCCTCAGGGTACATTGAAAGAATATCACCGCGTTTCAAAACTTTATTTATAGATTTTATAAGGTGGATATCCATAGTGAATTTTCTTGTACATATAGCGCCAATAAGCTCCATAAGCCATGGTCTTCTGTAATATCCGTCAATGCTCACAACGTTGTTTACTCTGTGAGGAAATGTTCCCATTGCGCAGAGTTCAAAATCAATAAAATACATATGATTGCTAAGAAGCATATAAGGCGGTTTTAAGCCGTCCATATTGATTTTTTCTACTTTGTATTTTTTTCCTAAAAGTGCAAATTTGGATAAAATCCATATAAGGTAAACTATAATTTTAGGTTGTCTTATAGGAAATTTTGCAGTTTTGTATCTTTTTTTGTTTTTGTAATTAACGTCAATATTCATAAATCCCCTCCGAATATTTATAAAAAGAGTTTACAACATTTCAAATAAAATTGCAAGTTGCTTTGTTTTGTGTTATTATTTGTCGGGAGGTGCAATATGTATATAACTTTTTTAGTGTTGATCACTTTAATTATTTTGATATTGCTTGTATCTTTTGTTTGCTTTTTGATGGCTTTTTATGTTCTGCCTTCCAAAAAGATACCAAAAGAGGAGTTTGAACTTCCGCCCGGAAGAATATACCTTCCGTATAGAGAAACTATGCTAAAATGGATGATGGAAGTAAAACAGATGCCCTATGAACAGTTCAGTACCGTGTCCTTTGACGGACTGACTCTGTATGGTAAATATTATGAATGTAATAAAAATGCACCCATAGAAATTATGTTTCACGGCTATCGCGGAAGTGCGCAGCGTGATCTTTGCGGAGGGGTACAACGTGCCTTTTCTCTTGGTAGAAACGTTTTGCTTGTTGACCAACGCGGAGCAGGACTAAGCGGAGGTAACGTTATAAGCTTTGGTATAAATGAAAGCAGAGACTGCCTATCGTGGATAGATTTTATTATAGATAAATTCGGCAAAGACGTAAAGATTATTCTGACAGGTATTTCAATGGGAGCGGCAACTGTTTCTATAGCAGCAGGGTATGACCTTCCGGAAAACGTTGTGGGAGTTCTTGCTGATTGCGGATATACCTCGGCAAAAGATATTATAAAAAAAGTAATAAAAGAAATGAAATTACCGGCGGACACTTTGTATCCTTTTGTTTATCTCGGAGCGAGAATTTTCGGGAGGTTTGACCTTGAGAAAACATCGCCCGTGGAAAGCCTTGAAAAATGTAAAATCCCCGTGATTTTCTTCCACGGAGATGATGACAGATATGTTCCGCATTATATGAGTGTTGAGAATTTTGAAGTATGTACCTGCCCTAAAAGAATGGTTAGTGTCAAAGATGCCGGACACGGTATGGCATATCTTGTAGATCCTGATTCTTATCTTGAAAATCTTGCTGATTTCTTTACTGAAAATAACGTGCCTACAGTTGACGAAATAATGTCGAAATAGATAATTCGCGTTCATTTTTAATGTCATCTATGCTAAATTAAAACTGATATTTTATTTTAAAAGAGGAAAAGATTATGCTTTATACATATTCTGTTACGCCGCTTAAAGAAGATAATTTGTAACAAAGATGTCAGGACATAATTGATCAGGTGAAATCGGGAGTAGTTATTATGCCGCTTTTTTGTATGACTCTTGTTCCTGTAGAATTTGAAAATACAGATAATGATATTTATACAATAGATGTAAAAGTTGAAACACTCTATCCTGTGATACTTATGATTAAATAGAAAAAGGCTGTAAAAATTTACAGCCTTTTTTACTTTGGCGCGCATAACACGATTCGAACGTGCGGCCTTCAGAGTCGGAGTCTGACGCTCTATCCAGCTGAGCTATATGCGCATTTTTTTAATGTTAACATATTTGTAATGTGAAATCAACTTAAAAATATTTTTGTTTTTATTGTAAAATTGTAAGTTTTGGTCTATAATACATATATATTCCAAAGGAGGTAAATAATATGAGTAAATATAAAGGTACGCAGACGGAAAAAAATCTTATGGCTGCATTTTCAGGAGAGTCAGAAGCAAGAAATAAGTATACTTATTTTGCTTCAAAAGCTAAAAAAGAAGGTTTTGAACAGATTGCGGCTCTCTTCTTGAAAACTGCAGACAATGAAAAAGAACATGCAAAGCTTTGGTTCAAAGAACTTAACGGAATAGGTTCTACTGCTGAAAATCTTGTTTCTGCCGCAGAAGGCGAAAACTATGAATGGACAGATATGTATGCAGGTTTTGCAGAAACTGCTGAAAAAGAAGGTTTTTCGGAACTTGCTGCAAAATTCAGAATGGTTGCAGCTATAGAAAAACATCACGAAGAACGTTACCGCGCACTTTTGCATAATGTTGAAGCTGCTGAAGTATTTGCAAAAAGCTCAGTTCAGGTTTGGGAATGCCGTAACTGCGGACATATTATGGTTGGTGAAAAAGCTCCTGAAATTTGTCCTACATGTGCACATCCTCAGAGCTACTTTGAAATCAACGCTAAAAATTATTAAAAAAATCAGTAAGAGGCTCAAAAACCTCTTACTTTTTTTATTTTCATATTGAAATGTTTACTGTATTATAATATAATACCTATTTGAAATAGTATGTATTTGAGGTAAAATTATGGAAGATAAAAACTTATTACTTGCAAACCTTTTGTTTCCTGATATTACAAAAACTCCGGATGATATGGAAAAAGAATTCCCTGAACGTCAGCTTCCGGAAGGTGCAAGAGTAACACGTATAGCACCAAGCCCTACGGGTTTTGTGCATTTTGGTAATCTTTTTCCCGCTTTGGTATCAGAACGCCTTGCGCGTCAGAGCGGTGGTGTATATATTTTAAGAATTGAAGATACAGATTCTCAGCGTAAAGTTGAAGGTGCTGTTGAAACAATAATCAATTCTTTTGCTCATTATGGTCTTGAGTTTGATGAAGGTGTAACTCTTGACGGCGAATGTGGAAATTACGGACCGTATAGCCAGTCAAAACGTGCTCCTATATATCACGTTTATGCAAAAGACCTTGTGATAAGAGGACTTGCATATCCTTGCTTCTATACTAAAGAAGAACTTGAAAGTATAAGAAGTGAACAGGAACAGCTTAAAGTTCTTCCCGGTGTTTATGGTAAATGGGCAAAATACCGCGACGCAGATTTTGAAACTGTGAAAAAATTTATAGATGATGGTGTGCCTTATGTTCTTCGTCTTCGTTCACCCGGTAAAGAAGGCGGAAGAATTAAATTTACTGACGTTATAAAAGGCAAACTTGAAATGGATGAGAACTATGTAGATCAGGTTCTTCTTAAAAGCGATGGTATACCTACATACCATTTTGCACATGCAGTAGACGATCATATTATGAGAGTGACCCATGTTATAAGAGGTGAGGAGTGGCTTTCATCACTCCCTCTTCACGTTCAACTTTTCAACTTGCTTGGATTTAAAACTCCTAAATACCTTCATATTTCACTTCTTATGAAATCTGATGGTAATTCTAAACGTAAACTCTCAAAACGTCATGACCCTGAAGCTGCACTTACTTATTATCGCAAGCAGGGCTATCCTGTTTCGGCAGTGCGTGAATATGTTATGACCTTACTCAACTCAAATTATGAAGAGTGGAGACTTCAGAATCCTAAAACTCCTTTGGAAGAGTTTAAATTCACAACAGCTAAAATGGCTCATAGCGGTTCACTGTTTGACCTTGATAAACTTGATGATGTTTCAAAAAATGCTATAAGCGTTATGTCAGCACAGGCAGTAACCGATGAAGTTCTCAGTTGGGCAAAAGAAAATGATGAGGAACTTTACGGATATCTCAGCGCTGATTATGACTATACAAAATCAATTTTTGAAATAGGCAGAAACGATGCAAAACCGAGAAAAGATATAGCTAAATGGAACGAAGTACGCGAATATCTCAGCTTTTTCTTTGACGGACTTTTTGAAATCAAAGATCAGCTTCCCGAAAATGTAAAAGAAGATGCAAAAGCTATTATAGATAACTTCATTTCGGGCTACGACGAAAACGACGATTCATCAGAATGGTTTGAAAAAATTAAAGTTATAGCATCTGAGCTTGGGTATGCTCAAAAACCAAAAGACTATAAAAAGAATCCCGAAATGTATAAAGGTCATGTAGGTGATGTAAGTATGGTGCTTCGCATCGCGGTTACAGGTAAAATGCAATCTCCCGACCTTTACAGTATTATGAAGATTCTCGGAAAAGAACGTACTTTAAAAAGACTTAAGGAGTTTTAAAATATGGAAGAAATGACATCCTTTTTTATTCACGATATAATAGATAAAGATATTGAAGAGGGGAAAGTACAAAAGATTCATACAAGATTCCCACCCGAGCCTAACGGCTATCTTCATATAGGAAGTGCTAAAGCAATATTTATTAATCACTTTACGGCACAGAAATATGACGGACTTTTTAATCTTCGTTATGATGATACAAACCCTGTTAAAGAAGACGACGAATATGTAAAAAGTATATACGAAGACCTTAAATGGCTCGGTTGTGAGCCAAACGGCGGTATTTTTTACGGTTCTGACTATTTTGATAAATGTTACGAATATGCTGTTCAGCTTATCAAACAGGGCGATGCATACGTTTGTGATTTGAATTCCGAACAGATGCGTGAGTACAGAGGTACTCTTACTGCACCCGGTAAAGAAAGCCCTTACAGAAACAGAACTGTTGAAGAAAACCTTGAACTGTTTGAAAAAATGAAAAACGGTGAGTTTGAAGACGGCGCTTGTACTCTTCGTGCAAAAATTGATATGTCAAGCCCTAATATGAATATGCGTGACCCTGCAATTTACAGAATCAGCCATACTCATCATCACCGTCAGGGTAATAAATGGTGTATCTATCCTCTTTATGATTTTGCTCATCCTATTCAGGATGCTCTTGAGGGTATTACACATTCTCTTTGTTCATTGGAATTTGAAAACCACCGCCCTCTTTATGATTGGGTTGTAAATAAAATAGGTTTTGAGCATAAACCCCATCAGTATGAATTTGCAAGACTTAATGTTACTCATACTGTGATGAGTAAAAGATATCTTCGTGAACTTGTTGAAACAGGGATAGTTGACGGTTGGGATGACCCGAGAATGCCTACTCTTTGCGGTCTTCGCAGACGTGGTTATACACCTTCTTCAATTATTGAGTTTGTTAAAAAAGCAGGTGTTTCAAAAGCCTTTTCAATAGTAGACGTAGGTCTTCTGGAACATTGCGTCAGAGATGAACTCAACTATAGCGCGCAGCGTAGAATAGCTGTTATTGACCCTGTTAAAGTCGTTATTGAAAACTATCCCGAAGATAAAGTGGAATACTTTGAGGCAAATAATAATCCTAACGACGAAAATGCAGGAACAAGAAAAATACCTTTCACAAGAGAACTTTATATCGAAAAAGCAGACTTCAAAACAGAGAAAGTGCCGAAATTCTTCAGACTTTTCCCTGAAAATGAAGTCCGCCTTATGAATTCTTACATTATTAAATGTGTAGGCTATGAAACAGACGATAACGGTGAGGTTACTCTTATCAGATGTACTGCTGACCTTGAAACAGGAAGTAATATGCCCTCTGACGGACGAAAAATCAAAGGTACTATTCATTGGGTTTCTGCTTCAAATTGCGCAGATGCTCAGATAATTAAATACGATAAACTCTTTACAGAGGAAAACCTCGTTACAATGCCTGAAGATAAAACCTACGGGGATTATCTTAATACAGATTCTGTTTGCAAATTTGAAAATGCAAAAGTTGAAATAGCCCTTGCAGATGCAAAACCGCTTGATAAATTCCAGTTTGTAAGAAACGGATATTTCTGCCGCGATAATAAACAGACTGATAAACTTGTGTTTAACTCAATTGTTGAACTTCGTGACAGTAAAGGTAAATAATATATAATAATGTAAAAAATGCACGTTTTATTAATTGTGAACGTGCATTTTATTTTGATTAATTATTTTTTTAGAATTATTCTAAAAAACTCTTGACAAGCGTGTATTTGTGTGGTAAACTTGAATCATAAAAGGGAAGGAGGTAATATGAAAAAAGAAATTTGTGATAAACTTCATAACTCCGGACTTCGAGTTACGCCGCAAAGACTGTGGGTTTATGAGTATCTTGAAAAATATAAAACTCATCCCGATGCAGAAGAAGTTTATGAGGCTATGAAAAAAGAACAAAACAGTATTACAAGAGCTACTGTTTATAATGTATTGAACTCTCTTGTGGAAAAAGGCCTTGCAATAGAGGTTAAGCTGGACGGGGAACGTACCAGATTTGATGCTGATGTTAGTATGCATGGCCATTTTAAATGTGAAAAATGTAAAAGTATTTACGATTTTAACGTTTCTGAACTGACAGTTACAGGTCTGGACGGATTTGAAACAAATATCAAAGACGTGTATTTCGGTGGTATTTGTAATAAATGTAATAAATAAAATAATATATAATTAATTTTAAGGAGATTTAAAGATTATGAAAAAATTTGTTTGTAAAGTATGCGGATATGTTCACGAAGGCGATGCTGCTCCCGAAAAATGCCCTGTATGTAAACAGCCTGCAGAAAAATTCGAAGAAATGACAGAAATGAGCTGGGCTGCTGAACATATCGTTGGTGTAGCTCAGGCTCCTGAAGTAACAGAAGATATCAAAGAAGATCTTCGCGCAAACTTTATGGGTGAATGTACAGAAGTGGGTATGTATCTTGCAATGGCAAGAGTTGCACATCGTGAAGGCTATCCTGAAATCGGTCTTTATTGGGAAAAAGCAGCCTATGAAGAAGCTGAACACGCTGCTAAATTTGCAGAACTTCTCGGTGAAGTTGTAACAGATAGCACAAAGAAAAATCTTGAAATGAGAGTAGATGCTGAAAACGGTGCTACAGCAGGTAAAACAGACCTTGCTGTTCGTGCTAAAAAGGCAGGTCTTGATGCAATTCATGATACAGTTCATGAAATGGCAAGAGATGAAGCTCGCCACGGCAAGGCTTTTGAAGGACTTTTAAACAGATATTTTAAATAAATTTATGTTGGGTTGGTGATTGTATGCTCAATAAAAAAGTTGTTGCTCTTTTAAATGATCAGATTACTAAAGAATTCTATAGCGCTTATTTATATCTGGAAATAGCTAATTACTATGAAGATAACGATCTGGACGGTTTTGCTAATTGGTATACCATTCAGGCTCAGGAAGAGCGTGACCACGCAATGCTCTTTATGAAATATCTTCAGAGCAACGGTGTAAAACCTAAACTTAAACTCATTGATGATCCTTCTAAGAATTTCACAAATCATCTTCAGCCTCTTCTGGCAGGCGCAGAACATGAACGTTATGTGACAAGTCTTATTCACGCTATCTATGAGGCGGCATACGATGTTAAAGACTTCAGAAGTATGCAGTTTCTTGATTGGTTTGTAAAAGAACAGCTTGAAGAAGAGGAAAATGCAGATAAACTTGTGAGTAAATATAATCTTTTCGGTGATGATCCTAAAAGCCTGTATCTTTTAGATCAGGAACTTGCAGCAAGAGTATATACAGCACCAAGTCTCTCTCTTTAACAAAAAATGTCCGAAAGCATAAGCTTTCGGACATTTTTCGATTTTCAACGAAATGTGTCGATTGATAATGTATTGCTGAAGAAATCAAGTGGTTGTACAATTATAATAGGAGGATATGAATATGAAATGTACAACGACTAAAACTGATAATAACGGTATTGTTTTTTACGGTATGATATGTGAATGCGGAAACGATACACTTAGGATAGACGATATAACAACAAATGAAAAATCTATAACCGAGTTATGCAGAAAAATAGAAAGAGGGAATGTAACTATGGTAACGGTTATGGATATAATAAATGATTTTATGGAATGAAAAAACGGTGCATTTTAAATGCACCGTTTAAACTTTTTTGTCTTATGCCTGCTCTTTAATTTTAGCGTAGCACTCGCTACAGTAAACAGGTCTGTCTTCTGTAGGCTGGAAGGGAACTTTAGCTTCTTTGCCACATTCTGCACAAACTGCATCGTAAAGAACGCGCTGACCTTTAGCAGCAGCTTTCTTTGCATCTCTGCAAGCTTTGCATCTCTGGGGCTCATTCTGGAAGCCTTTCTCTGCATAAAATTCCTGTTCGCCGGCTGTGAAAGTAAATTCCTGGCCACAGTCTTTGCAAATGATTTTCTTGTCCTCGTACATTTTGCTTTTACCTCTCTTGTGGTATGTAATATTTTTTACCCTTAACGGAATTGAACCGTCCCCTCTGAGTTACCAGCGCTCCGCCACTTAGCTTTTTTGGGCATTAAACTAATTTGTTGCGTATACGTGAAATTGCATTGTCAACTGATTTCGGAGTTGTTCCTATACGCGTTGCTATGTCTTTATATGAAAGTCCGTCTATATATAAATTAAGAACTTTCTTCTCATAGTCGGATAATCGGACATCTATTGCAGAATAAACAGATAAAAGCTGTTCCCTTACAATAAATCTCTTTTCGGGATCAATGCTGCTGGTAATACTGACGTTGTCAATTCCCACTGCGGTATTGAGAGGTGAATGCTTTTTACGGTTTGCTTCTTTTATAGCATCAATTATTTTGCTGTGTATACAAATTTTTGCAAATTTTGTAAAATTATCATTTTTAGTAAAGTCAAATTTTTGTATTGCATCATAAAATCCAATAAGACCTATCTGATATAAATCTTCAATATCTCCGCCGTAAAGAAAATAAGACTTGGATATTCCGGATATGATTGAAGAAAACTCTTTAATCAACTTGCCAAGTGCAATTTCATCACCGTTTTTTGCCTGATTTATAATTGTATCAAATTCCACTGGTTGTAACAAAAAATGCTTCCTTTAAATAAAAATAATGTACAATTTCTTAGATTATTATTAAAATTGTACAATGATAGTATTGAAAAGTCAAGGTAAATCTCCAAAAATCTTACAATTTTTTATGGAATTATTGTTTTTTTTCGTTAAAACTGTATAATATTAGCGAGGTGGTTTTGTTAATTTTGAATGGCATTTTAAAAATGTTGCATATCAGTTTGTTTCTAAAAAGTTTGCATTTAGAAAATATAAAAATTATAAATATCATATTGGTAATATATTTGATAACATTTCAAAACAAGATTGTTTGATAGCTGCGCTTGCACCTGCATCATATGTCTTGAAACTCGGAGAGATTTTGATAGCTGTTGACCCGAGTTTTCATAAACTTCCATTTTCCAATAAAAACAGAAATTTATTTTTTGAATATAATAATAGATTTGATGCTGTTTTGTTTACTCACAGCCATTCGACCATTTTGAAAAAGAAATAATTGAGTGTTTACCGAATAATGTTAAATGTTTTGTTCCGGATTTTATGTCAAAGCTTGTCGCGGAATATGAAAAAAAGTGTATCTTTGTATCGGCAGGGGAAGATGAAAACATTGGAAATGTCAGAATATCTGTTTTTGAAAGTGACCATAGTGGTGTTGATGAATATGGATATGTATTTGAATATAATGGCGAAAAAATAGTAATGCCTGTTGACGTGCGAAACTATAACAGTTGTAAATAATGAATATGTTGAGCTGTTTTCTAACTTTGTAAAAAGATTTAATGCCGAAAAAATTATAATTGGATATTTAGATGATGTCCGCAGAACAAAAGAAGATATGTGGTAAACTCAGCATTTTAATGCGGTTAAAAAGAGTATAAATAATCTCTTGCAACTAAAAGTTGGGCAGTGTATAAACTTTTAATTAAATAAAAATAGATATTTTTTGTAAAAACACTTGATTTTATTGAATTTTAATGCTAAAATATTACTTGCTATTTTAAGAAATATTAAAAGGAGGTGCCAGGAATGCCAAACATTAAATCTGCTAAAAAGAGATGCTTAGTAATCAGCACCAAAACATTACAGAACAAAATGATCAAGTCAGAGCTTAGATCTTCTATCAAAAAGTTTGAAGCACTTGTACAGGCAGGGGAGAAAGAAGCTGCTAAAGTTGCATATGTTGAAGCTGTTAAAAAGATAGAAAAGGCTGAAAAGACCAATAATATCCACAAAAACAATGCCAATAGAAAAAAGAGCGCATTGACATTAAAGCTCAATAAACTTGCATAACGATAAAACCGGTAGTAATACCGGTTTTTTTATCAAATTAAATAGTATCTGGAGATGTACCCAAGTGGTTGAAGGGTCCGGATTCGAAATCCGGTAGGTTGGTTTTGCCAGCGCTGGGGTTCAAATCCCCACATCTCCGCCAGAAAAACCGACAAGCTTTGACTTGTCGGTTTTGTTTTACATAATAAAAACGGAGACTGCTTCTTTACGAAGCATCTCCGTTTTGTGTTTTTAGTCTGTAATACTTTGATATATTTTCTCATCTGAATTTACATATCCTAAATCTCTCGCAACTTTTTCAACGTATTCTGAATCAACTTCAGCATCAAGTATGTCAGATAACTGTTGATTTTCGGTTGCTTTGTTGGAAATCTGGATATCAAGCTTATTTATTTGAGCTTTTTTTTCGTTTATTTGTACTTGTAGTCCTATGAATATGTATAAAAGGTAGATGATAACTAAGGCGAAAACGATTTTTACTAAAAGACTTGTGCCTTTTTTTGTTGCTTTTGCCATTTGTACTTATCACTCCTTTTTCTGATTTTTTAAAACACTTCTTTATTATAATACATCTTCTTTTCAAAAAAATAAAGGCTTTTTTTAAAAATATTTTTATTTTCATCAAAAATTTACAAATAACCTTAAATAGAATCTTGAAAGGTAGCAAAATTATTCGGATTATGGCTTTTGTAATCTTTATAATTAGCTTTGCTTGTAGTATTATAAGATACCCTAAAGTGTAGTGACATATAAAGTATCCCGAAACAATGCCAAAAAATAAATATATCCTAAAAACTCCGTCATTGTAAGTTGAAAAGAACAAAGTGATTATTATGAAAGATATAAACGTGAACAGTATGTCTTCAATAAACACTGAAACTTTTCCGTTTTTGAATGAAAGACGTATAATGCGAAAAAAATCATAGATTAATGAAATTACAGCTCCTGTTTGTAGTGCTAACAGAAAATTAAAAAGTTGATTAGAGACCGATATTTCCATATTATTTAAAAAGACTCTTCAGAATAGAGCCTGTTTTTTTGTCGTGAATGTCAGTGTATGTCAGTGAGATAATTTCTTTTGATTCTATGCTGATGTCTCCGCTGTCTACGTTTAACTTGTTGATGTGTATATCAATACCTTTGATTATGAGTATTCCTTGTTCAGTAAGTGCAATGACACCTTGCTCGTTAAAACTGTCTATGTCCAGGACTCCCGATATAGTTAACTTTTTTCTGCCTTCCATAATCAGATTGTGGGGCATTTTAGGTCTTGTGATTTTTTCTTGTTGTTGCATAACAAAAACCTCCTTTCTAATACATATTAAAAAGGAGGTTTCTTTATTACTTGAGACTGTTAAAAAATATTCGCTTGGAA
>JAZOSU010000012.1:0-124650 GCA_045657265.1 Eubacteriales bacterium | reverse complement strand
GCGAATTACCATTCTCAAAAATTTAATATATTCTCTGTTGAAACAGTAAAACGGATGTGTAGAAAATCTACACATCCGTTTAATATTTGTCTTATACCGTAACAAGCAGGGAAAATGTACGGCACATTTTCCACTCTTTAGGAGAACCTAAAACCCTTAACCTTGCTACCAACCAATTGCAACCTGTATTACCATTCACAAAACGCACCAATCAGAATACCGGTTTTGGTTCATAACATATTTGCAAGTCTTTCGGCTGTTTGATAGCGTTCATCGGGATTTACGCTTGTGCATTTGCGGACGATTCTGCCAGCCTTGCCTTTTGCCAGTTTTTCACTTGGATGCTTGCCGGTAATCATAACATTGAGCAAGACACCGAGTGCGTAGATATCGGCTCTGGCATCACTTTGTGTTACACCTAACTGTTCGGGAGAAGCGTAGCCGACTGTACCCATAATAACAGTATCTTTACTAGCACTTGAAACTTTACGGGCAGCGTTTAGGTCAATTAAAACCACCCGACCATCCTTGGCTATTATAACATTTTCGGGCTTTACATCTCGGTGTACTATGTTCCGTTCGTGAAGCACGGTTAAAGCATTACAGATAGACCGCAAAACCTTGCGAGTACCTATATAGCGGTATTTACCACTCTCCATAACATCTGCTATGGTAACGCCTTCTATAAACTCTTCTAATACTATCTGTCCATCATCTAAATTGATAACATCATAAACAAGCGGTAGATTTGCGCAGTTTATAGAATAAAGTTCTTCATATGCACTAAGCACTTTGGGGAAACTTCGCACAATAATATGCTTATTGTTTTCTTTATTTTTAAGTTTTAGTACTTTGCACTCGTTTTTATCACTGAGGACAGATACCAAGGAATATGCATCAAAAAGTGCGGTTAAATATTGTTCTTTTGTCATACCTTTAACCGTTCCATTCCTCATAATCCGCATCATAACGATCGGCTATATTTCTATAATAATAAAAATCAAAATCTCTGCAATCCCTCTTACAGTGAATGGTTAGTTTGCCGTTGCGTTTTGATAAAGCAGGGAATGCGTCTTCGTATATTCCGATAGCTGCGGATTTTATATATAAATCAGTCAAATTATAGCAATCCTTAAAAGCATTGCTCCAGATTGTTCTAACAGTACCTGGCAATGTAACGGATTTTACCGTAGACCTTATCGAAGAATCGCTAAAAGCCGAAGGCATAATCGCCACAACCTTTTTTCCATCAATTGTATCCGGAATAACATAGTTCCCACTTTCTTCTTTATAATTCACTTTTGTTATAACAATTGCATTTTCAGGAGCATGTATTGTGCTGTATCCCGAAGGGTAGGCATTTTCAATGGTTGCCGTAACATAATTGTATTTCGGCTGTGTTTCAGCCGGAGTACTACTTGTAACATCGTTCGTTGTATTGTTGGTGGAAGTTGAGGCGCTTGGTGTAGAATTGTTTGTAACCGTGTCGGAAGAAGAACTGTTTGTTGTATTATTGGTGGAGGTTGGGGTGCTTGGTGTAGAGTTGTTTGTAACCGTGCCGGAAGAAGAACCGCTTGTTGTATTATTTGAGGTAGTACTATTTTGTGAATTGCTGCTTGGAGTTGTATTATTGGTTATTGTGCTGTTAGACGGCTTTTTGGCTGTATCATTCTCGTTTTTTGAGTTGGTTTGTGTTTGGCTATTGTTTACCGGAGTAGATGTTTCATTGCTTTCAGACTCGCCGTTTTGCTGTTCTGTTGATGTGGTGCTTTCGTTGTCTCCTGCGACATTTAAATCACTGCTAACAGATGAGCTTGAAGATGTATCATTTTCTCCGTTTGTCGAGTTATCCTTTTGTGCAAAAAAGACGATACTTAATGCAATAAGAACAAGCACAAAAACGGCGGCTATAACATATATCCACCGTCTATTATTTTCTTTTGGAGTTTCAATAGTTTGTTTTCCCTCAAATGAGGTCATACAATAAAGGCAAAAACGAGCTTCTTCTTGAATTTCTGCCTTGCATTTAGGACATTTCTTCATTTTTTCTACCCCAAGGTTTCCAACCCATATTCATATAGTATTTCGTTGATTTCCACAACAGATAATTTTTTAAATACACCGTATAAAACGATGCTATCAAAGGGCAACTTTACATATAGCGTGGAATATCCCGCCGATTTCAACAAGGTCTGCACTTCCTCAAGCGATAATCCCATAGCAACTGCAATACACAAAAGCTTCTTGCGTTCGGGAATTCTGAGTCCTGAAAAGATTTGATAAGCATAAACCTCGCTCATCTCTGCAGCACGAATAATCTGTGATTTTTTTAGATTATATTTTTTGATAAGTTTGTCCAAAAGAGTGGATAAATCTTCCTTAACCATATAATCTTTATTTTCACTGTAAAAAGTTTTAAAATCGGGACAAACATCTAATTCTTCTACTATTTTTGTAGTATCTTTAATCATGTAATAACACCTAATTTCGATCCATTATCTACCTAACAATTATAATAAATAAGCCGTGCTTTGTCAACTTGCAACAAAACACGGCATTTTTCTTTTTTATGCTGACAGCATAAGACTTTTAGAAGTTAATGTCTTAACCTTAAAGAAAGAACGGGGGCATACAAATGGAAAACATCAAAAATAAATTATTTTCGGACTACCTTGCAAATCAAAGCATAGCTTTAGAACCAGACTATTCTGCTCTTGCAAAACGTGCATTAGAAAAGGAAAAAGAACTCAGAAACCAATTAAACGAAGAACAAATGTCCCGCTTTGAAGAACTGTTTGAACTCACATCCCAAATACACTTTTTAGAAGTTAAGGACGCATTTTTTAATGCCTGTAAATTAGGCGCAAAGGCATCAAAAGAATTTGTTATTTAAGTTCTTGTTCGAGATTTTTATATTCGGGTGTATCAAAAAACTCCATCACGGTAATCTCAAGCCCATCGCAAATCTTTTTAAGGGTTACGATACCGGGATTTTTACTCTCGCCGTTTAAAATGCTTTTAATGGTTGATTGGGAAACCCCGCACATATAACTCAAAGCATTCGGCGTGATCTTGCGTTTACGGCAAAGTTCATAAATTCTATTAACTGTAAATTCGCAAATACCCATACATATCACCTACATCGTTAGTATTTCTATATACAGATAATATATCACTACAAAAACCTTTGTTAGTTATTTATCACTAATAGTCATTGACTTATCCTGTCGAATAATGTATAATTAGTAATATATAACTAACTGTAAATCATATTACGGAGGAATTGCTGTGTCAAAAATAGCTGACATAATAAAATATGAAGGCGATAATGCCACGTTTGTTTGGAAACATCCTTGTGAGGATTTTAATAGTTTAACCCAACTTATTGTTCACGAAACCCAAGAAGCCATATTCTTTATGAACGGTCAAGCACTCGACCTTTTCGGCCCCGGTCGTTATACGCTTGAAACACAAAATATTCCTTTAATCGGTAAAGCACTGAATCGTACCACAGGTGATGAAACACCTTTTCATTGCGAGGTTTATTTTATCAATAAAACCGAACAGATGGCCGTTAAATGGGGTACTGATTCTAAGGTTCAGTATGTCGAACCAACTTATGGTTTCCCCATTTCAATCGGTGCATCCGGAGATATGGCGTTAAGAGTGTCTGACAGTCGTAAATTGCTAATTAAATTGGTCGGAACAGAAACTGTGCTTACACAAAGCAGATTGTTATCGTATTTCCGTTCTATCCTTATGACAAGAGTAAAGACCTATATTGCTCAAGTCATGAAAACAAACGCCATTAACATTTTTGAAATTGACCAAAATCTCGCTTCTTTTTCGGACTCTATCAAAGAACTTCTTATCCCTAATTTTGATGATTATGGTATAGCGCTTGAAAAGTTTTTTGTTACAACAATCGTAAAACCTGACGGCGAAAGGCAATATGAAAAATTTAAAGAACTGCACTTTCGTCAGTATGCCGACATAGCCGAAGCCAAACTTCGCCAACAAGTCGATATTATTGAGGCGGAGACCGAAGCCAAGAAAACAATTATTGAATCGAAAGCTCTTGCCGAGAAACGCGCAACCGAAGGATATACCTACGGTCAAGAACGTGGCTTTGATGTAGCCGAAAAGGTTGCGGAAAACGAAGCCGTTGGCGAATTCACCAATATGGGTGTTGGCTTTGGCACGATGGCAGGTGTCGGAGGTGCCGTTGGCGGAATGGTCGGCGGCGCAATGCATGATGCTTTAGGTTCGGTAACAAATACTTCTGCACCAAGCATTCAAAACTTCTGTGAAAATTGCGGTGCAAAATTAAATGCAGACGCAGCGTCTTGTGAAGAATGCGAATCTCCCGTGCAGAAAAAGAATAGTTGCAAAAATTGTGGATACGTTTTTGAACGTCAAGGCAAGTTTTGTCCCAAATGCGGAACCAAACGGGAGGTTTAAGATATGAAGAAAACATTTAAATCATATATCGGTGTTTGGGCTATATGTTTAGTTCTTTTTAATGTAATTGCTTTTGTTGTTCCAAATGAAATGAAAAGCAATTTCTGGGTTGGTTATATTTTTATAACATTGTCATTTTTAGGGCAACTGTTTTGCGCAGGCATATCATTCAAATCAGAAAACGCTCAAAAGTTTTTCTATAACTTCCCCTTAATTTCGATAAGTTTTATCGGCACATTGATAATGCTTATTATCGGCGGATTAACAATGGCAATATCCGCTATACCAGTTTGGGTTGGCATCGTTTTTTGTTTGATTATTCTAGCCTTCTCAGCAATAGCTATTATAAACGCATCCGTTGTGAGCGAAACAATAAGTAATATTGACGAAAAAATCAAATCAAAAACTTTGTTCATAAAAATGCTTATTGCTGATACGGAGACTTTAATGTCGAAAGCCGAAACAAACGAGGCAAAAGAGATAACCAAAAAGGTTCTTGAAAAAATCCGCTATAGCGACCCCGTGAGTAATGATGCGTTAAGCTCTATCGAATCGCAAATCACAATTAAATTCAAAGAATTTGAAAGTGCAATAAACGGAAACTTACAAAACGCCGTTTTGCTTGGAGAAGAACTTATAGTCTTGCTTGATGACAGAAATACTAAATCTAAAATTTTAAAATAAGGAAGGGAGCCCTCCTTTATGTCTTCTTTAAAATGCAAAAACTGCGGTGGTTCCATTCATTTAGATGAAAAAACGCAACAACTGACCTGCGATTCTTGCGGCATAAGCCAAAAATTAGACAATCTCGTTGATACTGCGATTTTTGACAATGCAGGGATTCCTACCCAAAAATTCAAAGCATATCAACGTGGCATCGAACTGTTGAAAATGGGTGAATCAGAGATAACTTTATTTAGTGCCGCCGAGGAATTTCGCACCGCTCAAGATCTTTTTAACGCTGCGCAACTGGCCGAAGAATGCACTGCACGTGGAGAACTACTCAGACAAGAGCGCCTTTACATTCAGGCAACAACGCTATCAAAGAGTGCTGACATTGAGGAGTTGCAAACGGCCATCGATATCTTTAAGGACCTTGAAAATTACAAAAAGTCCGCCATTCTATTGGCTGCAACAAAGGAACAACTCGATAAGGTTTTGGAAGATGAGCAACTCTGGTATGAGCAGCAAATCCAAGAGAAAAAAAAGAAGACAAGAAGAAAAAAGATGAGCAAAATTCTTATTTTCTTTGTCGCTGTATTGGCAATTGGTATTTTTCTCGTCCTCACCTGGCTTCCGAAGCTCCCGTCTAATATAAACGTGAAGATTACCCCCGACACTGCCACATATATGACCAAAGAATTTAACACGTATGTTTTTCATTATAATGTTGAACTCACCAACAATAGTGCCTTGGATCTATCCGGCATTGAAGCCGAGGTGTATTTTGAAACCGAAGAAGGAAAAATCCTTGTGGATACTACCTTTAACGCGGGAACTACAATATATAAATCCACCCCCATTGTGCGCGGAAAAAAGAGCCGTAATTTTTCTTGGTCGATCACTATGTCATCAGAAAAAAATGCTACTGCCCTTTATCAACAGAATTTTGAGGATTTAGAGGTCACCGTAAAGATTACAGAACTTAAATTCAACAATGAAATATTATGGCTCAATTAATTTTCGATTTATATAAAGCCAAGCTTTGTATAATAAAACAATATCTTTAAAAAAGGAGAAAAAAACATGAACGAGGCAAAAAAAATCAAAAAAAGACACATCAAACACCTGATTTTGCTTGTCGTTGGCATAATTGTCACAGGCATAGCATTATTTGGTGGCGACACCCTCTTAGGAGGGCTATGCGCCTTTCCCGGACTAATTATTTTAATCATTTGTTTGATGCTAAGAAATAGGATGTTAGAAGATTCTATTTTGCTAAAGCAAATAAAACTTACAACTTGTCCCAAGTGTGGGAAAAATATGGGTTTTGAAAAACAAATAAAAATCAATGGGCTATCAGTTTATCCCAATCGAGCCGATATATTGGGTTCTTCGGTAAGCACTGAAGAAACTGGAAACTATGTACTAAAAAACAAAAATGGTAAAACAACACTCTCAAAAGAAAAAGAGAATGTCTATGATTTTTCTAGATGTACTTTGGGTAATATAGAATTCGACTGTGTTTGCTCTAACTGTGGGAAGCACCATTCCGCAAAAATAAACGGAATGCTCATTAACGAATTTCCTCATTATAAATATTCTACTGGTGATACCCTCATTAAAGGGTCTGACATTACTCCTGAAGATAAAGATATCCTTACCAAATCCATAGTAAACCTTTCTACATATGCGGACAAAGTATGTCTTCTGCGTCCAAAAATTAAAAAGAATCTTTTATTAGAAACTACTGTATCTATGTTTTTTGCTGGTAAAAACCGTTAAGAGATTCGAAATCAGCCTTTAAAGCATTAAATGCATATTAAAACACCCCGTGTTCGATTGAACACGGGGTGTTTATTGCTTGTTTAGTAGCTGTATTTCAGTTAGGTTTCGGGGCGATCAGATCGCCCGCGAACCCGCATGAATACTTAGCTTTTGAAAGCTTACTTGCTTTCTTTGATTGCAGCCTGTGCAGCAACAAGTCGAGCAATGGGCGTTTTAATTTATACTGTCCTTAACAGTACGACTCCTAAAAGCCTTGTTTTTTATTTTTAATAACTGATTATTTTGTTTCTTCGTTATCTTTTGGAATGTTAACGCCCATAACATTAACATTTACTGCCAAAACATTATAATTTGTCATATCTGAAACAGAACGTATAATCTGATTCTGAACATTCAAAGCAACATCTTGAATATTGTAATTATATTTAACAACAATATTTACAGAAATAGATACATCACCGTTTTCAGCAACGTCGACAGTAACACCTTTACCTGCAGATTTTTTGTAAATAAGTTCTTTGATGTTTGATGTAAGTGAAGCTGTGAGAGAAGAAACTCCATCAACCTCCATTGCAGCAACACCTGCTATTGTAGATATAACATCGTTAGAAATTTGGATATTTGAAATATCAGCACCTGACATATTAACAACTCCTTTTTTCTTTTATTATATCATAGTTTACAAAAAAATAAATAGTTTTTTTTATTTTACTTCAACAATTTTAATATTTGATGCCGAAATGTCGGTTTGACTGACAACAATTTCATTGATTTGGGCAGCTTGTTCTTGAGTAAGCCCGTCTGTGCTGACTACGACATTAACCAAGTCTGAACTTATAAAAACAACACAATCTTCAAATCCTTTTGCTTTTATAAGACTTTCTACTGTTCCCTCGAGTTCTGTTTTTGCTGCAATAGAAGATATTTCAGCATTTGCTTTTTCTACAGCTTCGGCACTTGAGGATTCACTGTTTACTACAGCTTCTAAAAGTTCAATTGCTTCATCTTTTGACTGTTTACGAGTAAGTCTTGAATTTGTAAAATATTCTTCTTTTCCTGTAGCTGTCGAAGATACATATTGAGCCTGACCTAATGTCTTAGTGTTTTCAGTATCGGTTTTGTTTTCTTCCTGAGTTTCATTTTGAGCATCCATTGATGTTTGAATGTTAGTGTATTCACCGCCTTGCAACAATTTCCAATTTAAAAATACAGCAACGCAAACTATTAATGATAAACAAAGCATAATTATTTGTTTTTTATTTATTTTCATAAATTATCTCCTACTATCTATGATTTTTGAATTACACATACGTTGTTTGAGCCAATACCAAGTAAAGTACATACTGCGCTTATAACCAAACTCTGAGTTTTAGGATTATCTCCGCCATCACATACCACAATTACACCGCTGATTTCAGGCATATTTTTCTTTGTGACAAGTGCATGCTGATTTCCCTCTCTATCTGTCATTGTTATAATTTTGTTTTCACTTTCGCCTTTTTTTGTTTCACCTCCACTATCATAAGATTCTTTGTTTTCTTTTACATAAATTGATTCTCCTGTTGATTTGATATTTAACATCACGTCACAATTACCAACACCGTCAATTGTTGAAATAATTGATTCGATACGCGCTTCTAAATTTAAAATATATTCTTGTTCCGAAATATCTGACGAAGTATCTGTTTTAATATTTTTATTAAAGGTTGATGCTAATATTAAGACTATGCCAAATATTGCTAAAACTATTATTAATTTATTATTTAAATGTTTTTTAATAATTTCATTCATTTTAATCTCCGTTTATATTTATATATGCAAGACCGATTTTAAAATAACCTGCAATTAAATTTTTAGCTTGAACTTTATCATTTCCTTTAATTTCTATAGATTCTATTTTAATTTCCGAATAATCTGTTAAAAGTTTGACTTTTATTTCATCAATAGATAATCCGTTAGAAAAACATAATTCTGTCATTTGTTTTTCAAGGTCAGATGACACGTTTTCTAAAGTATTGTCCCAGATTTCAGTTTTATTTATATTGTAATTTTCAATATTAAATTCAGTTATATTTTTGATATCGAAATTAAAAGTGAAATCAAACACTAATATAATAACGGAAAGCATTAAAATATTTTTTATGTACCGTATATATTTTGAGTGTTCTACAACAGAAACTATTATCGAATAAATAATTATTAGTATAGAAATATTTAAAATCAGTTTTATTATTCCGTCCATAATTCACACTATATTTATACATAAAAGCAAAAAAGAAATAATCAGCATTATTGCTGATGCGCTGCAAATTCCTGCAATAAGAAAAAAGGTATCTGCGATAATTTGTGTTATTGATTTCAGTTTGGTTACTCCTAATACTGAAGAAATGTATTTGCACAAGACTAACGAAAAGCCATAACTCAAATTACCTAATATTACAGGTAAAAAAATAGAAACCACAATTAAAACACCCAGTAAACTCACAGAAATTTTAGTATTAACAGCTAAAGCAAATATATTTTCAACACTACCGGATAATACACTTCCAACCATAGGAATAAATTTACCCACCGCAACTTGAATACCTTTTTTGGTAAGATTATCGCCTGCTTTGGCTAACACATTTTGTAATGAAATTGAAAAAGTAAAAATCCAGGTAAATCCTGAAATTATCCATTTGATTATTTTTTTAATAAATTCACTTAAAGAAGCTATATCAAAATCAGTTGTATAAGTTGATACGATTCCAAGTAAAAGAAATATAACCACAAAAGACATAAGAATGTTTTCTGATATATATTGATAAAGACCGGAACAAAGTGACATAGTCGAAGAAAACACCGCACCCGCAACTGATTCACCTGATGCGATGCTTAATGTAGTTATTACAGGAATTGCCGCTGAAGAAAAAACTTTTGCTGTATCAAGCGTATTATTAACAATATCTATATTACTTTTCAATGTAGAAAAACATATAGAAACAATAGTTACGGCAATTACTGATGATGAAATATTTTTTAATTCTGTTTTATTTTTAAAATCAAAAGTATTTAATATTGAAACTAATAAAATCAACGATACAACCATTAAAAACAGTTTTGAAGTATTTGAAAATTGTGAAATTATCAAATCAAATATCACGGAAATTATATTATTTAATTCTACTTTTTCACTAATGTAATCAAATTCGTTTGCATTTTCACCTGCAGAAATAAAATCTTCTATCATCTGTTCGGTAGTTAATGCATTACAAGGGACTTTTAAAAATAAAACGAAAATAATAATAACTAATAAAAATTTCAGCTTTCCCATAGTTTTAAAATTAAATTAAAAATATCAATATACATCGGCAAAGATATTAGTATAATGCTGATTTTACAAACAAGTTCCGAATTGTATGCCAGCGAGCTTTCACCGGTATCTTTACAAAAATTTGATGTAAAATCACCTAAAATACAGATAGCAATACATTTAAATATAATTTTCAAATATTCGGACTTTATATTTGCTTTATTAGACAGATTTCTGATGAAATCAACAATAGGTTGTAATTGATTTATAGCATAAATTAAAAGGATTATACTTAGCCCAAGAGTGATAAAAAGCGAGATTGAAGATTTAATATTTTTTAAAAGCAAAATCAAAAATAATGCGCAAATGATCAAAACAAAAACTTTAAAAATATTCATGATAATGAAAACAGTCTTTGTAAAGATAGAAAAAGATCATTAATATTGTCAACAAGCATTGCAGAAACAATAATTATTCCCGCAAGAGTTGTAAGCAAAACATATTCATCTCTTCCTGCTTTGGATAAAATTATATTTAAAATTGAAATTACAATACCGATTCCTGCAATTTTGAATATAAATTCCATTTCCATATTAAATCAACAAAATAAATGCCCATATGCCACAAATCAATGCAATTTTTACACTGAATAAACCGAGCTTTTTGAATTTTGTTTCCGCCTCCGTTTTATAATATTCCAATGTTTTGATGGTTTTTTCACATAATTTAATTTCGTTTTCTATGCCGTAATTTCCGCTTTGGAAACAAAAATTCCTTAAAACGCTCTCATCTTCAGGGTTCAGATGAAAATAACGGTATTTTTCATTACTGTCAAATAACGAATCTAAATAATCCTTTTCATGCAATAGACGTATTGTTTCGTTTATATATTCATTGAAATCAACAGCTTTAAAATCTAAAATCACCTCTTTTAGAGATTTTTGATTCCACTTTAATTCGTTACAATATTCCGTCAGTATTTTAATGTAAAGATCGAGCTCCATAGGTCTTGATTTTAATTTTATGTATTGAATTATTCCAATAAGAACAATACTAATTGTTATAATCACTATTCCAACAATTTTCATCATATCTATTAACCGTTATTACCTTTTTAACAGCACCGGGAAAACAGCTTCCTTTTAAAAAAATTAATTTATCTATCGCGCCATAATCAATAAGTCGTTCTATTTGTGGTCTGCTTAATAGTTCGTCTTCATCCAAGGCGTGAGCAGATGCAATAACAGGCACGCCTGCGTTCATAGCATCAAGCATAGCATCAATATCTTTAGTTGTTCCGATTTCATCGCAAATAATTACTTGAGGAGACATACACCTGAGTGCCATCATCATTCCGTCTCCTTTAGAATAGCCATCAAAAACATAAGTGAGTTCGCCGATTTCTTTAGCTGGTACGCCTTTGAAAACCGAGCAAAGCTCCCCTCTTTCATCTATAACAGCAAGTCTTTTTCCACTGTTTGACAGTAATCTTGTAAGGTCGCTTAATATAGTGGTTTTCCCTCCTCCGGGTTCACTAATTATAAGAGCTGAATTTATTTTGTCTTCATTTAAAATATTCCCTATTATCTCTCTTGCTGCATTTTTTATTTGTCTTGATATTCTGAATGTGATAGCCGTAATATTTTTAACCGTTTGGATTTTGCCTTTATCATACACAGCAGTTCCGCAAAAACCCACTCTATGTCCGCCTGATACTGTTATATATCCGTTTTTTATTTGGTTTTCATATTTATATATCGTCCCTTGACAAATTTTGTTAAATATTTTTTCACGTTCCTCAAGAGAAATCTGCAATGGTTTCTCATCTGAATTTTTCATAATTTTATTAATATTTTTTACTGTGATACTAACAACACCAGTACTGCTTATCCTTATTTCTGTTGCATTGCTCAAAACTGATGTGGGTTCATTTAATATGATTTTTGAAACAGCTTCATCAAAAAAAGGAAGAATTTCATCTTTCCATTTTAATTGAATATTCATTTTTATCTCCTTACTATAGTTGTCCTTTAATAAATGATATTTAAGACTTTCCGCAAATAGAACAAAAACCTGTACACAAAAGTGTACAGGTTTTTGTTCTATAATATTTTATTTAATCATTTCAAGAAATTCGGGTTCTTCAATTATTTTTACACCTAAGCTTTTGGCTTTAGTAAGTTTGCTACCCGGTTTATCTCCAAGCAACAAATAACTTGTTTTAGAAGATACCGATGACGATATTTTGCCACCATATGACTCGATTATTGCAGATGCTTCGCTTCTTGACAGGGAATCAAGTCCGCCACTTAAAACAAAAATCTTTCCATCAAAACGTAAATCTTTTATTTCTTCGTGGTATTCTGTAACAACTCCAAACTCTTTAAGTTTATCAAGTACTTGTAAATTATATTCGTCATCAAAAAAATCAACAACAGCTTTTGCTGATGTATCTCCGTAATCTTCTAATTCCAAAATATCTTCATAACAAGCATTGATGATGTTTTCAATAGTATTAAAACGTTTGGCAAGCTGTTTTGCAGCCTTTTGACCGATATTTCTTATACCTAAAGCAAATATAAGCCTATCAAGTCCGGCATTTTTACAATTGTTAATAGAAGTTATCAGATTTGATGCTGACAGCTCTGCAAATCCCTCAAGATTTAAAAGTTGTGATTCATTAAGTTTAAATAAATCAACAATATCAGATACTAATTCATTATTAATAAGCTGTTTAATAATACTTGGACCAAGACCGTCAATATCCATTGCTTCTTTAGAAGCAAAATGAATAATTTTTCTATATATTTTAGCGCTACAACTTTCATTTGGACAACGTACGGCAATGCCACTTTCGTCTGTAACAACAGGTGTATCGCATTCAGGACATTTGCAAGGCATTTCAAAAGGAATTTCGTTTCCTGATCTTTTAGTTTTATCAACTCTTACAATTTCCGGAATTATTTCCCCTGCTTTTTGAACAAATACAGTATCATTTATTCTTATATCCAAGTCCTTTATAAAATTCTGATTATGAAGAGTTGCTTTACTTACTGTTGTTCCGGCTAAAACTACAGGTTCTAAAACTGCATTAGGAGTTAAAACTCCTGTTCTACCAACATTTATTACTATATCTACAAGTTTAGTTGGTTTCTGCTCAGGTGGATACTTATACGCAACCGCCCACCTTGGAGATTTTACTGTTTCGCCAAGCTTTTCTCTAAGTGTAATGTTATTAACCTTTACAACCGCTCCATCTATATCAAAACCAAGTTCAGCTCGAATTTTATCAAAACGTTCAATTTCTGCAAAAGCAGAACTGATAGATCTGAATTTATCGTAATACGGACTGACTTTAAATCCAAGTTTTTTAAGATAATTGAGTCCGTCTGAATGAGTATCAAATGTTTTGGATTGACATAATTGTATATTAAAAATAAATATATCAAGATTTCTTTTTGCTACAACTGAGCTGTCAAGCTGTCGAAGGGAACCTGCTGCCGCATTTCTCGGATTAGCAAAAAGCTGTTCGCCGTTTTTTGCTCGTTCTGAATTTAATTTGTTAAAACTTTCTTGTGGCATATATACTTCGCCACGAACAATGATATCAATAGGTTCAGTAAGTTTCAGCGGTATAGATGAAATGGTTTTTAAATTCGCGGTTACGTCTTCCCCTATTTCGCCTTTACCTCTTGTTGCTCCTCTGACAAAAATTCCGTTTTCATATTCTAATGATACAGAAAGTCCATCAATTTTAAGCTCTACAACATATTCAGCATCAACATCCAATTTGCGTACTCTATCGTCAAACTCTTCGAGTTCCGTATAAGAAAAAACGTCCTGAAGACTTTTGAGAGGCACTTTATGCTCAACTTGTTCAAAATGAGAAAGAGGTACATCACCTACTCTTAAAGTTGGAGAATGAGCAAGTTTATATTCAGGATAATCCTGCTCTAATTTTTTAAGTTCTCTCATCATCATATCGTATTCAAAATCTGAGATTTCAGGAGAATCTTCAACATAATACTTAATACTATGATAATTCAAGGTCTCTACAAGTTCCGATATTTTATTTTTTATTTGTTCATTAATCATTAAATAAAATCTCTTTCAGCATTTTTTCGGTTTTAATAACATTGTTTTCCACTTTATAGAATTCATTAACATATTCCATAGGATATTTAACATTAATTATTCTATTGACGTTGCTGTTTTTAATTATTTTGGTTGATGCACCTGCGCCGCAGGCAATAACAGAGTGAACATCTTCCATCATATATACGTTATATTTACATATTTTATCCACTTTACAAAAACCAATATTTTCTCCGTTTGATATGCAGTTCTTTTGTCTGTAAATATAATATGGTAAATATCCGTGTTTTTTCAAAGTATTATAAGCAAACTCAAGCATTTTATGTATATCGCCATTGATTGTACGATAATTTTCTTTAGATTCACTAAGTTTTGATGATTTTTTAATAGCAAGAGTATGAATTGTTATGTTATCGACGCCAGAATTGATAACATCATTCAAAGAATTACAAAAGGATATATAATCTTCATTTGGAAGACCTGCAATTAGATCAGTATTTACACTGTCAAAGTTGTATCCCTGCGCCAATTTTACTGCGGATTTATAATCATTAAAACTATGATTTCGATTGACATTTCTTAATATATCATCATTGGTTGTTTGTGTGTTTATGCAAATTCTGTTTATATTGAATTGTTTTAAAATTTTAAGCTTATTCTCTGTAACAGTATCAGGTCTGCCAAGTTCAAAACAAATTTCTTCAACAGATTTAAAATCAAAGTGTTTATTTACAATGTTTAAAAGTAAAGAAAGATTATCTTCCGATAATATACCCGGAGTTCCGCCTCCTATATACAGTGTACGCACTCTAAGATTATACTTCTTTACAAATTCAGCTTTCTGTTTTATTTCAATACAAAGCTTTGAAATATATTCATTAATAAGATTGTTCTGTTTTGTAGCTGCAACACTTATAAAAGAACAATAAGTGCATTTACTTGGACAAAAAGGTATAGAAATATAAACACTTATATCTCTATAATTACTTTTAAATAAAGGCGCTTCCATAGCGTTGATTTCGGAAAGCATTGATATCTTTTCGGAAGATATCAAATATTCCTTCTTTAAAATATCTGTAACATCAGAATCTTTATTATGTTTGTTATACACACTAAGAGGTCTTATACCCGTCAGAATACCCCAGGGCGAAGTAATACCCGTAGCTTTAGATAAAGCTTTATATAAAGTATACTTAACTATATTTTTGCTATCGCAATTACAGGGAGCTGTTTTCATACAGGTATATACTTTGTTATTATAAATAACTTTAGCAGAAGATATAGCTTTATTTTCTTTAAACCTTAAATATGAATATGCTCTTATAGGTTTGTTACTTCTCGTAACATAGTTTATTTTATCACCTGGAAAAAACATCATTGCCATCGATGTGACGTCATAAATAAAACTATGTCCGCTTATTTTAATATCCATTATAATTTTCACCGGTAAAAGGATTATTGTTTCTTTCGAAATCAAGATTTGTAGCAATTCCGTGACCTGTATAACAAATATAATTGCCACTTAGAGTATAAAGTTTTGTTTTAATTGAGTTTATTTCTGTTTTGATATTTCCAAAAGGCGGAAATTCATTCCCTATAGACATATAAAAAAGCGTATCACCTGTAAAAAGAATATCTTTAACTTTTATACACATTGAACCAAGAGTGTGACCGGGAGTGTGAATAAAAGAAAAAATATACCCTAATAAAAAACAAGTTTCATCATCTACACACTTAATGTTTTCTGAATCAACAACAGTTTTTTTTCCGAAATGATTAGACGAAAGATTGTAATCAGGATTTTTTAATAAGCTATAATCGTTGGAATTAATAATAATTTGCGGATTATATTTCTTTGACAACTGATTAATAGCTCCAATGTGGTCGTAATGCCCATGAGTCAAAATTATATGTTTAGGGCATAAACCGTTACCAGCTATAAAACTATCTATTTTTTCAAATTCATCGCCAGGATCAATTATTATAGCATCAGATGAATCTTTTGCGTATAAAACATAACAATTCGTTTTTAAAGGTCCCACAGGTATCGTTTCTATGTTCAGCATTAAATATCCTCGCTATCTATTATTATGTTTATAGGGCCGTCTGCAACGGAATTGATTATCATATCCCCACCGAAAACACAAGGTTTTACATCTAAATCACGAGCTTTTAGAAAATCGAGAGAATATTCATAAAGTTCTTTTGCATATTCAAAACGAGCACTTTCAATAAAAGAAGGTCTGAAACCACGCGAACAATCGGCATATAAAGTGAAATTAGAAACGAGTAACATTTGTCCTCCAATGCTCGACAAAGAAAGATTGAGTTTTCCGGCTTCATCATCAAAAACACGAAGCCCTGCTATTTTATTCAAAGCCTTATTTATATTTTCCTTTGTATCTTTTTCACAAAAACCAATATATACAAGAAAACCTTGGTTTATTTCAGATATCAATTTACCATCAACAAATAATTCAGCTTTTTTAACTCTTTGACAAACTGCTCTCATATTTACCTCAATTTCCGCTTGTTCTTATAATTCTAAGAACGTGTTTGTTTCTATTTAACTTATTAATAATAAAATTAAGATGCTCAACGTCTTTTACATCCATAGTAACACTTATTGTCGCTGTATCGTCGCCATTGTCTCTGGCGTTAAAACTATGAACAAATATTTTGGATTCAGCTAAAGTAGATGTTATCTTAACCATAACACCAACAATGTTTTTAACAACAATGTCTATAGACGTTGTAAAGAACTTGCTGTCGTTATTATCCCAATAAGCTTTAATCCAACGATCAGGATCATTTTTCATACCATTTTTAGCATTAGAACAGTTAATGTTATGGATTGAAACGCCGTATCCTTTTGTTATAAAACCAACAATAAAATCACCAGGCAATGGATTACAACATTTTGCGAATTTAATAAGACAGTTATCTATTCCTTCGATAGATACACCGCCGTCACTGACTTTCTTTTTAGTCTGTAACTGTGGTTTGGGTTCATCGGTGTTCTTTGTTCTTATAATGGCATCATTGACTTTTACAGCGATTTTTTGAGCAGAAGCAGCTGCATAACCAATTGCTGCATACATATCCTCAATAGAAGAAAAGTGCATATTTTCGCTGATTTTAGCCAATATTTCTTCTACCTGCTTATCGGCAATGTTTATACCAAGACTTTTGAATTCATATTCCAGTGAAGATAATCCTACTTCAATATTTTCTTCTCTGCGTTCTTTTTTGAACCACTGACGGATTTTTACTTTTGCTTCGTTGGTTTTTACCATTGAAAGCCAGTTACGTGACGGGGCATGGCTTTGGGCAGAAGTTGTTATAATCTCAATAATTTCACCGGTAGAAATCTTATAATCAAGATTAACCATTTTTCCGTTGACTTTAGCGCCTATCATTTTGTTACCGACTGCGCTGTGTATCGCGTAAGCAAAATCAATAACGTTTGCACCTGCCGGAAGATTAACAACATCGCCTTTAGGGGTAAACACAAAGACTTCATCGTTGAACAGATCAACTTTCAACGATTTAATTACGTCTTCGGTTCCTGTTATGTCGTCCTGCATTTCTATAATGTTTCTGACCCAAGTAAGTTTTGAATCGAAATTGACGTCGCTTTTTGAAATTTTATCTTTATATTTCCAATGAGCAGCAATACCGTATTCAGCGGTATGATGCATATCCCATGTTCTTATCTGTATCTCAAAAGGAATACCATCTTTACCGATAACCGTTGTATGCAAAGACTGATACATATTAGGTTTGGGAGTTGAAATGTAATCTTTAAATCTCCCGGGAATAGGATTGTAAAGATCGTGAACAATACCAAGAACATTGTAACAGTCGTTTACAGAATCACATATTATTCTAAAAGCGTAAATATCGTATAATTCTTCAAATGTTTTGTTCTGAGTAAAGATTTTTTTATAAATACTGAATATATGCTTTATTCTGTGCTCAAGCTCAAATTTCAAATCAAATTCAGCTATTCTTTCGTTAATTTGATCGCGGATATGATCAATAAACTTGTTTTTATCAACTATTGATTCTTCAAGTTTTTTTGTTATCATATCAAAGCCAACAGGGTCCAGATATTTTAGAGAAATATCTTCAAGTTCGATTTTGAGTTTGCGCATACCGAGTCTATGGGAAAGCGGCGCAAATATCTCGATAGTTTCAAGAGCAATTCTGAGCTGTTTATCTCTCGGACAAGCATCAAGCGTTCTCATATTGTGCAGTCGGTCAGCAAGTTTTATAGCAATAACTCTGATATCCTTTGCCATAGCAAAAAACATTTTGCGCATATATTCCATCTGCTGTTCTTCTTTTGAAGTATATTCAATTTTACCAAGTTTGGTAACACCGTTAACCAAAGAAGAAATTTCACTTCCAAAATTAGTTGTAAGATCCTCAAAAGTAGCTTCTGTATCTTCTACGACATCGTGGAGAATAGATGCGATTATGCTGTCGTTATCAAAGCCATATTCTACCATTATTTTTGCTACAGAAACAGGATGGCAAATATATGGTTCTCCTGAAGAACGCATCTGACCAGTGTGCATTTGTCTTGCATAATTAAACGCAACATCAATTTGCTCCAAATCATATTCTTTCTCTGAAGCTTTAATGGTATTTATCAGATCACTATAATATTTAAGATCAATTTCCAAATTTAACCCCCGCCTTGCCGTATATTGACATTAATAAATTTGAATCATATAAATTGAATTTTTTCTCTGTTTCAATTGAATTTATAGTTAAAATTATATCGTTTATATCGCCTGAAATTATTCCGAGTTCTATGAGAATTTTGATTGAAAAATAAATTTTTTCATAATTAATTGAAGTAAGACAATCTTTATTAATAAGGTTATGTACTGTATCAATATTATATTTTGATTTGCCTTTTGAAAAATTATGCTTAAAATATCTGTAAACATATGCTATATCGCTTTTTGTAGGCAACATAATCTGTAATATATCTGAAGAGCTTTCGCAGTGAATACGTCTTGTTTGATTTGAAAACAAAATGTTTTCACATAACCTTAAATCATGAACAATTAATTGAACGCTTTTGATGTTACGATATTCATTAATATTCACTTCACATAAAACATCAACAAAATCCCCTTCTCTGTAATCAAATTCGATATTATTGACGCCAAAATAAAAACCAACAATTTGTTTATCATTAATATTGAATTTAAGACGCAGATGTTTGTTATTGCTTGTAGGAAAAATATCGCTTATGCGAATATTACGTATACAAAACAAAGGAGTTTCGTTAGATTTGCCATATGGTTGTAACAAGGATATTTCTTCAGCAGATTTACAATTAAGATACTTATAATCAAGAACACAATCGACATTAATATCGTTACTTAATTCATTATCCTGAGTATATTCACCAACAAGTTGTGAAAGTCTGTCTCTGAATTCGCCAAGCTTATCGTTTTCAATCAAAAGACCTGCGGCATATTTATGTCCACCATACTGAATCAGCATATCTTTACAAGATTCAAACGCTTCATACAAATTAAATGGTACAACACTTCTTCCGGAACCTTTTGACACCTCGTCGACAGAAAAAAGAACTACAGGTTTGTTGTATTTTTCTTTAAGTTTAGAAGCAACTATACCTATAACTCCGCTATGCCAGCCCTCTTTCCAAAGTACCAACGCATTATAATTTTTATCAAGATTGTGTTTATCAATAATCTCTGAAGCCTGGTTGAAAATTTCAGTTTCTATTTTCTGACGTTCAAGATTTAAATCGCAAAGATTTTGAGCAATTTCAGATGCAATCTGCGGTTTATCAGTAACGAATAATTCAACACCAACAGATGCCATTGCCATTCTGCCTGCGGCATTAATTCGAGGTGCAAGCGCAAATCCGACGGAAGAAGATGTAATATTCGAAGTGTTAAGTGTAATATCTATAAGAGCTTTTAGACCGGGGTTGGGATTTGTTGATATTTTATCAAGACCCACTTTTACAATATATCTGTTTTCGTCTATAAGGGGCATAATATCGGCAATTGTTCCTATAGCTACAAGGTCTATGTAATTATCACTGAAATCTGTATTTTTGTGTTTATCTAAAGCAGTTATTAACTTATATACAACTCCAACGCCGGCAAGCTTTGCAAATGGATAAGCGCTATCGTGACGTTTTGGATTTATTACCGCTATTGCACTTGGAAAACTTTTTTGACATTCGTGATGATCGGTAATAACAACGTCGATTCCTATATCATTGGCATAGTTTATTTCTTCTATTGCAGAGATGCCTGTATCAACAGTAATTATAAGTGAACATCCGTCATTTTTTAAGTTATCAAGTGCAGTTTTATTTATACCATACCCCTGAGAAAATCTATCAGGAATATAATAAGTTATGTTATCGGAAAAATTCTTGAGAAATAAGTATAATACACTGACAGATGTTATACCATCAACGTCATAATCACCATATATACAGATTCTTTCGTTGTTATAAATAGCTTCGTCTATTCTACGAACAGCCAAATCCATATCATTGAGTAAAAACGGGTCGTGAACCACATCTGCTTTGGGAAATAAAAATTTCTCAGCTTTATCTACGGTCGTAAGCCCTCTGTTGATAAGCAACCTTGATATAATTTCGTTACAATTAAGTTTATTTGATAATTCTTTTACAAGAGACTCATTTTGAGTTTTAATGTTCCAATTTATATATGACATAATATCTCCAAAATTTAATAATAAATTATTATAACATTTAATTATAAATATATCAATAAATAATATGAATTTGACGAAATAAATACAAAGTGATATAATCAAATAAAAAACTTCGGAGTAGAAAATGAATAAAGTTGCAATAATAGGTGGCGGTGCAGCAGGTCTGTGCTGTGCGATTATGATCAAACAACTAAATAAAAATATTGATGTTACGATTTTTGAAAAAAATGACCGTGTTGCAAAAAAATTATCTATAACCGGTAACGGAAGGTGTAATATTACTAATCAAAATCTTACGGAAAACAAGTATCACGGTGAAACAGATTTTGCAATAAATACTATAAATAGATTTGATTTTAATAAACAAAAAGATTTTTTTAATTCGATAGGTTTGCCGTTTTCTATAGAAAACGACGGCAAAGCTTATCCTATGTCTTATCAGGCTTCTTCTGTTGTTGATATTTTGCGTTTTGAAGCATCAGATTTGAATGTCAAAATTTTACTGTCAAACAATGTGAAAGATATCACAAGAAAAAACGATTTATTCATTGTAAACTCCAATGACAAATTATATGAATATTCTTCCGTTGTTTTAGCAACAGGAAGTAATGCCGGTCTTAAAGTAAGTGATTTTTCAGGTTACGATATATTAAAAAAATTCGGTCATAAAATTGAACCTCTTTTCCCTTCTTTAGTTCAAATTAAAACCGAAACAGATTTAGTAAAACAATTAAAAGGAATTAAAGTTCAAGGAAAAATAACAATTGACTCGTCAGAGGGTATCAAAAGTGAGTTTGGTGAAATACTTTTTTGTGATTACGGTTTATCAGGTCCTCCTACATTACAGATTTCAAGACTTGCTAAAGGAAATTCTCCTGAAATAGTCATTGATATACTTCCTGATTTCACACAAAACAATTTAAAGAAAATTATAAACCAAAGAATCAATCACAATCCAAACAGAATAGCATCTGAACTTTTCACCGGATTTATGAATAAACGTTTAGGACAAGTGATATTAAAAAAATCCGGATGTAACATCAATGACTGCTGTAATAAAATTACCGATAAACAAATTGATTTGATTGTTAAAAATATCAAATTTTTTAAACTAAAAGTTTTAGGAACCACAGGCTTTGAAAATGCACAGGTATCAGCCGGAGGTGCACAAACTGCACAGTTTTTCGATAATATGATGTCTAAAAAGGTTAAAGGATTATTTGCAATCGGAGAAATACTTAACGTTGATGGAGATTGCGGCGGATACAACCTTGCATTTGCATGGTCCAGCGCTAATGCAGCCGCAAGAGGAATAAGTGATTATTTATCAAAAAAGGAAAAATAAATGTTGCTGATAAGAAATGTAAAAATACCTTTAGATTCAGATTTTTCCGATTTAAAAAATTTGTTTCTTAAAAACATAAAAATCGATTCAAAACTAATAAATGATGTAAAATTGTATAAAAAATCAATTGATGCAAGAAAAAAAGACAACATCTATTTTATTTGCAGTTTTATAATTAAGTCAGATAACAAATCTGCAGTCAAAAAAGCATTGAAAAAATATGATATTTCTGATTATTCAGAAATTAAATACGTTTATAAAAGTGCAAAATCAGATATTCGTCCTGTTGTGGTTGGTTTTGGTCCTGCAGGTATGTTTGCGGCTTATTCACTTGCAAAAGCAGGTTTAAAGCCTATTGTTATCGAACAAGGAAAAGATGTAGACAGCAGAAAAAATGACGTATTTAATTTTTTTAATGGTGGCAGATTAATTGAACATTCAAACATTCAATTTGGTGAAGGCGGCGCAGGTACATTTTCTGATGGAAAATTAAACACAGGAATCAAAGACTTCAGAACACGAGAAGTTTTGCAAGTGTTTACATGTCATGGAGCTCCGGAAAATATTTTATACGATTCAAAACCCCATATTGGTACCGATGTTTTAATTAATGTTGTAAAATCTATCAGAAATGAAATTATTTCCCTTGGCGGTGAAATCAGATTTGAAAATAAACTGATTGATTTTAATTTTAAAAATAATAATCTATGTTCAATCAAAGTCAAATCAAACAAAGAAGAATATTATTTAAATTGTTCGCATTTAGTTCTTTCAATAGGACATTCTGCAAGAGATACTTTTACACTTTTAAGAGATAAACAAGTAACTATGCAGCCAAAAGCATTTGCTATAGGGGTCAGAATTGAACACAAACAGGAAATGATAAACAAATCCCAATACGGCGGTTTTTATAATCATCCTTCATTAGGCGCTGCAGACTATAAATTGTATACACATTTAAAAAACGGTCGTGGTGTTTTTACGTTTTGTATGTGCCCCGGCGGAGAAATAGTGAATGCTTCAAGCGAATTCGGCGGAGTTGTAACAAACGGTATGAGTAATTCTGAAAGAAACGGCGAATTCGCTAACTCAGCCATACTCGTAAATGTTAACGTTGACGACTATTACATAAACGATGTTTTGGATGGAATGCATTTCCAACGCGAAATAGAACAAAAAGCTTATAAAATAGGAAATGGACGCACTATAATACAGACTATCCAAGATTTTAATAATAACGAAATTTCTAAGAAAAACCTAAACACAAACAGCACTACAAAACGTTCATCGAATTATGAAAATATCAATAAAATTTTTCCTGACTTTATAAACGAATCTTTAAAAGAAGGAATTAAAATATTTGAAAATAAATTAAAAGGGTTTTCAGATAAAAGTGCAACTTTAACTGCTCCGGAAACGAGAAGCTCTTCACCTATCAGAATCTTAAGAAATGAGACAGGTAATTCTTCAATAATTGGAATATATCCTTGTGGCGAAGGCGCAGGATATGCCGGAGGAATAACATCCGCAGCTGTAGATGGCCTCAAAATAGCCGAAATGATCATTAATGACATAAATAATAAAACCATCTGATTTTTTCAGATGGTTTTATTATTTAAAAAGAAAAGCATCAAGAAAAATCTTGATGCTTTTGGTGGAAGTTAACGGGCTCGAACCGCTGACCCTCTGCTTGTAAGGCAGATGCTCTCCCAGCTGAGCTAAACTTCCAAATGGTGACCTGTACGAGAATCGAACTCGTGTTACCGCCGTGAAAGGGCGGTGTCTTAACCGCTTGACCAACAGGCCATTGTGGTAGCGGCAGTCGGATTTGAACCAACGACACTTCGGGTATGAACCGAATGCTCTAGCCAACTGAGCTATGCCGCCATGTGTGCCGCTGTTATGCACGGCATTTGTTAGCTTTCTGTCGTCAACGGTATATATGATACAACACTTAAATGAAAAAGTCAATACTTTTTTTAAAAAAATTTTATTTACTTTTTTTAGGGTCTATGTTACAATTATGCAAACGAAAATTCGGAGGCATTTGAATGATTCCTTTCAAAGAAAAATCAATAGTTTTAGCACCAATGGCTGGCATAACTGACAAGGGTTTTCGTAAGATTTGCAGAAAATACGGAGCCGATGCTACAGTCAGTGAAATGGTAAGTGCTAAAGGTATTTTTTACAAAGATAAAAAATCATATGAGCTTCTAAATTATACAGAAGACGAAACTCCGATTTCCCTTCAAATATTCGGAAACGATTCTGAATGTATGAAGGTTGCGACTGAATATATAAATAACAATTTCTCCCCTGCTTCGATCGATATCAACATGGGATGTCCTGCTCCTAAAATATTTCAAAACGGTGACGGTAGTGCTTTGATGAAAAATCCGGAACTGGCAGAAAAAGTAATCCGAGCTGTGAAAAATAATACAGACTTTCCTGTTAGTGTAAAATTCAGAAGCGGTGTTGATGACAATAATATCAATGCAGTGGAGTTTGCTAAAATGTGCGAAAGTGCAAAAACTGATTATATTACTGTTCACGGTAGAACAAGAGAACAATTTTACAGTGGCTGTGTAAATAAAGAGATAATCAGAAATGTTGTTAATGCAGTTTCAATACCTGTAATTGCAAACGGAGATATTACTGACAAAAAAAGTGCTGACGAAATGCTTGATTATACCGGTGCTCACAGTATTATGATTGGTAGAGCTTCTTTAGGTAATCCAATAATATTTAACGAAATAAAAACAGGTTTGAAATCAGAATTAAATAAAATAGATTTAGCTTATGAACATCTTAAATACGTTATTGAAGATAAAGGTGAATTTTTAGCAGTTAAAGAATTCAGAAAACATCTTATGTGGTATTTAAAAGGTGCTAAAAATGCAGCTAAACTCAAAAAAATGTCTTGTACTGTCACTACTTTAGATGATTGTAAACAAATATTCAATATAGTAAAAAACGATTCGTATGAATAGAATAATGCATTTTTGACATAATAATTGCTAAAAGAGGTATAGTTTTATGTCAAATAAAAATGAAAATTATTCTGAAGAAAACGTTAATGATAATATCAAAGAATATGGTAGTTTAAATTCAACTAATGGGATTTCCGTGATTTCGATTATAGGTCAGATTGAAGGCCACTTTCTGATTAACGATCAAAGCAAAACAACAAAATATGAACACATACTCCCCCTTCTTGTAGATATTGAAGAAAATAAAGAAATCAAAGGTTTACTCATTCTTATAAATACAGTCGGAGGCGATGTGGAGGCGGGTCTTTCTATTGCAGAAATGATTTCTTCTATGCAAAAACCCACAGTTTCTATTGTTCTTGGCGGAGGTCATTCTATAGGAGTTCCCTTGGCAGTAGCAAGTAAAAAGTCATTCATTGTGCCAAGCGCTACAATGACAATTCATCCTGTACGCACTAACGGAGTTGTAATCGGTGTCCCTCAAAGTTTTAATAACTTTGAAAGAATGCAAGAGAGAATAACAAATTTTATAATTAAAAATTCAAATATCACTAAAAAAAGATTCAACGAACTCTTAACAAATGTTGGAGAACTTGTAACAGACGTCGGTTCTACCCTTGATGGAAAACAAGCTGTTGAAGAAGGTCTTATAGATGCAATTGGCGGACTATCTGATGCTATTGATGAATTAAAAAAGATGTGTAAAGCATAAAAACTTTACACATCTTTTTTAATTTGTTCTATTTCATTTTTCCATAAGTTATACGATGCATCTGTCGGCATACACCAATCACCTCTTGGGGAAAGGCTAATTGAAAAAACTTTTGGACCATCTGGCATACAAGAACGTTTAAACTGCTGAATAAAGAATCTTCTGAAGAAAATTTCAAGCCATTTTAAAATAACAGTATCTTCGTAAACTCCTGTGAAGGCTTTTTTGGTAATACGAAATATCTTTTCAGGCGAATAACCATATTTCAAAGTGTAATAGATAAAGAAGTCGTGCAGTTCATAAGGACCTACAAGATCTTCAGTCATCTGATTAATTTCATCTTTATTATCAGTTGGTAACAATTCCGGTGAAACCGGTGTATCCAATATATCATTCAGCACATCAGAAAGTTGTCTGATGTCAGTTTTTTCTGCAACATAACTAACGATTTCACGAATCATCGTTTTGGTTATATCTGCATTTATAGCATACATAGACATATGATCGCCATTATAGGTTGCCCAACCAAGTGCAAGTTCAGACAAATCACCTGTCCCAAGTACAAGTCCATTTGACATATTTGCAACGTCCATTAAAATCTGTGTACGTTCTCTTGCTTGAGAATTTTCATATGTTACATCGTGATTTTGCTCGTCTTGTCCAATATCTATAAAATGTTGTCTGACAGCTTTTGAAATATTAATTTCTTTGACTTTTATTCCAAAACATTCACAAAGCTTTTCAGCGTTTGACCTTGTTCTTGATGTTGTTCCAAAACAAGGCATAGTTATAGCCAAAATATCTTCAGTAGATCTGTTCATAAGTTTAAGTGTTCTCACTGCTGAAATTAAAGCTAATGTACTGTCAAGACCGCCCGAAATACCAATAACTATTTTTGATGCATGTGTATGTTCCAGACGTTTTTTAAGTCCATATGCTTGAATATCAAGAATGTTTTCCAATTGTCTGTTTTTATCATTAGACAAGAAAGGGTTTTTAGTATAGCAACGCATTAATTCGTGCTTAACCTTTTTTTGTTCAAATACAACTGTATATAAACCATCGAAATTTGTGATATCATTAAATCTATTTGCACATTTATAAACATCAATTTCTGACGTAATTGACTTATGAGGATCAAATCCATCTACACTTGCTAAAATTTCACCGCATTCTGCGATTAATTTCTTTCCGTTATAAACACCGTCTTGCGTTGATTCTGAATAGTTTGCGCCAGAAACAACTAAAGAGCAGTTATATTTTTTAGTTTCACTTATAGAAATCGTATTAATTAAACTATATTCTTCTGACGAAGAAAATTCTGCAATTGGTTTAATTATCATTGGAACGCATTCTAAAAATTCATTTGAATTAATAAAATAGTTACCCGTATCTAAAGCAAATGAATATTCAAAAATATATTTGTTTTCAAATATTATATTTGTGCCAAATGGTATTTCTTTTTCAGCAATTACAATATAATCAAACTTTGTATCTGCTTTCGAAAACACTCTTAGCTCATTTACTTTCAGATTAAATTTTGGAACAATAGCTAAAATTTCGCCATTATATACTACTGCGGAACAATTATAAAGTTTACCTTTAAACATTACAGGTAAACCAACTATTGCAATCGGATATTTACCTGATGTATATTTACAAAAATCCGCCAAACCATTAATAGCAGATTTCTGTAAAGTTTCGGATAAAAACAAATCACCACAAGATGCTCCCGTAAGACTTAGTTCCGGAAAAACAATGATATTTGATTTGATTTTATCAGCTTTATCAAATTCGATTTTTATATTATCTAAATTAAAACAAACGTCTGCCACGCTTATCGTATTTGAAGCAGCAGTCACTCTGATAAATCCGTTGTTCATATAACACCTCTTAATTACCACATTCAATGCTTATTTCGTTAAAAGTCGTCAATAAATTATCTATAGACAACATTTTCTTATCTTCATTAGATTTGTCAATTACAGTATTGCCCTCATGCATCATTATAATTCTGTTTCCATATTCAACAGCATAACGCAAATTATGAGTGACCATAAGAGCCGTGAGATTTTTTTCTTTAATAACCTTATCTGTTAATTGCATAATTATTTCAGCTGTTTTAGGATCAAGTGCCGCAGTATGCTCATCAAGAAGTAGCAAATCAACAGGAGTAAGAGTATTCATTATAAGAGATAACGCCTGTCTTTGTCCACCCGATAATAAGCCAACAGGTATATCCATTTTATCTTCAAGCCCAAGTCCGATATCTGCAACTACAGATTTGTAATAGTCACGTTTCGACTTATCAATTGCCAACGAAAGTGAATAAGCTTTACCTTTATTTTCAGCAATTGCAAGGTTTTCTAAAATCGACATACCCGGAACTGTTCCTACAGATGGATTTTGAAAAACTCTCCCAATTCTTTTTGCTCTTTTAAATTCAGGTAAAGAAGTTACATCTGCGCCGTCAATTATTATTTTACCACTATCGATAGCAAGCGCGCCACCGATAATGTTTAAAAGAGTAGTTTTACCCGAACCATTTGAACCGACGATTGACACAAAATCTTTATCTTTAAATGTTATATTAAAATCAGAAAACAATGTCGATTCATTTACAGTACCAACATTAAAAGATTTGTTAATATTAGTAAGCTCTATCATTTAACCACCGCCTTTTTTAATTTGGATTTAGATAAAGAAGCAGTGATTCTTTTATTAAAAATCAGAATAATCGTAAACATTACTGCATTGAGAAGTTTAAGATATATTCCATTCTGATCAACCAAAACGAGGTAGTTAAGACAAAGAGAATAAATTATAGCGCCAAATATAACTGCGGTTGTATTTTTAATATATGGTATTTTAGAAAAAACTGCAATACCTATAATAACAGAAGCAAGAGCCAATACAACTTTACCACTACCGCACGTGTTATCATATTGCATATAAAGATTAGCATACACAGCACCCGACACTGCAACAAAACCATTTGAAAGCGCTATTCCTAAAATTTTATAATTACCTACGTCTTCGCCAAGATTTATAACAACTTTTTCGTTTTCACCTGTAGCTCTTAACATATATCCAAGCTTCGTCTTAAGGAAAATATCAATAATCAATTTTGCAAAAATAACAATAATTGCAAGAATTATCAAAATATAATAATCTTTAAACTCAGAAAATTTTTCTGTACTGAAAATGCTTTCAAGCTTCTCGCTTCTGTATGAAAAAATAGTTGTTGTCTGACCGTTTCTTGTTAAAAACTTGGTTAATGCAAGCGTAACAGAAAGCAAAGCAGTCATAACAATTATTCCTGATAAAAGCTTTGAAATATCAAATTTTACGTGAAGTATTCCCGTTATAGCACCAGCTAAAAAACCAGCAAAAAAACTTAAAATAACTGCTAAAAAAGGCTGCAAACCTAATTTGAGCATTAAAATTGTAGATATGACCCCACCAAGAGGAAACACACCATCTACAGAAAGATCAGGAAAATCGAGAATAGAATATGAAATGTATACCCCAAGTGCAAGTATAGCAAAACATAGCCCCATTTGCAATCCATCAATTGTTGTTGAATAAAATAACATAATCCACCTTATTTTGATTTAACATCAGTTGCTGAAATATTACCCGGAATATTCAGTCCGAGCAAATCACAAACTTCACTGTTATAAAACGATTCCGGCTCTGTTACAGTTGCAACGGGAATTTCCGATGCAGATTTACCACCAAGAATTTCAGCTGCAGCTTTTCCGGCGCTTTCCCCTACATCGAGATATTCAATAGAAGAACTTGCAGCACAACCTACTTTAACCTGTTCAATTTCAGAACCAAAAACAGGAATCAAATTGCGATTTGTGATGGGTAAAATATTGGTTTCCAGTTTACCTACAATTGTGTTATCAAGAATATTTATAAAACAATCAACACCTCTGTCAATAAGTTCAGTAACCTTAGTATCAATAGTGATAATTTCAGCTACTGCTGAATCATAAATTTCCATTCCGCTATATTTCTTTGCAGCTTCTTTTAAATTAGAAATTTGCACTGGTGAACTTGATTCATCTGTTGAATAGAGAACACCAATTTTTAAATCACTTTTACCCATAATCTGAGTCACAAGTTCAAGTTGTTTGTCAAAATTAGGTATATCAGAAGATCCTGTAATATTAGAATAATTATCCATAACAGTTGCATCTGTAACCGCACAAAAAACAACAGGAATGTTTGTATCAATTGCCGCATTAGCTGCCGCAACCGCTGAAGGAGTTGCAATTGCAATAACAACCTTTGCTCCCCTATTCACAAGATTTATTGCTTGTGTCTGAGAAACGCTGGGGTCAAAATTACTGTTAACATAGTTCACGTTATAATCCTCAAGATTAATTTCGTTTTGTGCAATGCCCTTAATAATTCCATCATAGCAGTTATTAAGCGATGCGTGTGAACCAAACTGAATAATCCCTATAGTTGGTTTGGACTGAGAACAACCAAAAACAAAAGCAACTACCAAAACTAAGCTTAAAATTAAAGCAATTTTCTTAATTATCTTTTTCATTGCAATACCTCACAAATTAAAATAAAAAGCCCCAAGTATCCTAAGATACTCGGGGCGAATCAACAAGACACGCGGTGCCACCCAATTTGAAGCGAACACTTCATCTTTAAACATACATATATATGTCATGCCATGATAACGGAGCATACGCCGTCGGAGCCTACTAAAATTTCGGTCCGCCCTCAAAAGCCCATTCACTAAAGTTTTTATAGCTGTATTCACACCGACAACAACTCTCTTTGTATAAAATCAATAGCTACTATTCTTAATCAACGGTTTAATTGATAATATCACATCAAAAATGGTTTGTCAACATTTTACGCAAGTTCTAAAGTTAATTTTTTACCACCAAGAATATGAAAATGAAGATGAAAAACTGTTTGACCTGCATATTCATTACAATTCGAAACAACTCTAAAACCTTTTTCAAGTTGTTTTTCTTTAGCTATTAGAGAAATAACCTCAAATATATGAGAAATAACAGCACTGTTATCTTTGTTTATTTCGAGCATATTTGAAATATGTTCTTTTGGAATAACCAGAATATGAACAGGTGCCATAGGATTAATATCTTCAAACGCAAAAACAAGTTCATCCTCATACACTTTTTTTGAAGGAATTTCACCTTTTATTATTTTACAAAAAATACAGTCAGACATAATGTTCTCCTTATTTGTTGATATATTTACCGATTATTTCAACTGAATTTGACAAAGCTTCATCAATTTTATCAAGACTACCAACACCCGCAGTTGCAGATTCAGGTTTTCCGCCGCCTTTACCACCTGTTATTGCGGCTATTTCACCGACTATTTTACCTGAATGAGCCCCAAGTTTTACGGCTTCAGAAGAGCTTATAACATGAATTGTAGCTTTGTCTCCGTCTATTGCTGCAAGTACAGCTATGAAATCACTGTGTTTATCGCGTAAATTATCACCAATTGTTCTTGCGGTTTTAGAATCAGTATCTTTAAGTACAGAAACTGCTATTTTTATACCGTTAACTGTATTTGCGTTATCAAACATTGCAGAACTTTGTGATAACGCTGCTTTTTCATTTGCACTCTGAAGTTCATTTTTTGTTTTCTTTAATTCTTCGGTTAAAGATTCACATTTTTCAGGCAATGTATTAATATTTGAAATTTTCAACGCGTTTGCAGATTTTGTGAGAACCAAATAGTAATCTTCAATCAAATTAAGAATACCTGTACCTGTTACAGCTTCTATTCTTCTAACACCGGAAGAAACAGAACACTCTGAAAGAATTTTAAATAAACCGATTTTTGCGGTGTTTTCAATATGAGTACCACCACAAAGTTCATAAGAAAAATCGCCAATTTTACAAACTCTTACTCTGTCTCCGTATTTTTCGCCAAATAATGCCATCGCACCTTTAGTATTTTCAAAATCCGTTTCATAATTTTCTACAACGGTACCCAAAAGAATCTGCTCATTTACTTTTTGTTCAATTACTTTAAGTTCTTCTGAAGTAACCGCAGAAAAATGCGTAAAGTCAAATCTGAGTCTTTCTGAGTCTACATATGAACCGGCCTGATGAGCGTGATCGCCCAAAACCTCGCGAAGAGCCGCTTGGAGTAAATGTGCCGCAGTGTGATTACGTTTGATAGAATTACGTCTTTCAACATCAATATAAGCCTTACAAACATCTCCTTTGTTTATTGTACCGCTTATAATTTTACCCATATGCAGATAATGTTTAAGATTGTCTTTTTTACAATCTTTAACAACAACTTCCGCGGCATCAAACATAAGTTTACCTGTGTCTGCTACTTGACCGCCACTTTCTGCATAGAAAACGGTTTTATCAAGCACAACAATGATTTCGTCGCCTTCGCTTGCAGTATCGGAAATCTCACCGTTTTTAACAATAGCGACAACTTTACTATCACAGCTTATCTCTGTATAACCCAAAAATTCCGAGTTTTCTTCATCAAGATAATCAAGAACTTCATCTTTCCAACCAATGATATCATTATCAAGTCTTGCTTTTCTTGCACGTTCTTTCTGCTCTTGCATATATTTAGCAAAACCATCTTCATCTACCGTCATACCCTTTTCTGCAACGATATCAGCGGTAAGGTCTACAGGAAAACCATAAGTATCGTAAAGTTTGAACGCAACATCACCGGGAATTACTTTATCGGTTGCCTTATTCATATAATCGGTAAGCATTTCCATTCCTTTATCAATTGTTTTGAGGAATGCTTCTTCTTCATTTTTAATACTCTTTACAATGAAATCCTGTTTTTCAACAAGTTCAGGATATGCATTTTTATTTTCGTTTATAACAGTTTGACAGAGTTCAAACAAAAACGGACCTTTAACACCTAAAAGTCTGCCATGACGAGCGGCACGTCTGAGAAGACGTTTAAGAACGTATCCCCTGCCTTCATTTGAAGGTTTAACACCGTCGCAAAGCATAAAAGTAACACTTCTGATATGGTCAGTAATTACTCTTATCGATATGTCAGTTTTTTCATCTTTTTTATACTCTACTCCTGCAATTTTAGATGCATGCTGAAGAATATTCCAAACAGTATCAACTTCAAAAAGGTTGCTCACACCTTGCATAATACAAGCTAATCTCTCAAGACCCATACCAGTATCTATATTAGGATGCTCCATGGGAGTATAATTACCTTCGCCGTCACTGTCATACTGTGAAAATACAAGGTTCCAAAATTCAACGAATCTGTCACAGTCACAACCGGGGGCACAATTGGAGTTATCACAACCGTATTGCTCACCTCGGTCGAAATAAATTTCACTACAAGGACCGCAAGGACCACTACCTATTTCCCAAAAGTTATCTTCTCTGCCAAGACGAACAATTCTGTCTGCAGGAACACCTACCTCTTTAGTCCAAATTTCTACAGCTTCATCATCATCTAAAAAAACAGATACATATAAACGGTCAACCGGTATTTCAAGAACCTGAGTAATAAATTCCCAAGCCCAAGCAGTAGCTTCGTGCTTAAAATAATCTCCAAACGAAAAATTGCCAAGCATTTCAAAATATGTTCCGTGTCTTGAAGTTTTGCCGACATTTTCAATATCAGGTGTACGAATACATTTCTGGCATGTAGTAACTCTCTTTGCAGGAGGTGTTTCCTTGCCAAGAAAATATTTTTTCATTGGCGCCATGCCAGAATTGATAAGAAGCAGACTTTCATCATTAATCGGCAAAAGTGGAAAACTGTCTAATCTGCAATGAGCTTTACTTTCAAAAAAAGAAAGGAATTTTTCTCTAAGTTCATTTAAACCTGTGTATTTCATAATATCCTCCAAAAAAATAAAGCACAACTATACAACAGGGACGAATAAAATACTCGCGGTACCACCCTGATTGCACATTGTGCCTCTCAATTTACCTTTAACGCAGGAAAACGGTTAAACACTCCGAAAACAGCGCAAAATTTCAGATATTAGGGAATTTTCCACCAACGTCCCCTCTCTTGAAATATCTTTTTGAAATTTTTGATTTTCATCAATGCGTTAACTAATATTAAAATTATACCATATAAAATTATACTGTCAATAATTTTCACAAAGAAAATCACATATTTCTTTAAACACGGGTGCACATGTAGACGCTCCTGATATGCCATTTTTTGCAAAAATCGTGATAACATATTTCGGTTCGTTCGCAGGATAAAAACCCGTAAAATACGTATTTAATATTTCTTTATTATCTGAATATTTGCCAGTTTGCGCACTTGCGGTTTTTCCGCCTGCACCGCCTTTTTCGGGTTTTGCGGATTTGCCTGTACCTTCTTCAACACATGAAATGCACATGTTTTTAAGTATCGTTGCGTTATCCGAACTTATAATTTGACTTCTGAATTGGTATTCACTCTCATTTATTATTTTATCATCAACATACATACTCTTATAAATATTTGGATTCAACAAATATCCGCCGTTGCACAAAACTGCGGTAATTCTTGCTATTTGCAAAGGGGATATCATAAGTTCACCCTGACCAATACTAAGATTTGCAACAGATAAAATTCCGCTCTCTTCAGGTAAATTCCCTGCTGATGAAAACATATCTTTGCAAATTTCAATTTTACAATCCACACCAAACAATTGGGATATTTCGATTATTTTATCATAGCCAAGTAGCTGTCCAAGAGCTATAAAATAAGAATTGCATGAATTTGAAAAAGCTTCTTTCAAATTTTGTTTCCCGTGTCCTTTATTGTTTTGACAATTAAAAACTCTGTCACCGACACTGATACCGCCTGTACATTCATATTCAAATGAATCAACATTATATTCAATAGCACAAGCTGCTAAAATCATTTTAAAAACTGAGCCTACCGTCTGATTAACCGTGGAATTATTTATGAGTTCTCCTTTTTCTGAATTCAGATATTTTTCAATATTTTTTGCTTCAAACTCCGGATATGATAACATAGTTAATATATCTCCGTTATTAGCATCCATAATAATCAAACTGCCTTCAGTGATATATTTTGACATAATATTTTTTGCTGCCAAAGAAATTGTTTTATCTAAAGTTAAAACAATTCCGTTTTTGCTATCTTCAGCCGTTTTTTCTTCAAGTAATGAAAGAGTCCCTATAGCCCCTCTCACTGCATTGGTTGTATATTTTATTGTTGTAGATGCTGAAAATAAATCAAGTTCTGTATCAAAAGCTTTTTCTACACCTGAAATCCCGACTTTATTATCAGAATCAAGATAACCGACAAGATGACTTGAAATACAAGTACTTGGATATCTTGCTGTACCAGTATAAGAATAAACACCGTTCATACTTTTAGGTTCATAAAAGCTTTGGAGAACAAAAATCGTTTCCCGATTCAATTTTTCATTAATTGCCTGAGTATCCGTATTTGTTATTTCAGAAAGATATTCTAAATTAGCTCTGTCAAATCCTCTTGGATTAATAACTAAATAATAAACAAACTGATTACCTGCAAGAGGTGATAAATTTCTGTCATAAATTATCCCCTTGGAATTATATATATTTAACGTCGCAACTCTACCGCCGGCAGCCTCTTTTACTTCTTTTTTTATATCACTGAACGAAATGTAGAATATTCTGAAAATAAGTGCCAACATTATTAAAAATATCGTTATAAAAACAAAACCGCTTCTTTTAATCCACAAAATCAACACCACCCTACTATTGATGATATTATTATAGACAAAAAGAAAATAAAAAAACGAGGATATAAAATCCTCGTTTTAAAACTTACTCTTCTGTAGCAACGTTCTCTATCTGAATCTGTGAAAGACCGTCAGAAAGCAACATTTTAAGTTGATCATCTGTTTTAATCTTAAATTTGTCATTGATCTTTGAAACAGAAAGCTTAATTTCTTTTTCAATGGTATCCACACCATTGTTTTCAATTTCATTTATCATAAGAGCAATTACCATAAGGTGAGAATCATTCTCAGGATTCAAAATATAATCATTAACTTCAGTATTTGTGAATGCCTGAGAAACAACCGCAGTAAATATTTCCTGATAAAGTGAATACAAATCAGGCATTGTCACATTAAGAACAACTTCTTTTGCGGTTGCACTTTTAATAGTATATGTAAGTGATTCATTAGCTGCAACATAAAGATCTCTGTAATAATCTTCAGTATAAATATCATGAATATAAGGTGTACCTGTATTATCAGGGAAATCTTCGATACAGTTAGAAATAGCATTAACATCGTATTCGGTAAGCGCAGCCATGAGATTATCTACTATTTTCTTAGATACATCAGCACCTGATTTACAAGCTGTTACTGAAAAAATGATACAAATTAATAAAATAGCTGATATTATTCTTTTGAATTTCATATAAAACTCCGTTCCGCCTTTTAAGCAAGATATCACAAAAATCATTGTTTTTTATGATTATACCACAAACATTTCTTGACTTCAAGTTTTTTTAACCATTTTTTGTTTTTTTCATAAAATAATTATGAAAGCTTTTTAAGCAAATATTTCACAGGAGGATTTTAATTTGGAAAATATTGAATGCGGAAATGTAAATGATGGTAAATTCAAAGATGAAGTATGTATAAATGTTGAGCGTATTTACGACACATGCAAAGATAAAGACTGTTTTTCGGATTTGCGTGTATATCTGAATCCACAGGACCAAAAAGTTGTAGATAATGCTATCAATGTCAAAAATCATAAGTCAGAGCTCATATGGACATCGGTAGATCTCGATCCGGTTCCATTTAATCAAGGATTCTATTCTGTAAACATAATGTTTTTCTTTTTATTGGAATTTGAAGTATACACAGGTATAGGAAGACCAATAATTGTAAAAGGCCTTGCTTCATGCAATAAAACAGTAATTTTATTCGGAAGTGAAGGAAACAGTATAACATATTCTTCTAAATATTCCGAAAATAACGAAATCGGACACACAAAATCAACAAAAAATCTTCCTATCGCTCAAGTTGATGTCGTTGACCCGATAATTCTAAATTCAAAAACCATTCCCTCAAACAGTAATATATGTTGTTGTGAAACCGATCTTCAGTCATTACCTCATTGTGTACAGTGTTGCTTTGAAGATGGTCTTACTTCAACAAGCGAAAGAAATTTAGTGGTCACTATAGGTGTATTCAGTATAGTAAGAATAGTCAGAGAAGTACAAATGCTAATTCCGTCAGCAAAATTCAGTCTTCCCGATAAAGAATGCAGACCTATAGAAAATGAAGAACCATGTAACTACTTTGAACGTTTATCCTTTCCAACAAATGAATTTTTCCCACCTGATTTTAGAGGTTGCAAATAAAAAAGCTGTCAAAGACAGCTTTTTTATTTAGAAGACTGTGAATATGTAGATAAACCTAAAAGCGAATCATCGTTTTCAATCCAGTCATTAACGTCAATAATACGATAGTTATCAATATCATCTCTTACTATAACTCTCGAAATTCCCGCATTTATTATCAATCTTTGACACATAGAACATGAGTTTGCGTTTTTTACATATTCCCCTGTTGTAACCTCTTTGCCAACAAGAAACAAAGTTGAGCCAATCATTTCATTACGAGGCGCAGAAATAATACAATTAGCTTCAGCATGAACCGAACGACAGAGTTCATATCTTTCACCGCGCTGAACGTTAAGTTTTTCACGAATACATTCACCGCAATCACAACAGTTTACTCTACCTCTCGGAGCACCTGTATATCCGGTTGAAATAATCTGATCGTTATTAACAATTATTGCGCCGAAATTTCTGCGCAAACAAGTTCCTCTTGTAGTTGCAGCTTCAGCAATATCCAAATAATAATTAAATTTATCACGTCTCATCTTAACACCCTCCTTTTTTGATATTTTACTACATAAATGAATAAATATCAATAAGTAAAATATCAATTGCTCTTGAAATTAATAATAAATAATATTATAATAGAAGAATAATTCAAAAAGAAGGTGTTTTTAGTGAAAAAAATTATTATTGACGGAAAAAATTACGAAACAGACGCAAACACCGTTTTTGATGCCATTTTTGAAATTGATCCTCAGTTGGCAAGAAACTGCGTTGCGTGTAAAATAAACGGATCTACCGCTGAACTCACTACCACAGTGGATACCGACTGTACTATAGAAACATTAACAATGGATACTCTTGAAGGAAAAAAAGTATTCTGGCACACAGCTTCGCACGTTCTTGCTCAAGCTGTGAAAAATCTGTTTCCGAACGCCAAACTTGCAATAGGACCAGCTATTGATTCTGGTTTTTATTATGATTTTGATGTAGAAACTCCTTTTAATTCTACTGATCTTGAAAAAATCACAGCTGAAATGAAAAGACTTGTAAAAGAAAGATACAAGATGGAAAGAATTGAAGTTTCAGCTGATAAAGCCCGTGAAATAATGAAAGATGAGCCTTATAAGCTTGAACTCATTGACGAGCACGCAGGTAAAGGTGAAAATATAACTTTATATTCTCAAGGTGGATTTACAGATCTTTGCGCCGGTCCTCACCTTTTTGATATTTCAAAAATCAAAGCAATAGCACTTCTTTCTTCAACAGGTGCATATTGGCGCGGTGACAGTAACAGAAAAATGTTACAGAGAATATATGGTATAGCTTTCCAGAAAGCTGCTGAACTTGAAGAACATCTTACAATGCTTGAAGAAGCAAAAAAGAGAGATCATAATAAAATAGGCAGAGAACTTGAATATTTTACAACAGTTGATGCAATTGGACAAGGTCTTCCCGTTATGCTTCCAAAAGGTGCTAAAGTTATGCAGATTCTTCAAAGATTTGTTGAAGACGAAGAATATAAACGCGGTTATCTTTTAACCAAAACGCCTTTAATGGCTAAAAGTGATTTGTATAAAATCTCAGGTCACTGGGATCATTATCGTGACGGAATGTTTGTTATGGGTGACCCTGATAGTGATGATGAAGTTTTTGCTCTTCGTCCTATGACTTGTCCTTTCCAATATCAAGTGTTTTTAAACAGAATGCGCTCATACAGAGATTTACCAATGCGTCTTGGTGAAACATCTACTCTCTTCAGAAACGAAGAATCCGGTGAAATGCATGGTCTTATTCGCGTAAGACAGTTTACTATTTCTGAAGGTCATATAATCTGTACTCCAGAACAATTGGAAGATGAATTCAAAAACTGTCTTGAACTTGCAAGATATATGCTCGAATGTGTGGGTCTTGCCGAGGACATTTCTTTCAGATTCTCACAGTGGGATCCGGATGACAGAGAAAAATATATCGGAACAGACGAACAATGGGCTGAATCTCAGGATATGATGGGCAAAATTCTTGATAATCTTGGAGTTAAATATTCTATAGGTGTCGGAGAAGCTGCTTTCTATGGTCCCAAGCTTGATATTCAGATCAAAAACGTTTACGGTAAAGAAGATACACTTATCACAATACAGGTTGACCAAATGCTTGCCGAAAAATTCGGTATGGAATTTGTTGACAAAGACGGCATTAAGAAAAATCCATATATAATCCACAGAACAGCTATTGGATGTTACGAAAGAACGCTTGCTTTAATTCTTGAAAAATATGCCGGTGCTCTTCCTGTATGGATGGCACCTGTACAGGCGGTTATTTTACCGATTAGCGATGCATATGCTGATACCGCAAAAGCAGTATGTGATAAACTTACAAATGCAGGTCTTAGAATTTCTGTTGATTATCGCAATGAAAAAATTGGTTACAAAATCAGAGAAGCTCAGCTTCAAAAAACACCTTATATGTTAATAATTGGTGAAAAAGAAGCTCAAAGCGGTACTGTTTCTGTTCGTTCAAGAGCAGATGGTGATCTTGGCGCTATGAGTATTGATGAATTCATTGCAAACATCAATGAAAAAATAGCTTCAAAAAAATAAATCGAATATTTTAAAAACCGATTCAAATAATTGAATCGGTTTTTTTATATGTTGTAATTTCAAATTCTGCTGTTATATCTAAATTATCAATTTTATCAAGCTTAGCTTTATCACTCGGTGAAGTTTTGTAGTAATACGGTGTCATAGTAAACAAATTTTTTATTTGTTCAGTATTGGCAATAAACTTATACTTCAAAATATCTGAGGATAATATTTGAAAACCTTTAATTTCCAAATTTATTTTTTCATTTAATCGCGCGTTATCATAGACTGCTTCTTTTAATTCAAATAAATGATTTAAGCCCGGCGTAACTCTGATAATATATCCATCAGAAACAGTAATCCTTGAAAATTCACTATCACAAACCGGAGCAAAAACTGAAAGTATACATTCAATACTTTTATCAGCAACCGGAATATTAGTACATCCTGCAACAGCAAAAGCAACATCACCTTTTTTATTTCTTATATGAGCTGCTGCGACAATATCTTTTGAAATATCTATCCCAAAAACTTTACAGTTGTTATTGTTTTCATAAACAGAACAAGTATAATATCCCTCACCACATCCAACATCAATAAGACTCGTGAATTTTTCAGTTCTTTTGCAAATTTCTTTTTTCAATTTTTCATAATGACCGCTGTTTAAAAAATCACGTCTACCTGCTGTCATCTCTTTGTCATCGCCGTGAGTTTTTAAGGATGAACTCTGAGACATAAGAAGATTTACATAGCCTTTTTTAGATATATCAAAACAATGACCATTGATACAACTATAAGACTTACAATTTTTTATTAAATTTTGTTTACATACAGGACAACTAAGCATTTAAACACCTTTTAAATCAAAATCAGGAATAAATTCTTTAACATCAGAACCGTTTTGTTGAATATATCCGTGTTTGAATTTATGAGACACAGCAAAATCAACAACACTTTTATATTCAGATTCTGTTAGTTTACGACAAAGTTCATAGTACTTTGTTGCAACAACGGGAGTAAATTGGTTCATTACAGATAAACAAACATTTTCACCATATTTATCTAAAATATATTTTACTGAACGCTTTGCATCTATCAAATTCCCTGGCAACACAAGTATTCGAACAATAACCCCTGAAACCATAATATTGTTTTTATAAACAGGTTTACCAGTTAAAGAATACATAGTATCTATCGCAGTCTTAGCAATATCAGGATAAGTATAAGCGTTACAGTATTTCTTGGCAATATCACTCGAAAAAAACTTCAAATCAGCAATAAAAACATCAACTACATCTTTTAGCCTATTAATTAAATCTGGTTTCAAATAGGATGATGTATTCAAAATAATCGGTAAATCAAGCCCATTTAACTTAGCTTTTTTCAATATTGGAATTAATTTATCTAAATAATGGTCAGCGGTGACAAGGTTGATATTTTCAGCACCCCGTTCCTTTAGTTCGAACAAAATTTCATAAAATCTTGAATCGGTAATCGCCTTACCAAAACGTTTATGTGAAATAGACTTATTCTGGCAAAATACGCATCCGAGAGAACATCCACTAAAAAAAACAGTTCCAGAACCGCCAATTCCTGAAATGCACGGTTCTTCCCAAAAATGCAAATCGGCTTTTGCGATTTTAAGGTTATCCGAAACTCCACAAAAGCCGATATTTTTTTGTCTGTCAACATTGCAATTTCTGGGACATAAATTGCAACTTTTCATAGAATCAACGATCTGCTTTAGTTTCACAGTAAAGACAGCGATAAACACCTTTTTCTTTATCTGTGAGTTTGAAAATTTGTTTGATTCCCTGTTCTGTAGAAGTAATACATCTTGGGTTTTTACAAACAATTATATCAGTAAGTTTTTCAGGAAGTTCTATATGTTTTTTCTCGACAATTTCACCATTTTTTATTATGTCAACAGTGATATTAGGACTGATAAATCCTAAAACATCCAAGTTAATATCAATATCTGCGTGAATTTTTATAATATCTTTTTTTCCTGTTTTTTTACTTGAAACGTTTTCAAGAATAGCAACAGGGCAATCAAGCTTTGAAAGAGAAAGCATTTTATAAATCTGCATAGCTTTGCCATTTGTAATATGGTCGATAACTATACCATTTTTCACTGAATCAACAAACATTATTCTACCCCCAACAACATAAGAATAAGAGCCATACGGACAAATTTACCATATTTAGCCTGTTTGAAATAGCAAGCTCTTTTATCATCATCAACAGTCGTTTCAATTTCATTAACTCTTGGCAGCGGATGAAGAATACATAAATCATCTTTAGCATTTTTAAGTTTTTCGGGAGTTAAGATATAACTGTCTTTAAGACGTAAATAATCTTCTTCGTTGAAAAATCTTTCTCTCTGGACTCTGGTCATATACAATACATCGAGCTGACCGATAACATCATCAAGAGATTCTGTCTCGATATAGCTGATATTTTTTGTATCAAGATTATCTTCTTTAACGTACATAGGAACTTTAAGTTCTGATGGCGAAATAAGAATAAATTTAATGCCTGTATATCTTGAAAGAGCTGAAATCAATGAATGAACAGTTCTTCCAAATTTAAGGTCACCGCAAAGACCAACAGTCATATCAGAAAGTCTTCCCTTTTCTCTTAAAATTGTAAGAAGATCAGTCAATGTCTGAGTCGGATGATTGTGACCGCCATCACCTGCATTAATAATCGGAACATCACTTTTAAAAGAAGCCACCAAAGGAGCGCCTTCTTTAGGATGTCTCATAGCAATAATATCTGCGTATCCACTAACGACAGCGACTGTATCGGAAACACTCTCACCTTTTGAAGAAGAACTTGAAGAAGCTGAAGAAAATCCAAGTACGTTGCCACCAAGTTCCATCATTGCTGCTTCAAAAGAAAGTCTTGTACGGGTAGACGGTTCAAAGAACAAAGTTGCAAGTTTCTTGTAACGGCATTTCTCACGATATTTTTCGGGATTTTCTATAATGTCGTTAGCAACATCAAGCAAATGAGCTATTTCTTCAATTGAAAGATCCAGAATATCGATAAGATTACGCATTACTTCTGACCTCCGATCCAACTTTCATCACTTGGATTGTTTCTGAAAGCGATAAGACGAGCAATGTCTTCTTCTTTAATATATTTTTCCTCAGCAGCAACCTGAGCTATTGTATCAAAATTAGTAAGGCTGACATTTTTAACATTTGCAGCAGCAAGTCTGTCAATACCTTTTTGCATACCGTAAGTGAATATGCTTACGATACCTAAAACTTCGGCACCTGCTTCACGAAGAACATCAACAACTTCAATAACACTGCCACCTGTTGAAATCAAATCTTCAACCACAACAACTTTCTGACCTTTTTCAAGTTTACCTTCAATCTGATTTCCTCTGCCGTGGTCTTTATGTCCTGATCTTACATAGCCCATAGGCAAATCTAAAATATGAGCAGTAATTGCAGCGTGAGCAATACCTGCTGTGCTTGTTCCCATAAGAACTTCAACTTCCGGATACTCTTTCTTTATTGTTTCAGCAAGTGAATTTTCTACATCATCACGTACTTTTGGAGCTGTTAAAGTAAGTCTGTTATCACAATAAACAGGACTTTTTATGCCACTTGCCCAAGTAAACGGTTCATCAGGACGGAAAAATACGGCTTTTATAGAAAGTAAATCTTTTGCAATTAAAGTTTTAATATCATTCATTTTAATAACCTCCAAAATTAATCAATAAATTCAGCAACACAACGTTCATAAGCAGCAACAGGATCTTCAGCAGCAGTTATTGGACGACCTACAACTATGTAATCAGATCCTATTTCTTTAGCTTTTGCAGGAGTTGTAACACGAACCTGATCTCCAATATCTCCGTCTGCAAAACGAACACCCGGAGTAACTGTACAAAATTCTTTGCCGCAAACATCATGGACTTTACCTGCTTCAAGTGGTGAGCAAACTACACCATCAAGACCTGCAAGTTTTGCATTGTGAGCATAATGAAGTACAACTTCATCAAGAGGTTTTGATATAAGCAAATCATTTTCCATTCTTTCCTGGCTTGTTGACGTAAGTTGAGTAACGGCTATAAGCATAGGACGTGTACCATCTTCTCTTGTGAGACCTTCAATAGCTGCTTCCATCATAGCAATTGTACCACCTGCGTGTAAATTACACATATCAACATCAAGATTTGAAAGAACACTCATAGCTTTTTTAACGGTGTTAGGGATATCATGAAGTTTAAGATCCAAGAAAATCTTATGACCTCTGTCTTTGATTTTTTTAACAATACTCGGACCGGAAGCGTAGAAAAGTTCCATACCTATTTTAACGAAAGGTTTTTTGCCTTCAAATTTATCAAGAAAATCAAGAACAGCTTGTTCACTTGAAAAATCACAGGCGATAATAACATCCTTACCCATTATGAGCACCTCCAATAATTTCTTTTAATGAATTAATTTTATATTTTTGCATAGTTTCAGGTAACTGTAAAACAATATCCCTACAAATATACGGATCAACAAGATTAGCAGCGCCAATCTGAACCGCAGTTGCACCCGCAAGCATCATTTCGATTACATCTTTAGCAGATGAAACTCCGCCCATACCGATAATCGGTATTTTAACATTTTCATAAACTTGATAAACCATTCTCACAGCTACCGGAAAAATCGCACTTCCCGAAAAACCGCCCATTTTGTTGGCAATAACAGGTTTTTTAGTATTAAGATCTATTCTCATCCCCATAAGAGTATTAATCAGACTTATGCCGTCAGCACCTGCATCTTCACAAGCCTTAGCTATTGAAACAATATCAGTAACGTTTGGACTAAGTTTAATGTAAACAGGTTTTTTTGTAACTTCCTTAACTGCTTTTGTAACTGCCGCAGCCATTTTAGGATCGGTACCAAAACTCATACCACCATTATGAACATTTGGACAACTGATATTAACCTCAAGAATACCAACCTGATCCTGAGCATCAAGTTTTTCACAAGTCTGTGCATATTCTTCAATAGAAAATCCACTTACGTTTGCTATAACAGGCTTGTTAAAACATTTTTTAAGTTTAACAAGTTCTTCTGAAATAACTTTGTCAACACCGGGATTCTGAAGACCTACACTGTTAATCATACCAGAAGAACATTCTGCAATTCTTGGTGTGGGATTTCCAAATCTTGGGTTTAAAGTTGTGCCTTTAAACGAAAAAGAACCAAGACAATTTATATCATAAAGCTCTGCAAATTCATATCCGTAACCAAAAGTTCCACTTGCAGGAATAATAGGATTATCAAGGGTAAGTCCGCTGAGAGTTACTTTTGTATCTACCATATTATTTCCTCCTTAACAAGAACAGGTCCGTCTTTGCAAATTCTCTTGTTGCCGTATTTGGTCTTACATGAACAACCCATACAAGCGCCGAAACCGCAACCCATACGCTCTTCAAAGCTAAACTGTCCTGATGTTACAGAACAATCATAAACTGCTTTAAACATAGGCAAAGGTCCGCAAGTATAAAAATAAGAATAATCTATATCTTTCATTGCGTCAGTTACAAAACCTTTTATTCCGTAAGTGCCGTCAACTGTCGTAACAAAAACTTCAGCTCCAAGTTTTTTGAATTGATCTTCAAAAAATACATCTTCTTTACTATTAAAACCAAGAACAACGGTCACTTTTTTTCCTTGATTAGCAAGAATTTTGCAAAGATTATACATTGGCGGTACACCTACGCCACCACAGATAAGCAATGGCTTATCACCACTCAAAGTACAATCATAACCATTACCGAGTCCTGTAAGGATATCAAGCTTTACACCCTCGGAATAGCTACTCATAAGTTTGGTTCCCTCGCCTACCACTTTGTATATCAAAGTAAGTGTGTCTTTTGAGTAATCACATACTGAAATAGGTCTTCTTAAATACAAACCATCAAGTTTTATATTTACAAACTGTCCCGGCGCAGTAATATCACTTGTATCACCGGATAGTTTCATAAGCATAATATCTTTTGCGATATTTTCATTAGAAAGAATTGTAAAACAACTTTGTTTCATAATTTTCTCCTATGCATTGATTGTAGAAATACAAATTGTTGTTTCTTCAAGAACGTCAAGAAGAACAGCAACAGTATCGAGAGAAGTGAAAATATTAACGTTATTTTCAGTTGCAAGTTTTCTGATCTCAAGACCGTCATTTGCATTTCCTTTATTTGCTGAAATATCACTTGTATTAATTATATAAGCAATATGACCCTGACGGATAGCTTTCGGTATTTCTTCACTGCCGTCACTGATTTTATCAAGCGCATGAGTTCTTATTCCGTTGTTTTTGAGAAAATCAGCAGTGCCTTTTGTAGCCTGAATATTAAATCCGAGATTATAAAATCTTCTTATCAAAGGAAGTGCTTCTTCTTTGTCTTTATCAGAAATTGTAGCAAGTACAGTACCGTAATTTTGTAAGTGCATACCTGAAGCCTGCAAAGCTTTATACAAAGCACGGTTAAGTTTATCATCATAACCTATTGCTTCACCTGTTGATTTCATTTCAGGTGAAAGATACGGGTCAAGTCCGCTAAGTTTATTGAATGAGAATACAGGTACTTTTACATAAGAACGTTTTTTCTCATCAGGATAAATTTCAAAAATACCGAGTTCTTTAAGAGTTTTACCTAAAATAACTTCTGTAGCGATATCTGCAAGGCTGTATCCTGTTGCTTTTGAAAGAAACGGAACTGTTCTTGATGAACGCGGATTAACCTCGATAATAAATACATTATCATCTTTATCAACTATAAACTGAATGTTGAACAAACCTATTATTCCGATTCCAAGCCCCAAAGCCTTAGTATACTGAAGAATTGTACCTTTAACTTTATCTGAAATGCTGAAAGGTGGATATACGCTTATTGAGTCACCACTATGGATACCGGTACGTTCAACAAGTTCCATAATACCGGGAACGAATACGTTAATACCGTCACAGATAGCATCTACTTCAACTTCTTTGCCTACAATGTATTTATCAACAAGTACAGGTCTGTCTTCATCAATTTCAACGGCAGTTTTAAGATAATGTCTGAGCTGTTCTTCGTTAGCAACTATCTGCATTGCACGTCCGCCAAGTACAAAGCTTGGACGAACAAGTGCAGGATATCCGATTTCACGTGCAGCTGCAACACCGTCTTCAATTTTAGTAACAGCTCTACCTGCAGGTTTCGGTATATTAAGTTCATCAAGAATCTTTTCAAATACATCTCTGTCTTCTGCTCTTTCGATAGCATCACAGTCAGTACCGATAATTTCAACGCCTCTTAACATAAGAGGTTCTGCAAGGTTAATTGCAGTCTGTCCGCCAAGAGAAGCTATAACACCGTCAGGTTTTTCCATAACGATTATATTCATAACATCTTCAGTTGTAAGTGGTTCAAAATACAGTTTGTCTGATGTTGTATAGTCAGTAGATACTGTTTCTGGGTTATTGTTAATAATTATAGCCTCGTAACCTGATTTTCTGATTGTTGTAACAGCATGAACTGTTGAATAGTCAAATTCAACGCCCTGACCGATTCTGATAGGACCAGCGCCGAGAACGATAATTTTCTTTTTATCAGAAAGAATTGATTCGTTCTCACCGGTATATGTTGAGTAAAAATACGGCATATAAGCACCTGTATGACAGGTATCAACCATTTTAAATACAGGCATTATTGCGTTTGTCTTTCTAAGGTTAAATACTTCAATTTCTGTAGTGTTCCAAAGTTTTGCAATATAGAAATCTCCAAAGCCCATTTCTTTTGCTTTTTTCAGGATTTCCAAGTTGTTTTTGTTATCAGATATTGTTTTTTCAAAATCAACAATACCCTTGATAGCTTCAAGAAAATATGCTGTGATTTTTGTTGTTTCATGTATTTTATCAACTGAAACACCTTTTCTGAAAAGCTGAGCAATTGCAAATATATTATCATCTCTGAAATCTTTAATATATTCAAAAATTTCTTCTTCTGACATATTGTCAAATTTACCAAGCCAAAGATGTGAAACACCTGTTTCAAGTGAACGAACAGCTTTTAAAAGACACTCTTCTAAAGTAGAACCAATTGACATTGCCTCACCGGTTGCCTTCATCTGTGTTCCGAGTTTATTGGTAGCTGCAGAAAATTTATCGAAAGGAAAACGAGGAAATTTAGCAACTACATAATCAAGTCTCGGTTCAAAAGCAGCAGTTGTGTTAGCAATCGGGATTTCATCGAGTGACATACCAACAGCAATTTTAGCGGTAACTCTTGCTATAGGATAACCGCTTGCCTTTGATGCAAGTGCAGATGAACGTGAAACTCTCGGGTTAACTTCGATAAGATAATATTCAGAAGTATCAGGATTAAGTGCGAACTGTACGTTACATCCACCCTCGATTTTCAGTTCGCGGATAATTTTAATAGCACTGTCATTGAGCATTTTGAGGTCATGGTCATTAAGAGTTAAAATAGGAGCAACAACGATAGAGTCACCTGTATGAACACCAACAGGGTCGATATTTTCCATGCCACATATAGTAATAGCTTTATCGTTTGAATCGCGCATTACTTCAAATTCTATTTCTTTATAACCTTTTACACTTTTTTCGATAAGAACCTGATGTACAGGAGAAAGTTTAAATGCGTTTGTACCGATTTCAACAAGTTCTTGTTCGTTATATGCAAAGCCGCCGCCTGTACCGCCAAGAGTAAATGCAGGACGTAAAACAACAGGATAACCTATTTTTTGTGCGGCAATTTTAGCTTCATCAAGAGAATATGTTATTTCCGATGGAATAACAGGTTCGTTGATAGACTGGCAAAGTTCTTTAAAAAGTTCTCTATCTTCAGCTCTTTCGATACTAACACTGCTTGTACCTAAAAGTTCAACTTCGCATTCTTTCAAAATACCTTTTTTCTCAAGTTGCATAGCAAGATTAAGACCAGTCTGACCGCCGATACCCGGAACGATAGCATCGGGACGCTCATGACGAAGGATTTTTGCAACGTATTCAAGAGTTAGCGGTTCCATATAAACTTTATCTGCAATAGTTGTATCAGTCATAATTGTTGCAGGGTTTGAGTTTATAAGAACAACTTCATAACCTTCTTCTTTAAGAGCAAGACAAGCCTGTGTACCTGCATAGTCAAATTCAGCTGCCTGACCTATAACTATAGGACCTGAGCCGATAATTAAAATCTTTTTTAAATCTGTTCTTTTAGCCATATTAAACCTCCGTATTTGCTATATCATTCCAAACTGCTTTACCGTTTTTAACGGTTAACAAACATTTACCAAAAACTTTTTGTCCGACAAACGGCGAACATTTTCCCTTTGACAAGAACTCAGAAGAATCAACAATATATTCTTCATCAAGTTTCCATATACAGTAATCTTCATTTTGATTAATCCCAAACCGTTTTGCAGGATTTATACTCATAAGTTCTATAAGTTTCTCAAGAGAAATTATATTATTTTTCACAAGATTGGTGTACAAAACAGAAAACGCAGTTTCCAAACCGACAACACCCATCAAGCTATCTTTAAGGCCCTTTGATTTTTCTTCAGAACTATGAGGTGCATGATCAGTTGCGATCATATCAATTGTTCCGTCTTTGAGACCTTCAATAAGTGCAAACTTGTCTTCATAGCTTCTTATTGGCGGATTCATTTTGAATCTTCCATCTTCTTGTAAATCGTTGTCGCAGAAAATCAAATAATGTGGTGCTGTTTCACAAGTAATATCAAGACCTTCTTGCTTTGCTTTTCGTATCAATTCGACACTTTCTTTTGTAGAAACGTGACATACGTGATAAGAACAACCTGTTTTGCGTATTAATTCAATATCGCGTTTTATCGGTCCCCATTCGCTTTCGCTGCAAATTCCTTTATGATTATTCTTTTTGGCATATTCACCATCATGAATATATCCACCAAAAAGTAAAGATTCATCTTCGCAATGAGCAACTATAATTTTGCCGAGTTTTTTTGCTTTAAGCATCGCTTCAAGCATTAGTTCTTCGCTTTGGACACCTTTTCCATCATCGGAAAAAGCAATGCAGTTTTTATAAATATCTTCCATATCTGAAAGTTGTTGACCTTTTTGTCCTTTAGTAATTGTACCATAAGGATACACATCAATAACTGCATCTTTATTTATCGCATCGAGTTGTAATTGCAAATTTTCAGCAGAATCAGGCGAAGGAACAAGATTAGGCATTGAACAAACAGCAGTATAACCACCGTGAGCTGCCGCTAATGAACCCGAGGCAATAGTTTCTTTATATAAAAAACCCGGCTCTCTAAGATGAACGTGAACATCAATAAAGCCGGGAAAAATAAAGCAATTATTTAAAGTAACAGAACAACCACTACCTGAAACATCTGAAAAATAGAAACACTCATTTTGAAAATTTCCGTTTTTGAATATCGAAGCATTTTCAAACTTAACTTGCATTTCTTTTTCTCCAATCTTTTATACTTTTAGTTATTATATTATATATTATATGTATTGTCAATATAAACTTAAAAAGCCGTGGCAAAAACCACGACTTTTTTATTTAGAATAAACCTGTAATTACTCCGTTTTCATCAACGTCAATTTTTTCTGCTGAAGGAACTTTCGGAAGACCGGGCATTGTCATTATTTCTCCGGTTAAAACAACAATAAATCCGGCACCTGCAGAAATTTTAACATTTCTTACAGTAACCTCAAAGTTTTCAGGTGCACCAAGTTTTGCCGGATCATCGGAAAAGCTATACTGAGTTTTAGCAACACAAATCGGCAATTTAGAAAAACCGAGTTCGGTTAATTTCACAATTTGTTTTTTAGCATTAGGAGTAAATACCGCTTTTGTACCGCCATAAACTTTCTGGACAATAGCATTGATCTTCTCTTCAATACTAAGATCTTCCTCATAACTGAATTTGAAATCAGGAGTTTCTTCTTCACAAAGTCTGACAACTTCTTTTGCAAGCATTTCTCCACCTTTGCCACCATCAGCCCAAACAGTTGAAAGTACAACATTTACTCCAAGTTCTTTACATCTGTTAACTATAAAATCGATTTCTTTATCTGTATCTGTAGGGAAACGATTAACAGCAACAACACAAGGTAAACCGTAAACGTTTTTAATGTTTGAAACATGACGGAGAAGATTAGGAATACCTTTTTCAAGAGCATCTATATTTTCGTTTGCAAGTTCAGTTTTAAGAAGACCGCCATGCATTTTCAAAGCTCTGACAGTAGCAACCACAACAACAGCAGAAGGAGTGAGACCTGCCATACGGCATTTAATATCGAGAAATTTCTCTGCACCAAGGTCAGCGCCAAATCCTGCTTCAGTAATTGCATAATCACCCATTTTCAATGCCATTTTTGTGGCAATAACAGAGTTACATCCGTGAGCAATATTTGCAAAAGGACCACCGTGAACAAACGCGGGAGTACCTTCAAGAGTCTGAACAAGATTAGGTTTAATTGCATCTTTCAAAAGAGCCGTCATAGCACCCGCAGCATTAAGCTGACCACAAGTTACAGGTTCTTCGTTAAAAGTATAACCAACAATAATCTTTGACAAACGTTCTTTTAAATCAGTAAGTGAAGATGAAAGACACAAAACAGCCATAATTTCACTTGCAACTGTAATATCAAAACCATCTTCACGGGGAACACCGTTTATTCTGCCGCCAAGACCGTCAGTAACGTATCTGAGCTGTCTGTCGTTCATATCAACACAACGTTTCCATGTTATACGTCTTGTATCAATACCTAATGCATTACCTTGATGAATATGATTATCAAGCATGGCTGCAAGCAAGTTATTAGCTGCACCTATAGCATGGAAATCTCCTGTGAAATGAAGATTAATATCTTCCATAGGTACAACCTGTGCATAACCGCCACCCGCAGCACCGCCTTTAATACCAAATACAGGTCCAAGAGATGGTTCGCGAAGTGCAACAACGACGTCTTTACCTATACGGCGCATACCATCAGCAAGACCAATAGTGGTTGTAGTTTTACCCTCACCTGCAGGTGTAGGAGTAATAGCTGTAACCAAAATAAGTTTACCGTCTTTTCTTTCGCTTTCATTCAATAACGAAAGTGAAATTTTAGCCTTATGGTTACCATAAAGTTCAAGGTATTTTTCATCAACATGTGCAGTTTTTGCTATTTCAAAAATATGTTTCATTTTGCACTGCTGTGCTATTTCAATATCTGTAAGAAAAGCCATTGTTATTCTCCTTATTTAAAGTATTCAACTGCTGATTTGAACATTTTGATGTCATAGTCGCCAGGAACATTCTTGTAAAGTCCAAGACCTTTACGTTCTGAATGACCCATTTTACCGAAAACTCGGCCATCAGGTGAAGTTATGCCTTCGATAGCTGCTACTGAATTATTGGGGTTATAAGCAATATCGTTTGTAGCATTACCAAATAAATCAACATACTGAGTAGCTATCTGACCGTTTTTAATCAGAGTTTCAAGCATTTCGGGTTCTGCAATAAATCTACCTTCACCATGTGAAATCGGTACTGTATATACATCACCGACGTTAGTATTAGCAAGCCATGGCGATTTATTTGAAGCTATTCTTGTTGAAACTATTTTCGACTGATGTCTACTTATTGTATTAAATGTCAAAGTAGGACAATGTTCGTCTGTATCAATAATTTTACCAAACGGAACAAGACCTAATTTGATAAGTGCCTGAAAACCGTTACAGATACCGCACATAAGTCCGTCACGTTTTTCTAAAAGTTCTGTAACCTGTTCTTTTACGGCGCCTGAACGGAAGAATGCAGTAATAAATTTACCTGAACCATCAGGTTCGTCGCCGCCAGAAAATCCACCTGGTATAAATACAATTTGCGAATCTTTAACTTTAGATGCAAAAGATTCAACACTCTTTGAAATTCCCTCTGCGCTAAGGTTATTGATTACAAAAATTTCAGCTTCTGCACCCGCTTCAGTAACAGCTTTTGCAGAATCATATTCACAGTTAGTACCGGGGAAAACAGGGATAAGAACTTTTGGTTTTGCAACTTTAATTGCAGGAGACACTCTTTCTTTTGCCACGTAAGAATAATTTTCAATTTTTTCTTCAGGCATTTTAAGATTGCAAGAAAATACGCTTTCAAGTTTATTTTCATATATACTTGAAATTTCAGCTAAAGAAACAGCATCGTTTTTATATGTAAAGTTCTGATTCTCAGAAACAGTACCAATACAAATACCAACATCAGTATCGTCACAAAGTTCAAGAATAAATGAACCGTAGTTATATGCAAACAGTTCAGAAACTGAAATCCGGTCATTGAATTCAAAACCAAATCCGTTACCCATACACATTTTGATAATTGCTTCTGCAATACCGCCAACGCAAGGAGTATACGCAGAACAAACTTTACCGTCACGCATAAGTTTAGTGACTTTATTGAATGTATTTATAAGAGATTCTGTTTCAGGAAGACCGTTTTCATCATAATTCGGTTTTAAAATTACAACTTTGTTCCCCGCTTTTTTAAACTCAGGAGAAATAATATTTTTAATTTTTTCCATTGTAATAGCAAAGGAAACAAGTGTTGGAGGAACGTCAAGTTTTTCAAAGCTGCCGCTCATTGAGTCTTTACCGCCGATAGAACCTATACCAAGGTTTTTCTGAGCTTTAAAAGCACCCAAAAGTGCAGCAAGAGGTTTACCCCAACGCTTTGCATCTTTGCCCGGACGTTCAAAATATTCCTGGAATGTAAGATAAACTTCCTCAAAAGATGCACCTGTAGCTATAAGTTTTGAAACTGATTCAACAACTGCAAGATAAGCCCCATGATATGGACTCTTTTCACTGATAAACGGATTATAACCCCAAGACATCACAGAACAATCTGTTGTATCTGCATTAGCAATAGAAACCTTATGTGCCATTGCCTGAATAGGAGTTAACTGATTCTTTCCACCAAAAGGCATTAAAACAGTACCTGCGCCAATGGTTGAGTCGAATCTTTCTGAAAGACCGCGTTTAGAACAAACATTCAAGTCACCGGCAAGATTAATAAGTTCTGATTTAAAATCATCGCTTACATTCTTATCAAATTTTTCGGGTTTTGCCGGAGCTATGTCTATATGCTTTTCAGCGCCGTTTGAATTAAGAAATTCTCTGCTGATATCAACAATAGTATTACCACACCAGGTCATTGTAAGTCTCGGGTCAGCTTTAACTGTTGCAACAACTGTAGCTTCAAGGTTTTCGGAATACGCAAGTTTAATAAATTCATCAACATCACAAGCTTCAACTACAACAGCCATTCTTTCCTGTGATTCACTGATCGCAAGTTCTGTGCCATCAAGACCGTCATATTTTTTAGGCACTGCATCAAGATTTATATCAAGGCCGTCAGCTAATTCGCCGATAGCAACAGAAACACCACCTGCACCAAAGTCGTTACAACGTTTTATGAGCTTACTTGCTTTAGGATTACGGAAAAGACGCTGAAGTTTACGTTCTTCCGGTGCATTTCCCTTCTGCACTTCAGCACCGCAACTTTCAAGCGATTCAAGTGTATGTGATTTAGATGATCCGGTAGCGCCACCGCAGCCGTCTCTGCCTGTTCTGCCGCCAAGCAAAATAACAACATCGCCGGGTTCAGGACGTAAACGTTTAACGTTTTCTGCCGGAGCGGCGCCTACAACAGCACCGATCTCCATTCTTTTTGCAGCATAACCATCGTGATAAATTTCGTCAACCATACCGGTTGCAAGTCCTATCTGATTACCGTATGAAGAATATCCTGCTGCAGCAGTTGTAACAATTTTACGCTGTGGCAGTTTTCCTTCCATTGTTTCGGAAACAGGTTTTAACGGGTCTGCAGCGCCAGTTACGCGCATAGCAGCATAAACGTACGATCTACCCGAAAGTGGGTCACGGATAGCGCCACCTATGCAAGTAGCCGCACCACCAAACGGTTCAATTTCTGTAGGATGATTATGAGTTTCATTTTTAAAAAGAAGCAACCATTCTTCATCTTTACCGTTAACATCAACAGTTACTTTTACAGTACAAGCGTTGATTTCCTCAGATTCATCAAGTCTATCAAGTTTTCCTTCTTTTTTAAGATAACGAACAGCAATTGTAGCAATATCCATAAGATTAACAGGTTTGGTTCTACCTAAATCTTTACGTGTTTGCAAATATTCTTCAAATGTGCTTTCAAGAAGCTTGTCTTCAAATTTTACGTTATCAATTGTAGTAAGGAATGTTGTATGACGACAATGATCTGACCAATATGTATCAATCATACGAATTTCCGTTATAGTTGGATCGCGATTTTCTTTAATGAAATACTTCTGACAGAATGCAATGTCATCATTATCCATAGCAAGACCGTATTTTTTGACAAAATCAGCAAGCTGATCACAATTGTAAGTAATAAATCCCGTTAGAGTTTCAACTGTTTCAGGGATAGTATATTCCATCTTTAAAGTATCATATTTTTCTAAAGATGCTTCTCTTGATTCAACGGGGTTGATTACATATTTTTTAATTTCTGCAAGTTCGCCTTCTGACAATTCTCCGTCAAGAATATAAACTTTGGCTGTACGTACAATGGGGCGCTCTTTCTGTGAAATTATCTGAATACACTGAGCCGCAGAATCCGCACGTTGATCAAACTGACCAGGAAGAAATTCAACTGCAAAAACAATTGAATTTTCTGTTGAAATTTCTTCGCTTATATTGTCAAGTTGTGGTTCGGAAAAAACAGTTGATTTAGCATATTCGAAAAGATCTGCTTCAATGTTTTCTACGTCATACCTATTAATAATTCTTACACTTTTAACGGAACTAATCTGTAAAAGATTTTTTATATCAGATAATAAAGCTTTTGCATCATTATCAAGACCGATTTTCTTTTCTACATAAACTCTGTATACCATTTTATTTCACCTCTAAAGCAGATAATGCACGTTTACCGATATCATTTCTATAATATGCATTATCAAAACTAATTTTAGAAACAAGTTCATATGCACTTTTAACTGCATCAGAAAGATTTCCTTCAACTGCAGTTGCGCCTAAAACGCGTCCACCTGCTGTAACAACTTTACCGTCCACTTCTTTTGCACCGGCAATATAAACGCTATCTGATACGGATTCATCAATTTTAATTTCAAATCCTGTATCATATTTTTCAGGATATCCTTTTGACGCCATAATTACACAACAAGCTGATTTATCATAAAACTCAACATTTACTTCATCAAGTTTTTCTTCTGTTACAGCTTTCATTATTGTAAACAAGTCTGATTTCAAAAGAGGGAGAACAACCTGAGTTTCAGGATCACCAAAGCGACAGTTATATTCAATAACTTTAGGTCCCTTTTTAGTTAACATCAAACCAAAATAGAGACAACCTTTAAATTTTCTATCCTCAGAATTCATAGCTTTGATTGTAGGTAAAAATATTTTTTCCATACATTCTGCTGCAATGTCATTCGTATAATATGGATTTGGAGCAACAGTACCCATACCGCCTGTATTAAGACCTGTATCATTATCCCCTGCTCTTTTATGATCCATTGAAGATATCATCGGAACAACAGTTTTACCATCAGTAAAAGCAAGAACAGAAACTTCCGGACCAGTCAAAAATTCTTCAACAACAATTTTGTTTCCACTTGCGCCAAACACTTTGTCTTCCATAATAGAATGAACAGCATCAATAGCTTGATCGCGGGTTGTGGCAATTATTACACCTTTACCAAGCGCAAGTCCATCAGCTTTAATAACAGTTGGAATAGGCGCATCTTTTAAATATTCAATAGCATCATCAGCATTTTCAAAAACTTCATAAGTTGCTGTCGGAATATTATATTTTTTCATAAGATTTTTAGAAAAAACTTTACTACCTTCAATTATTGCAGCCTTTGCATCAGGTCCAAAACACGGGATTCCTTTTTCTGAAAGTGCATCAACTGCACCAAGAACCAAAGGATCGTCCGGAGCTACAACTGCATATTCGATGGAATTATCCACGGCAAATTTCACGATATTTTCTATATCCTTAGCGCCTATAGGAACACAAATTGCATCATCACGCATGCCCCCGTTACCGGGTAATGCGTAAATTTCAGTTATACTTTTATTTTCTTTTAATTTTTTAATAATTGCATGCTCGCGGCCACCGCCACCTACAACCATAATTTTCATAATGCACCTCAATTATAAATAGGAAATTTCTCGCAAAGATTCACAACTTCATCAGATATTCTTTGTTTTGAATTTTCATAATCAACTGCAACTTCCTTTATCCAAGAAGCTATCATTTTCATTTCATTTTCTTTAAATCCACGAGAAGTCACAGCAGGAGTACCAATTCTCACACCGCTTGTTACAAAAGGACTTTGAGGATCGTTTGGAATAGTATTTTTGTTTGCAGTTATGTGAACACTGTCAAGTCTTGCTTCCATTTCTTTACCTGTCAAACCAAAAGGTTGAAGATCGATAAGCATCAGATGATTATCTGTACCACCGGAAACAACCCTAAATCCTTGTTTGACCAACTCTTCAGCTAAAACTTTAGCATTTTTAACAACTTGTTTCTGATATTCAAAAAATTCAGGTTTTAATGCTTCCCCAAGAGCAACAGCTTTAGCAGCAATGATATGCATAAGAGGACCACCCTGAGTTCCAGGAAAAACAGCTTTATCTATGGCTTTTGCAAATTCTTCTTTACAAAGAATAAGTCCGCCTCTGGGTCCTCTTAAAGTTTTGTGAGTGGTAGTTGTTACAACATCAGCGTATGGAACAGGACTTGGATGAAGTCCAGCAGCAACAAGACCTGCAATATGAGCCATATCAACCATATAATATGCTCCGACTTTATCACAAATTTCACGAATCTTAGCAAAATCAATTGTACGTGCATACGCACTTGCACCTGCGATAATCATTTTTGGTTTGCAATCAAGTGCGATTCTAAGCATTTCATCATAATCGAGTTTTTCGGTATTATCATCAACACTATATGGAACAATGTTAAAATATTTACCTGAAATATTAACGGGTGAACCATGTGATAAATGTCCGCCATGAGCTAAATTGAGCCCCATAACAGTATCGCCCTTTTCAAGCAAAGCAAAGAAAACTGCAAGATTAGCACTTGCACCACTATGAGGTTGAACATTAGCATGTTCAGCCCCAAAGAGTTTTTTTGCTCGATCTCTTGCTATGTTTTCAACAATATCAACATACTCACAACCGCCATAATATCTCTTACCGGGAAATCCCTCTGCATATTTATTAGTTAAAACTGATCCCGCGGCTAAAAGAACTGCTTTAGAAACTATATTTTCAGACGCAATAAGTTCAATGTTGTTACGTTGTCTTTTAAGTTCTTTTTCACAAGCCAAATATACTTCGTTATCATAATCCTGCAATTTTTTGAAAAAATCCATAAAATCTCCTTATTAATGATGGAATAATCTCATTCCGGTAAACGCCATCGCAATTCCATATTTATTACAACGTTCAATGACTATATCATCCCTGATTGAACCGCCGGGTTCGGCTATATAAGAAACACCACTTGCATAAGCACGCTGAATATTATCATCAAATGGGAAGAATGCATCTGATGCCAAAGCAACACCCTTTATTGTCGAAAGATACTCTTTCTGTTCTTCAATAGTAAATGGTTCTGGTTTTTTAGAGAAATATTTTTCCCAAACACCGTCAGCGCATACATCTTCTTCGTTCTGATTTATATATCCATCAATAACATTGTCTCTGTCAGCTCTTCCGATTGTTTCAAGGAAAGGAAGTTCAAGTACTTTTTTATGTTGACGAAGTTGCCATGTATCAGCTTTTCCACCAGCAAGACGAGTACAATGAATACGTGATTGCTGACCCGCACCAACACCGATAGCTTGTCCGTCAACTGCAAAACATACAGAATTAGACTGAGTGTATTTAAGAGTAATGAGCGCAATTATAAGATCACGTTTTGCACTATCAGGTAATTCTTTGTTTTCGGTAACGAGATTTTCGAGTAATTTTTCATTTATTTCAAAATTATTTCTACCCTGTTCAAAAGTAATACCAAAAACCTGTTTACGCTCAATTGGATCAGGAATATAGTCCGGATCAATTTCAATTATATTGTAATTGCCGTTGCGTTTTGATTTGAGAATCTCAAGAGCTTCAGGCTCATATCCGGGAGCAATAACACCATCTGAAATCTCACGTTTGATAAGTTTAGCTGTTGTAACATCACAAACATCAGAAAGGGCAACAAAATCTCCAAAAGAACACATTCTATCAGTACCTCTCGCTCTTGCATAAGCACAAGCTAAAGGTGAATCATCAAGACCTTCAATATCATCAACAAAACAAGCTTTTTTCAAAGTTTCACTAAGCGGGATACCTACAGATGCTGATGTAGGACTAACATGTTTAAATGATGTAGCTGCAGGCAAGCCAAGAGCCTTTTTGAGTTCAAGAACAAGCTGCCATGAATTAAAAGCATCAAGGAAATTGATATATCCTGGTTTACCCGAGAGTATTTTAATCGGGAGTTCACCATTTTCCATAAAAATTCTGGATGGCTTCTGGTTAGGGTTACAACCGTATTTAAGTTCAAATTCTTTCATATTTGCCTCCACTTAATATTTATTTATAAGTTTTTCCTGAGTTTTTCCCGTTTCGATATCTGTATAACGGACAATTAATGAAATTTTGTTATCTTCATCAAGATTATTCCATATATCATCAGCAAACTCTTCAATGTTATCAGGAATTAAAACTCTTTCGGGTTCTCCCTGGAAAGTAGGAATAGGATCACCGTCAGTTACATAAGTGTGAATAAAATGACCAAGACCTGCAATTGAATTATAATTAAAATAATATCTGTTACATTCAGTACCTTTATCATCTGCACTTTTGAGAATACTCATTTTATATGAGAAATCGTTATTATCATAAGTAATCATACCGCTTATTCTTGGTGTGAAGTTTGGAAAATCGGGCTCAAACTCTCTTGTGTTAAGTCCACTTTCAAAGGTACCGCCAAATTTAAGAGCATTCCAAATTGTATCTGTCTGATCACCATTTGTTACAATATGATTGTTATTATAATCGCGAACAGCAGCATAAATAATAAGCGATGGATCTTCAACTTTTGAAGGATCAAAAGGTTTGGTAAAAACTGTTCCGTCAGAATCTTTTTCAAAGACTCTGTTTCTACTGTTTGCGCTTCTACCCATAATAAAGTATGCCGAAACAGCATTTTTACCATTCACAGATTTACCTAATACAATTCCTCTGCCAACATAAGGATTTCCTTTTATTCTATCACCAATAGATTTAATTTCATAAATATTCATTTGGTTTAAAACCTCACTTGTTATTTAATATTTCAAAAGAAATTTTTTCAACAGACATGGGAAGTATTTTCCACTCAGCCTGTTCCATTATTCTTTTTTGTAAAATTTCAGGAGTATCTTCTTCTTCTATTTCAACTGCTTTTTGCATAATGATTTCACCGCCGTCAGGTATTTCATTTACAAAATGAACAGTAGCACCTGAAACCTTAACACCATAATCAAGAGCAGCTTCGTGAACACGAAGACCATAAAAACCTTGTCCGCAAAACGAAGGTATCAGTGACGGATGCACATTAATAATTCTGCGTGGATATCTTTTAGTGAAATTTTTGCTTAAGATACACATAAATCCTGCCAAAACAATTAAATCAATTTCGTGTTTTTCTAAAAGCAACATTATTGAATTTTCAAACTCATCTACAGAATTATAATCTTTTTTAGAAACCACTTCTGTTTTAATTCCGGCATTGTTTGCTCTTTCCAAAGCATAAGCATTTCTATTATTAGAAATAACAAGAGCAATTTCACCGCTTGTTAATATTCCGGAGTTCTGAGCATCTATAAGCGCCTGTAAATTTGTACCACCGCCTGAAACCAAAACAGCTATCTTTGTTTTACTCAGCATATGATTACCTTTTCTTCTGACTTGATAACTTCACCCATGATATAAGCATCTTCACCATTTGCTTTTAAAATCTCGATAGCCTTGTCAGCATCAGATTTTTTAACAACAATGCTCATACCTACACCCATGTTGAATGTATTGAACATATCACGTTCAGGAATATTTCCGGTTTTAGCTATTAAATCAAAAATAGGAAGAATTTTAAGAGCAGAAGAATCAATTTTAGCACAAAAACCATCAGGTAAGCTTCTTGGTATATTCTCGTAAAAACCGCCGCCTGTAATATGAGATATAGCACGAACCGAAACATTATCCAAAAGGGCCTGAACAGGTTTTACATAAATTTTTGTAGGAGCAAGTAAAGCTTCTCCTATTGATAATCCACCAAGTTGTTCATTGGGTTTTGTAATATCGTTATTTTCAATATCAAATACTTTTCTTACAAGTGAAAAGCCATTTGAATGTACACCACTTGAAGGAAGAGCAATGATAACATCCCCCTCTTCCATAGTTTTGTTATCAAGAATTTTAGATTTATCTACAACACCAACCGCAAAACCTGCGAGGTCATATTCATCGATAGGATAGAATCCAGGCATTTCAGCAGTTTCACCACCAATAAGAGCAGCGCCACTCTGAACACAACCTTCAGCCACACCAGAAACTATCTGGGCAATTTTTTCCGGAAAATTCTTACCACATGCAATGTAATCAAGGAAAAACAAAGGTTTTGCACCACTGCAAATGATATCATTAACACACATAGCAACACAGTCAATACCGATAGTGTCGTGTTTGTCAAGCAAAAAAGCGAGTTTAAGTTTTGTACCAACACCGTCAGTACCGCTAACAAGAACAGGCTTTTCAATTCCTGTGAGATCAAGCTCAAAAAGACCTCCGAAACCGCCTACATCAGAGCATACGCCTTCGGTAATTGTTCTTGCGATATGTTTTTTCATAAGTTCTACAGCTTTGTATCCTGCAGTAATATCAACACCTGCAGCAGCATAAGTATCAGATTTAGATTGTGAATGCATAATTTTATTCCTTTCCGTTCCAACAATAAGTACAAAGATTTTCTTCGTCTATTCCGATAGCTTCAACAATACCTTCAAGAGACTGAAATTCAAGAGAAGCAAAATTAAATTTTTCACAAATAGCTTTTCTGAATTTCTTTCCTCTTTCAGTAGAAGAATCGGCATATTCACTCAAATAATTAAGTCCTTCTTCACCTTCAAGTTCAACCACAATACGTCTTGCAATAAGTTCCATTTCGTCGTTTGATCTTGAAAAATTAAGATATTTACAATTAAACATAATCGGCGGACAAGCTGAACGCATATGAACAGATTTCGCGCCGTTGTTATAAAGGAAATCTACTGTTCCTTTAAGTTGTGTTCCTCTAACGATAGAATCGTCAACAAACAAAAGATTTTTGTCTGTAATCAATTCATCAATAGGAATTTGTTTCATTTTAGCGACTCTTTGACGTTCAGACTGCTTAGAAGGTGTAAAACTTCTTGCCCAAGTAGGAGTATATTTAATAAAAGCTCTCGAAAAATGTATACCACTCTGATTTGAATATCCTATAGCATGAGGTGTACCCGAATCAGGAACTCCACCAACATAATCTATATTTTTATTATTTCCGCAAAGCGCATCATTTTTAGCCATTATCTGCCCGTTACGGTAACGCATTAATTCAACGTTAACACCTTCATACGTTGATGTGGGAAATCCGTAATAACTCCACAAGAAAGAACAAATACGCATTTTCTTTCCGGGTTTTGAAAGTTGAATCAGACCATCAAGTGAAATTTCAACTATTTCACCAGGACCAAGTTCTTTTTCATCAGCATAATCGAGTTTTTTATAAGCAAACGATTCAAAAGCCACTGCATAGCCGTCATCGCTTTTTCCTATTTTTGCAGGTAATCTACCAACTTTATCTCTGGCAACTATAATGTTACCATCATTTTTTAAAATCAGAATATTTGCTGTACCATCTATTTGTTCTTGAGCAAATTTAATACCATCAGAATACGTGTCTTTTTGATTTATCAAGGCTGCGACTAATTCTGTTGTATTTACATTACCACCCGTCATAGCATTGAAATGTCCACCGTTTAACAAATGCTTTTGTATCAGATCAGAAGCATTATTTACAATACCGATAACGCATATAGCATATTCACCAAGATTAGAATTAATAAGCAGAGGCTGAGGATCATAATCACTTATAATTCCGATAGCCGAATTACCTTTCATTTCATCGAATATATCATCAAACTTTGTTCTGAAAGGCGAATTCTGAATGTTATGAATTTCACGTTGCAAACCGATTTCCGTATCATAAACAGCAACACCTGCGCGACGTGTTCCCAAATGGGAATGATAATCAGTTCCAAAAAAAACATCAGAGACAGCGTCTTTTTTTGAAACTACGCCAAAAAAACCTCCCATTAATTAACCTCCGTTAGCCATTGTACATTGAAGATATTTTTTTATCTTTTTCAATCACTGATTCAGCATCAGATTTACGTTTACATTCAAGTTTATAATCAAGCTCACTATCTTGAAGTGCAAGAATCTGCATAGCAAGAAGAGCAGCGTTACCACCACCGTTAATAGCAACAGTAGCCACAGGGATACCGGTAGGCATCTGAACAGTAGATAAAAGAGCATCCATCCCATCAAGATTTGAAGATTTACACGGAACTCCAATTACAGGTAAAGTTGTATTTGCAGCGATTGCTCCTGCAAGATGTGCAGCCATTCCTGCAAAAGCTATAAGTACACCGAATCCGTTTGATTTTGCATTAACAGCAAAATCACGGGCTTCAACAGGAGTTCTGTGAGCTGAGTATACATGAACCTCGAATGGCACTCCGAATTTACCGAGCAAATCTGTTGCTTTCTCGACTATGGGAAGATCACTGTCACTACCCATTACTATTCCTACTTTTTTCATAAAAACCTCCTAAACAATAAAAAAGGGCGTACTAATGCAAAAAGCAACAGTACGCCCAGACGGTCGGCATAAACACTTCTCTTGCTCCTTTGTGGTACCCCACATAACTCCGTCAGTTGCAAGAAAAGTTTCACAATACATCTAAAACTCCAATTAATTAAAAATATATTATGATTATAGCACAGACACTTTGAACTGTCAACAATATATATTATTTTTCAACAAATTACAGTGTTGCCGCAATAACAGCTTTTATAGTATGCATACGATTCTCAGCTTCTTGAAAAACAATAGAATAAGGACTTTCAAACACCTCGTCAGTAACTTCCATACAATCAATTCCGAATTTATCGTAAATATCTTTACCTATTTTTGTTTTTAAATCGTGAAAAGCAGGCAGACAATGCATAAATTTACATTCAGGACTTGCATTTTTCATAATTTTCATATTAACCTGATAAGGTGACAATTCTTCTATTCTTTCTTTCCAAACATCGTCCGGTTCACCCATAGATACCCAGACGTCAGTATAGATTACATCGGCATTTTTAGTCGCTACAACCGGATCTTCAATGAATTCCAATACCGCACCTGTTTCTTTTGCAATAGCCATACATTCTTCTACAAGCTTTGAATCAGGAAAATATTTTTTCGGAGCACAAGCAACAAAGTGCATACCCATTTTTGCGCAACCAACCATAAGAGAATTACCCATATTATAACGAGCATCTCCCATATATACCAATTTTATTCCTGAAAGCTTTCCGAAATTTTCCTTTATGGTCATAAAATCAGCTAAAATCTGGGTAGGATGATATTCATTTGTAAGACCATTCCATACAGGTACACCTGCATATTTTGCAAGTTCCTCAACTATTTCCTGTCCGTATCCTCTGTATTCAATACCATCAAAAATGCCGCCAAGAACTCTTGCCGTATCAGCAATACTTTCTTTTTTTCCTATTTGAGAACCTGTTGGATCAAGATAAACAGGATGAATACCAAGATCATACGCTGCAACCTCAAAACTGCAGCGTGTACGTGTACTTGTTTTTTCGAAAATCAACGCAATGTTTTTACCTTCGAACAAACGATGAGGTTTGCCGTTTTTTTTCATTTCTTTAAACTTTTGTGCCGATTCAATAAGCTCATTTATCTGAGCCGGTGAAAAATCAAGAAGCTTTAAAAAACTTTTACCTTTTAACGACATATTATTCTCCTATTCTTCACATACTGATATAATTATTTCTATTGCTTTTTTCAACGTTTCCATAGGAATGTTGAGCGCAGGCAGAAGTCTTACTTTTGTTTTAGCCGTCAAACAAAGTACACCTTTTTCAATACATTTTTTAACAACGTCAGATGCAGGTTTAACAGTTTCAAAACCTATCATAAGTCCTTTACCTGATACACTCTTAACACCTTTTGATTTTTGCAAAGCGCTAAAAACATATTCACTTTTAGCTTTAACATCTTCAAGTAAATCATTGTCAATTCTGTCTATTATACTCAAAGCTCCTGCACAGCAAACAGGGTTGCCACCAAAAGTCGAACCGTGATCACCGAAACCAAGCACAGACTCGACTTTTTCACCAAGAAGACAAGCGCCTATAGGTAAACCGCCTCCAAGACCTTTAGCAGTTGATACGACGTCAGGTTTTAAATCATAATGCATATACGCATAAAGTTCACCTGTTCTTCCATTACCTGTCTGAACCTCATCAACCATGAAAATAATATCTTCTTTTTGACAAATATCATAAACAGATTTGATATATTCAGAATCAAGTGCAATAACTCCCCCTTCACCCTGAACGCATTCAAGCAAAACTCCTGCAACTTTATTATCACAAACTGCTTTTTTAAATTCAACTATATTGTTAGCCTCACAATAAATAAAGCCGGGAGTTAATGGGTTGAAAAGTTTATGGAAATGGTCCTGACCAGTTGCAGACAACGTGGTCAGAGTTCTACCATGAAAACTATTTTTAAGAGTTATTATACTGTAAAATTCATCACCTTTATGTTCTGTTGCATACTTTCTTGCAACTTTTATTGCACATTCATTGGCTTCAGCACCCGAATTAGCAAAGAAAACTTTTTTGAGTCCGGTTCTCTTGCACAAAGTCTCAGCCAATTTTGTGCATGGTTCGGTGTAGTATAAATTAGACATATGTTGCACTTTGGACGCTTGTTCACAAACAGCATTTTTCCATATATCATCAGCAATACCAAAAGCTGTAACTCCGATACCCGAACCCATATCTATATATTCTTTACCGTAAGAATCGTAAACTAAAGAACCTTTACCTGAAACAATCTCAACAGGAAAACGTGCATAAGTGCCTGCTACATATTCTTTATCAGCTTGTTGTAAAATTGACATATTATTAATCTCCTGTAAACATAGTTCCTGCACCTTCATTAGTGAGCAATTCCATCAGAATTGAATGTGGAACACGTCCATCCATTATAATTACTTTGCTAACACCTTTATGTATTGCCTCAATACAGCAATTAACCTTAGGAATCATTCCTCCTGAAATAATTCCTGAATCAAATAGCTGTTCAGCTTCTGATATAGTGAGTTTTGAAATCAAAGTTGTGGGATCGTCTTTGTCTTCCAAAAGGCCTTCAATATCAGTCATCATAATAAGACGTTGTGCACCGAGAGCACCTGCAATATATGCAGCCGCTGTATCTCCGTTAATGTTATATACATTCCCTTCTCTGTCACATCCAACTGTTGAAATAACAGGAATATATCCATTATCTAAAAGATCAATAACCGGTTGAATATTTATTTTTGTGATTTCACCGACAAAACCAAGTCTTTCGTCGCGCATTTTTGACTCGATAAGACGTCCATCCATACCGGAGATACCCATTGCTTTGCCACCGGTCATTTCAAGTAAATTTACAAGTGATTTATTCACCTTACCTGCTAAAACCATCTGAACAATATCAACCGTTTCTTTGTCAGTTACTCGAAGGCCGTCAACAAACTCAGGCTTTTTACCGACAAGATTCATAACTTCGCTGATTTCAGGACCGCCGCCATGAACAAGAACTATTTTTACTCCTACAAGATGTAAAAGAACGATATCTTCCATAACTTGTTTTTTCAGTTCTTCATTTATCATAGCGTTTCCGCCATATTTAACAACAACAATTTTACCATAATACTTCTGAATATGAGGAAGAGCCTGAGTTAAAACTTCAGCTCTCTGGGCATTTGAAAAATTAATATCCATTTGAATCTCCTTATGTACGGTAATCTCCGTTGATTTTCACATAATCGTATGTAAGATCACATCCCCAGGCAGATGCAGAAATCTCGCCGTCTCCCAAAGATACTTTAATAGTTATTTCTTTCTCCAAAAGAATTTCTTTAGCTTTTTCTTCAGAAAAATCAACACCGAAACCGTTTTTACATACGTCAACAGTTCCTTTTGATGATTCAAATGAAACCGAAACTTTAGAAATATCAACATTGGCGCCACTATAACCGATAGCACATAAAACTCTGCCCCAGTTAGCGTCAGCGCCAAACATAGCCGCTTTTAAAAGCGAAGAACACACAACACTTTTAGCAACTGTTTTTGCAGTTTCTTTATCGTTTGCGCCACTTACGTTACATTCTAAGAGTTTTGTTGCGCCCTCGCCGTCAGCAGCTATCATACGGCAAAGATGTATATTAACAGTATTTAACGCTTTCATAAAGATGTCGAATTCTTCACCATCGGAATCAATGATTCTATTTTCCGCAAGGCCGTTAGCCATAACAGCAACCATGTCGTTTGTTGAAGTATCACCGTCAACAGAAATCATATTAAACGTTTCTGCAATATCGCTTTTAAGTGCTTTTTCAAGCATATCGTGTGAAATAGCAACGTCTGTTGTAATAAAAACAAGCATTGTAGCCATATTGGGATGAATCATACCACTGCCTTTAGCAATACCGCCCATTTTGCAAGTTTTACCGCCAACATCAAACTCAACAGCAATTTGTTTTGAAATTGTATCTGTAGTAATGATAGCATTAGCAGCATCGTCATAACCATCATAGCTAAGTTCATCCACAAGCTGTTTCATGCCATTTGAAATAGGTTCTAAATTCAAAGGTTGACCTATAACACCAGTAGATGCAACAATAACATCATTAGCATCAATTCCTGTATATTCATTAACAAGCTGTGACATTTTTTCTGCAATTTCAATTCCATTTGCATTGCACGTATTGGCGTTGCCACTGTTACAAATAACAGCCTGAGCTATGCCATCTGAAATATGATTTTTAGTCACAGTTAAAGGCGCGCCTTTAACAAGGTTAGTTGTATAAACAGCAGCAGCAGTTGCAGGGACATCACTGCAAACCAAAGCTAAATCCTTTTTTGTGCGATTTTTCCTAATCCCACAATGTATTCCGCTTGCTTTAAATCCTTTTGCGGCGCAAATACCGCCGGAAATTATTTTCATAATACACTCCTCCGAATTAAACATTAAGTCCTGTTGTTTCATCCACACCCAAAACAATATTCATATTCTGGATGGCGGCGCCCGATGCGCCTTTACCGAGATTGTCGAATCTCGAAACAAGCAAAATTCTATCATCGTTTCCATATACAGAAATTTCCATATCATCTCTTCCGGACATTTTAATCGCTGATAAAAATCCTTGTTCATCAGAGTTGTCAGCAAAACGCACAAGACCATTTACATAATAATTTTTATATATTTCTTTAATATTATCAATATTTCCTTTAATCTGATTTTTAAACAAAGGAACCGTTACTTCCATACCGCTGTAATAATTTGAAACAATAGGACAAAAAACAGGATAATTATCAAGTCCACAAATAGTAGACATTTCTTTTAAATGTTTATGATTTTGTGTGAGCGCATATTGTCTGGGTGCCTTCAGATTAACATCAACATTATCCGATTCATAATCTGCTATCATCGTCTTTCCGCCACCAGAATAACCGGTAATGGAAAAACAATTCAAAAAAGCATCAGACATCAACACACCTGCACTTATAAGCGGTTTAACCAAAGCTATAAAACCTGTCGCATGACAACCGGGGTTTGCTATACGTTTCGACTCTGAAATTTTGTTTCGAAATCCGTCAAGTTCAGCAAATCCGTAAGCCCAGCCTTGTTCAGTTCTGTGAGCGGTTGAAGTATCAATAATAACAACCTCATCAGAATCAGCTAATGAAACAGCCTGAATTGCTGCCGCATCGGGAAGACACAAAAAAGAAACGTCAGATGAATTTATAGCATCACGCCTTGCATCCTCATTTTTTCGAAGTTCTTCCGTAAGTGTAATCATAGAAATGTCTTTTCTTAAAGATAGTCTGTCCTTTATACGAAGACCGGTAGTACCGGCGCTTCCATCAATAAATACTTTTGTCATTTTCCAAGTTTCTCTTTCACAAATTTGATTTGCATATCAACAGAACTAAACGAAGTACCTCCAACAGAAATACGTTTTTCTACGCAATTTTTTAAATTAATCTCATCATAGAGATCATTTTCAAACAAATTGCTGAATTCTTTGTACTCATTCAATGAAAGTTTTTCGAGAATTTTATTTTCAGAAATACATTTTGCAACTATCTGACCTGAAATTTTATATGCACTTCTGAAAGGTAAACCTTTTTTGACAAGATAATCAGCAAGATCAGTTGCGTTAATAAATCCACCCTGAGCTGCTTTCAACATATTTTCAGAACATATGTTCATAGTTTCAATCATTGGAATAAATACTTTCAGACACATCTGAACTGTTTCGACAGCATCAAAAATACTTTCTTTATCTTCTTGCATATCCTTATTATAAGCAAGAGGCAAACCTTTAAGGACAGTGAGAAGTGCCATAAGATCACCGTATACCCTGCCCGTCTTACCTCTTACAAGTTCTGCCATATCTGGATTTTTCTTCTGTGGCATAATTGATGAGCCTGTAGTATATGCATCAGAAAGTTCAACAAACTTAAATTCCCAACTTGACCAAAGAATAATTTCTTCAGAAAAACGAGATAGATGCATCATTAGAATAGCAAGATTACTAAGAAGTTCTAAACAAAAATCTCTGTCGGAAACACCATCAATACTGTTAAGACAAATGTCATTAAATCCAAGTTTATTTGCTTCAAAATATCTGTCTGTATCAAACGTAGTTCCGGCTAATGCACATGAACCTATAGGTGAAACATTAATACGCTTCTGGCAATCTGTTATTCTATCCACATCACGAAGGAGCATCATAGCATATGCAAGTAAATGGTGCCCAAAAGATATAGGTTGTGCTCTTTGAAGATGAGTGTAACCCGGCAATATATCAGTTTTATGTTTTTGAGCTTTATCTGTAATTACAGATATCAGTTCTTTTACAAGTTCAACAATATCTGCAGACTCGTCTCTGAGATACATTCGAAGATCCAATGCTACCTGATCGTTTCTACTACGGGCTGTATGTAATTTTTTACCCAGATCGCCAAGTCTTAAAGTAAGCTCTTGTTCAACAAACATATGTATATCTTCACAAGTCATATCAAAATCAATTTTACCGGATTCTAAATCGGCAAGAATTGACGCAAGCCCGTCAATAAGACCGTCAGCTTCTTGCTTAGATATTATACCTTTATGAGCAAGCATTGCCGCATGCGCCATACTTCCTGTAATATCCTGTTTGTACATCTTGCAGTCAAAATGTATTGACGAATTAAAATCGTCTGCAATACTGTCTGTAACTCCGGCAGTTCTTCCTGCCCACATTTTAGCCATAAATTTACACTCCTGAATTTAATAGAAGAGTCCTGCACGACAAAACCGTGCAGGACAGTGTTGATTATTTTTTACCGTCAACAATAGCCTGAACCTTAATAGGCAAACCATATAAGTTGATAAATCCTTCAGAATCTTTTTGGTTGTAATCGCTCTCACCAAATGTCGCAATATCTTCACTGTAAAGTGAATAAGGACTCCAAACACCTGCATTTATCATATTACCTTTATAAAGTTTTAAACGAACTTTACCCGTAACCTTCTCCTGTGTTTTATCAACAAAAGCACTCAAAGCTTCACGAAGAGGTGTAAACCACTGACCATTGTAAACAAGCTCAGCAAAAGTAATAGAAAGTTTTTGTTTTTCGTGCATTGTCATTTTATCAAGACAAAGTGTTTCGAGAACACTATGTGCTTTATAAAGGATAGCACCACCGGGTGTTTCATATACGCCACGACATTTCATGCCAACAAGACGGTTTTCAACAATATCAAGAAGACCAATACCATTAGCTCCGCCGATTTCATTGAGCTTCAAAATAATTTCTTTAGCTGACATTTTTTTGTCATCAAGCGCAACAGGTACACCTTTTTCAAAATCAATCGTAACATATGTAGGCTTATCAGGAGCCATAATGGGAGAAACGCCCATTTCAAGAAATCCTTCTTTTTCATACATAGGTTCGTTACCTGTATCTTCAAGATCAAGACCTTCATGTGACAAGTGCCAAAGGTTTTTATCTTTAGAATAATTAGTTTCACGATTAATTTTAAGCGGTATATTATGAGCCTCTGCATACTCAATTTCTTCATCACGGGATTTTATATCCCATTCACGCCAAGGCGCAATAATTGGCATATTAGGTGCAAAGTGTTTGATGGTGAGTTCAAAACGAACCTGATCGTTACCTTTACCTGTACAGCCGTGTACAATAGCATCAGCGTTTTCTTTTATTGCAATGTCAACAAGAGCTTTGGCAATGCAAGGGCGAGCATGGCTTGTACCAAGCAAATACTCTTCGTAAATCGCACCTGCTTTCATAGTAGGAATAATGTATTCATCGACATATTCATCTGTAAGATCCAAAACATAAAGTTTTGAAGCACCGGTAGCAATCGCTTTTTCTTCAAGACCTTCCAACTCATCATTCTGACCAACGTCACCTGAAACTGCAATTACTTCACAATTATTGTAGTTCTCTTTAAGCCACGGAATAATTATTGATGTATCAAGCCCACCTGAATAAGCAAGCACTACTTTTTTTATGTTTTCTTTATTCATTTTCATTACCTCTTTTTAAAATTTATGCATCAATTATACAACAAATATGCATTTTGTCAATAGTAAATTTAAATATTTCTCAATTAAATTCAAAAAATGTCGTTTTTAATAAAAAATCCAATTATTCATTAGTTTTTTTAGATCTTTTATAATATAAAAATCCATTAAACAATTGAAAAACTGTAGTAGTCAATATAATTGCAATAGCTAATGAAAGCGCAAGTCCAAGTGAATAATATGCATATTCAAAGAATAAATTCCACTTTTTTGCAATTCCATATGACATTGTATAATACAAAGCGCCTCCGGGAATAAGTGGAATAAGCGCAGGAATTATAAATGTAGTTGTAGGCGTTTTTACTATTCTTGCAAATATTTCTGAATAAAGAGAAATACATACAGCTACAAGAAAATAACTTAAAGTTTCACTTAAACCGCAAAAAATTAATATTTCGTTTATAAGAGTCGCAAGAAAACCGCCTGAAGATGCAAGCAATAAATATCGACCTCTTATATTATATAACAAGGAAAAACCTACAGTACCTGTAAAGCCGGTTATTATTCTTATAATTACTTCTGTATTTATCATATAAGCCCACCTCCAAAAACAATGGCGGTTATTACATAACCTGCAGCTATTGAAGCCGAAATGAGCAAGGATTCTATTGTTCTATGTACTCCTGTGAAAATATCGCCTTTAAACAAGTCTCTTATTGCATTGGTAAAACCAACGCCTGGAATCATAGACATTATGTTACCTATTATAATTTTATCTACACTTTCTACAATACCAATTTCGACTGACAAAAACGTAAGTAAACTTACAATAAGAGAGCAGATAAACTTTTCAAAAAGTCGGTTGGTATTAAATTTACTTACTGTAGAATATGTAACCTGCATAATTGCGCCAATAAGAAACGAAGTAACAAACTCAGAGATATTGCCTCCAAAAAATAAAGTAAATGACCCTGCAATAACAGCGTTTGCAAAAATACGCATAAAAAACGAATATGTTTTTTCAGCATCTATTTCTTCAAGCCTTGCTTTAATTACATCAATTGATGGATTATTCTGACAAATATCTCTTGAGAGTGAGTTAAGTTTGTGTAATTTATTTATGTTAGTATTAACATTAGTAATTCTTCTAGTTTGCGTAAAACACTCACCATTATTATCATATACAGACACTATTATAGATGGAGTAATAATAAAGCTATCAATTCTTTTAACTCCATATGAATGAAATATTCGGTTAATACAATCTTCAACTCTGAATATCTCCGCACCGTTAATAAGCATTTGTTCAGCCAAATCAACGACACACGTTAATAAATCATTCAAAAAAAGCACCTCAATTCAAACTAACTTGTAAATTATATTATTAATTAATTAGTCTGTCAACACAATGATTTATCAAAAGCATCAAAAATTTCATACGAAATATCTCTCATAGTATTTTCATCAATTTTAGTTTCAGCTCTGTCATATGTCAAAAGTCCGTTTGTTTCGTCCTCGACATCACTAAGTTGTGTTAAAACAGATGCACAAAGGCCATTATTAATTGCCGGAATTATTTCATTTAAATACAATTTTGATATTCCGTCTTCAAAAGATTTTTTATCTTTAAAAAACCTATATCCGTAATTTTTATCAAGATTATACGAGTGATTATTCAATTTATATGAATATCCGCCGAATTCTGATAAAACCAAAGGTCTTTTTATTCTTCCTTTGATTTTTATACGCTTAAAATAAATATGTTCGCTATCAACGTCGCTCTTAAAAGTCTTAAACCATCCAGAAGTGGTATCCCATATACGTGAAATGTCAAGCTTTTTCATTTTTGTATAGATTTTATCAGCAGAAAACTGTCCCCATCCTTCGTTGAATATAGTGTAATAACAAACAGACGGATGATTTCTTAATAACTCAACTGTTTTTTCTGCACATTCCAAAAATAGTGTTCTTCTCTTTTTGGAAGCATAATGTATAACACCCCATTTCAAAAAAGCTGTTGGCAAAGCGGTATCAAAAATAAAATTATATTTACCGCTATTAACAAAATCCTGAAAAACAACCATCCCGTATAAATCACAATAATAATAGAAAATATCAGGTTCAATTTTTATATGTTTTCTGAGCATATTAAAACCAAGTTTTTTCATAGTCAGAATATCATATTTGTACCCATCTGATGTTGCAGGAAGATAAATACCGTCACTATAATAGCCTTGGTCCAGAACACCGTGAAAAAAATAAGGTTTATCATTTAAAGCAATATAAGAATATTTACCGTTTTTCACTATAGAAATAGTTCTTAAAGCAAAATAAGATACAATAGTATCTTCTCCGGAATTCAGTGTAAAATTATATAAATACGGGTTTTCAGGTGTCCACAAAACAGGGTTTTCTATGTTAATTTCAAAACTGTCACCATCAAAATTATACTCTTTATCATCAAGTACTATATTTTTTTCGTTTTCACCGCCGATAACTTCAATTTTAACCGTATCAAGCGTGGATGTAACGTTGATTTTTTTAATATAATTTTTAGGAACGCTTTCTATCCACACTGTTTGCCATATACCGCTAATTGGTGTATACCACATACCGCCGCGTTTTTTTCTTTGTTTTCCATAGGGGTAATCAGAATTCAAATCATCTTTTACCTCTACCCTTAAAACATTTTTACCTATATTAACATAATCAGTTATATCAAATTCAAAAGGCAAATAGCCGCCAGCGTGTTCCCCTACTTCAGAATCATTGATAAAAATCTTAGCAACTTGGTCAACAGCGCCAAAGTGAAGAAGAACTATATCTTTAACAAAAGATTCTTCTATATTAAATTCACGAATATAAGTAAAATTTGTAGCATCATTAAATGAATCGTCAGTCCCTGACAGCTTAGACTGTGGTGGAAACGGAACCAGAACAGAACTTTCAATTTTTGATTTTTTTATTTGAGAAACAAGTTTCCACTCACCGTTAAGACAGATATAAGAATTGCGTACCATCTGAGGTCTTGGATAATCACTCCAAGGACAATTTTTATCAATATCTTTTTCAAAAGATGTAACAAGTCTTTTTGTATCAATATTTACTCTTTTCATCAAACAATCCTCTTTTAAGTAAATTATTAGCAACCTTACCAACAGTGCCTTTGTAGGAATGGTATCTATCATTTTTACGTTGTTTGCCTTTTAAACCACGACTATTTATCAACTTTTGTATGGTTTTATTGTTAATTACATAACCTTTGCTTTTGCATTAGTTTAGAGATTATTTTTGATTTTTACGGTTCTCTCGCTCTGCTCTTATAAATGTGGAAAATACTTCCGAATCGTTTCACGATACCTAAATGGTTATTACGCATATCCATTATAACACTAATTTTAAACTCTGACGAGAACATTCTAAATATTTGTCATTTTTTTACATGAAAATATGCACCTCAAAAGTGTATAACTTTTGGGGTGCATATCAGAAAATCTCTGCAACTTTTTTATGATAATTTTCTTGCGCTTGTAGCACCTTCGGGCTTAATATCTCCTGCCTTTAACAATGACATTTTTGTAAGCATAGGTCCAATAAGTTCATAAACCAATACAGCAAACAGTGTAATATTAGCAACAATGAGACCATCTGAGCCTAATTGTGCTGCCTTTATTGCCATTCCAAGAGCAACACCTGCCTGAGGCAATAAAGTAATACCAAGATATTTTATTATATTTTCATCACATTTTACTGATTTGGCGCTAATATAAGCACCGCTATATTTACCTACTGAACGAGATAAAATATAAATAATACCAATAACTACAATAGCGTAATCTTTAAATACAGATAATCTGAGTTCAGCACCGCTTAAAACAAAAAACAAAATATATAATGGAGCAGTCCATCTTTCAACTCTGTTCATAAGCTCTTCTGAAAAATCACATATATTGCAGAATGTAGACCCAAGCATCATACATACAAGCAAAGATGAGAAAGAAATATGTATACCAAACACATCAAATTTGATCATCGACAAGGCAACAGTCAACATAATAAAAGTTACCGACATTGACATACGCTTTGAATTAGAATGGAAAAATCTTTCAAAAAACGTAAACAAAATGCCCATAATTAAACCAAGAAGCAAAGATAAAACAACTTCAAGCACAGGTTCAAGTACTACTGATAAGATATCAACATGACCTGAATTTAATGCATTGGCGACACCAAAAGATATAGCAAATAAAATCAAACCTACAGCATCATCAAGAGCAACTACAGGCAAAAGAATATCTGTCAAAGGTCCTTTAGCTTTATATTGTTTAACAACCATCAAAGTTGCAGCCGGAGCTGTTGCAGAAGCTATAGCACCAAGAGTAATTGCGGAAGCTAAAGAAAGTTTATCCGGTATAGCAAAATGAAGAGCAATTAAAGCTATATCAACAAGAATCGTTGTAACAACAGCCTGAAATATACCGATAACAGTTGCCTGCTTACCTGTTTTCTTTAATTGAGATAAACGAAATTCATTTCCCATTGAAAAAGCTATAAAACCAAGAGCTACATCACATATAATTGAATATGAATCAACATCCTGTGCACTAGTAAAACCAATACCGGAAATACCGAAAGCCCCAAGACAATAAGGACCAACAACTATTCCCGCTACGAGATAAGCTGTAACCGCCGGAAGTTTTGCTAATTTTGCAAGTCTTGAAAGCAAAAGACCGACAAAAATAGCAATCGAAACGCTTAATAAAATTTGCATAATAATCCCCTATTTTATAATTAAAACAATCCTATGGCTTTAAGAAAGAGCGCAACCATAATTACAGGCGCAACATAACGTATTACAACAGAATAAAGTCTTTTTCTCTTAAATACAACACCGTTTTGTTCTATTTCTTCTATAATCCATTTCGGTTTAGTTATCCAACCAATTAAAATGCATGTACAGAAAGAAATAATCGGCATAATAAGGAAGTTGCTTATATAGTCCATCACATCAAGAAGTTGAGCAACGGTGCCATTTGGTAAAGTAAGTTCAAAATAGAATACGTTATAGCCAAGACAGATAACTACAGCGGCTAAAGCAAATATAGTGAAAATAATTAACGACATTTTCTTTCTTGATACATTGAATTTCTGCATACAGTTTGCAACAATAGTTTCCATTATGGAAACAGATGAAGTCAAAGCGGCAAAAAATACAAGTATAAAGAAAATAACAGCGACAACGGGTCCAATTCCACCCATAGTATCAAAAATTTTAGGAAGAGATACAAACATGAGACTTGCGCCTTCTTTCATACCTTCCATTCCAAAGAAAACATATACAGCCGGTATAATCATTAAACCTGCAAGTACTGCTACAATAGTATCAAAAATTTCTATTTGAGTAACAGATTTTGCAAGATTAGCATCTTTTTTAACGTAAGAACCGTAAGTAATCATAATACCCATAGATACGCTAAGAGAATAGAAAAGCTGACAGGTTGCATCTAAAAGTATCTGAAAAAATCTTGAGATTGTAAGTCCTTCAAAATTTGGAATAAAATAAATCGCCGCTCCCTGAAGTCCTGTACGTGTCACACCGTTTGCATCGGTATATTTACAAGTAAGAGAAAAAATAGCAACACCAACAATCAGTACAAACAATGCAGGCATAACAATTTTTGAGAAGTTCTCAATACCTTTTTCAACACCGCAAAAAACAATCGCCGCTGTAAACGCGAGAAAAATAAGCATAAACACTATAGGCGCAACAGATGAAGTGATAAAATCTGTAAAATATCCATCACGAGCTATCGCAGAAGTTTCTGTAGAAATATAAGAACAGAGAAATTTAACTATCCAACCGCCTACAACAGAGTAGTAAGAAAGAATAATAGCGGGAACTGCAAAAGATAAAATGCCGACAAATTTCCACTTCTTGCTAATACTTTCAAAAGCTTTTATAGGATTATGTCCTGTTTTTCTTCCGATAGTAATATCGGTTGTAAGCAGAGTAAAACCAAAAGTCAACGCAAGAGCTATGTAAATAATTAAAAATAAGCCTCCCCCATCTTTTGCTGCAAGATACGGAAAACGCCATATATTACCAAGACCTACAGCACTTCCTGCAGCAGCAAGAACGAATCCCATAGAACTGGTAAATCCTGATTTCTTTTTAGTTTCTGAATTAGAACTACTCATAAATCCACCTTCTTATTAAAAATCCTTAAATATTATAATAATAAATATACATACAGTCAACAACAAAATTATTTATTTACAACATTAATAGGTTTGCCTGAAATATAAGCTGAAATATTATCACAAACCAAATCAATGAGTCTTGTTCTGCTCTCAAATGCAGCCCAAGCAATATGAGGGGTTATCAAACAATTATCAATATCAAAAAGAGGACAGTCTTCTGCCATTGGTTCATAAGTAAGAACATCAAGAGCAGCACCTGCAATAACATTGTTTTTTAATGCTTGAGCTAAATCATATTCATTAATAACTCCACCTCTTGACGTGTTAACCAAATAAGCATCTTTTTTCATTAATGCAAGAGTGTTTTTATTGATGATTTCAGCTGTTTGGTTATTCAAAGGACAATGAATAGTTAAAAAATCACTCTGTTTAAATAATTCTTTTTCATCAACAAGTTCAATGCTATCAAAATTTTTGGGAGTTCTTGTATATGCAATAACTTTCATATTGAAAGCAAGTGCAACCTTAGCAACTGCAATCCCTATGGTTCCAAGACCATAAATCCCGAGTGTTTTACCTGAAATTTCGCTTATGGGAGAGTGAAAATACGAAAACTTCTTGGAACGTTTCCAATCACCTGCAGCGACAGAATCAATATATTTAGATGTATTACCTGCAAGCTGTAATAACAAAGAAAAGGTGTGCTGTACAACTGAATCGGTTGAATATCCGGGCACATTACATACAACTATACCTTTTTGTTTTGCATATTCTATATCAATATTGTTATATCCCGTAGCAAAAAGGCCTATAAAGCCAAGATTGGTAGAATCTATTATTTCCTTATCAATAACAGCTTTATTGCAAACAACAACCTCAGCTCCTTGCAAAGCTTCAATGATTTCCTGTTTTGTAAGTAAATCATAGTATTCAACCTGACCAAATTTTTCAAACACACTTACGTCAACGTCACCTTTTGTAACAGTGCATTTATCAAGTATAACTATTTTCATAGTAAATTCCCTCCACATCAACGATATAACCTCTTTAGCTTGATTCTAAAGAGGTTATATGTTTTATTTATTTAAAATATTATCAAGTACTTTACCTATTGAATTTGCCATATACCAGAAACCAAGGTCATTAGGATGACAGTTATCAACGGTACATAAATCATAACCAACATTTTCATACATAGTCTGTCCATCAATAAAATAAACATTTTTATCCCCTGAATTGACTGCGTTCTGATACGTGTTGTAAATAATTTGTTTTCGCTTTTCAATATTAGAAAATGACTTATCAGCGACAGTAATAAAAACAACTGGTACATCAGGTTTTAATTTTCTGAACAGTTTATAAAAAGGTTCATGTGTTTTTTCAAGATACTCTGCAGTTCCTGCATTATAATCATAATCGTAAACAAAGACACTCATATCAAGAGTTGCAATATATTCAGCCATAACAAGTTCATCTTTACAACTCCCTGAAAAACCGAGATTAATAAAATCACGATTAAGTCTTCTTGATATAATATTTGGATATGCATTACCGGGATGAGAAGTACAACCACCCTGAGTTATTGAAGAACCATAATAAACAATCGGCGGTTTTGATACATATTTTTCCCCCTGTAAAACTTTCGCATCTTCATCAAGACCAATATAAACTTCCGAAACAGCATTATAAAGTGGAAAATTAATTTCAATATTTCTTATCTTCTTTTCTTTCAAATCCACTACAGAGCAAAAACCATCAGGAGCTTCTTTTTCTGCTTATATTATATTATGAAAATCATTTGCGGGATAAAAAGGTTTGGTAAACACAATCGTTCGCTTTTTTAGCAACTTCTGGATCCATCCTTAAAAGTTGTTTTGTTTGGCTGAATAAAAGCCATATACACAAAAAGACTCTTTTGTTACGTCATAAAACCTAAAAACGTTATCCCCTATTTTCTGTGCAGCAAAATTAGAATCAATTTCTTCAAGTCTTTTGTTTACCACCTAAATCACCTCAAAGAAATTATAGTTGATCGTAAGGTTATTTTCAATACATTTACATAAAATTCATTTCATTTTCGAGTTGGATAATAATGAAAAAATATATCCAAAGAAAATAGCCGCAGCAATACCTCCTGCGGTTGCCGTAATACCGCCTGTAATAACACCTAATAATCCCGATTCGGAGACAGCTTTTTCAACTCCTTTAGCAAGAGAATAACCGAAGCCGACTATCGGTGTAGTTGCTCCGCATCCTGCAAATTTGACAATAGGTTCATATATACCAATAGCTGTCAGAACAACACCGCTTACGACAAAAATCACCATAATTCTTGCAGGTGTAAGCTTAGTTTTATCAATCAAAATCTGACCTATTGTACAAATCAAGCCACCAACAATAAACGCATATAAATATTCCATAATTTATTCTCCTACAAAATTAATAAGATGTGCAACTCCCGGTATACTTTCCCCTTGCATAGAAGCAGTAGGACTCATCAAAGCGCCCGTTGACATAAATAATACGTTTTTAAACTCTCCATATGAAATTTTCGGTAAAACATAGCCTGTCAACACTGCTCCGCTACATCCGCAACCCGAACCGCCTGCGTGTGTGTCCTGTTTTTTTGAATCAAAAATCATACACCCACAATCATTATAGACAGAATCTATATCAAAACCTTTTTCTTTCATAAGATCTGACATAATTGATTTACCGACAGAACCTAAATCACCTGTCAGAATTAAATCATAATCTTCAGGTTTTGTATTTGTATCAGAAAAATAACAAGATAAAGTATCAGCAGCTGAAGGGGCCATTGCCGCTCCCATATTATTTGCATCTGTAATTAAATAATCAATAACACTTCCGATTGAAATTTTAGATATTTTAACTTTCCTTTCACAATTACCCAATATAACAGCCGCTCCGGCAGTTACCGTGCGTTGAGCACTTGGCGGTTTCTGTCCGCCATATTCAAGTGGTTGTCTGAACTGTCTTTCAGCAGTGCAAAAATGAGACGAAGTTACGCCTGCTGATAAATTTGAAAAACCGCTTTCGATACTGAGTGCTGATATAATAATTGAAAGTGCCATAGTAGAACAAGCACCGAATAATCCTACAAAAGGTATATCATTATCGCGTACGCTATAACTTGATGAAATACACTGATTAAGCAAATCACCTGATGCAATAAAATCAATACTTGAATTATTCAACATTCCTTTTTGCATTGCCAAATTAAAAGCGTTTTTTTGCAATTTCACTTCTGCTTTTTCATATGTGTCCTCGCCATAATATTCATCATTTACTATTACATCAAAATATTTTGAAAGAGGCCCTTCCCCTTCAAATTTGCCAACTATATTTGCATAGCTGACTACAGAAATATTTTTTTTAAATTCTAATGTACGTTTACCAATTTTCTTACCCATAATTACCTCATTAAAAATATTATATAAGATAATTATTTTATTTTTATAAAAAATTATGCTCATTTTAAAAAATAAAACGGTATTTCACCATAAAAAACATCAGCATGAGTAACACCGCCAATATCAGAAAAACCTTATATGATTCAATATGTGTCGGAATATCTGATGATGGATTTAAATTCTCTTCAATTATATTTCCATAAAGATTTCGTCTATAGCTGAAACATTTCCCCAAATTAAAAGTATAAGATCGTTTTTTTAAGTTTTAGATTGGTTAAAAAAGCTTTTTTATTTTTTAAGCACACTAAAACATTCTTGACAATTATTTATTTTGCAATATAATTATATATTACAAAATAAATAACACAACTGTTTAAAAATATGTTAATTTATATTAACAGTAAAATTATAAAAGGTGTATTATGAAAAAAATACTTAGTTATTCACAAATTGTTTTAAGTGCACTATTATTGGCTGTTGTTTACTATGTTTTTATTATTACTAATAATTTTGCACCAGCCGGTTTAAACGGTATCGCAACTATGATTCAATATAAAACCGGATTCAGTATAAGTTTTATGTCATTGCTAATCAACATTCCGTTGTCTGCTTTATCTTATTTTTTGGTACAAAAAGATTTTGCTGTCAAATCTATGTTGTTTTCGCTTGTTTATTCTTTTGCCTTTTTGTTACTTCAAAACTCAAATTTATCTTTTATTCAATATAACGCACTTGGTCATGATACTATCTATCCTGTAATTATCAGCGGTGTGCTTGCAGGTGTTGTTTACGGCGTTTGCTTTAGAAATAACACTTCTACAGGCGGTACAGATATAGTTTCTCGCTATATAAACAAGGTAAGACCTGATACCAATTTCTTTGTTGTAACTTTTATCCTGAATGGATTTGTTGCTGTTTTTTCTGTTTTTGTATATGCCGGTAACTCGCTTAATTATAAGCCGATGGCATTATGTATGCTATACTGCTTCATATCCACATTTGTCGGTAACCTATTACTTAAATCCACCAAAACAGCATATAAATTCACCATTATCACCACCCACCGGGACGAATTTATTGAAGAAATCACTCAAAAGCTACATCACGGTTGTACACAAATAGATGCCATTGGAACATATACAGGTGCCAAAAAATCGCTTTTAATCTGTATTGTAAACAAACATCAGCTGAATGATTTTCAAAAAATCGTTTCGAAATATGACAATACTTTTTCCTACTTAGAAATGGTAAACGAAACCTATGGCAATTTTAAACGTATAAAGTAGAAATAACGAAAAAGGCTTGACCAAACGGTCAAGCCTTTTTCGTTAGAATAATGTTGTTGTCCAATAAATTAAGCCATAAATCACCGAAGCCACTACTCCGTAGACGATCACCGGTCCTGCTACGGTGAAAATTTTCGCACCAAGTCCCATTATAAAACCTTCTTTTTTAAATTCAATAGCCGAAGAAACAATAGAATTAGCAAATCCTGTTATCGGAACAATACTTCCCCCGCCGGCATATTTACCAATTTTATCATAGATACCAACTGCAGTTAACAGACCACCTAAAAAAATCAAAACTATAGGCGTAAATATTTTAGCTTGTTCTGTTCCCATGCCTAAATAAACAGAAACATTTCTTATTACTTGACCTAATGTACAAATCAAACCACCGACCAAAAAAGAAAAAATGCAATTTCTAATTATCGGAGAATTCGGAGTTTTCTTTTTAACGTATTCGTTATAATTATATTTATCGATCTTCATTATTGCTCTCCTTAGCATTAAGCTTATATTCTTATTTTTATAATAAAACTCAAAATTATTCAAAGATAAAATTACGCATTGAAATCGCTTACATTTTTTGATATAATAATAAAAATGGAGGTATATTATGGCTTTTATTAATGAGAATTTTATGCTTTATAACAAAACAGGAAAAGAACTCTATGATAATTATGCAAAAGATTTAGATATAATTGATTATCATTGTCACCTGAATCCAAAACAAATTGCCGAAAATAAAAAATTTAAAAACATAACAGAGTTAATGCTTGGTGGAGACCACTATAAATGGCGTGCAATGCGTTCTTGCGGAATTGACGAGAAATATATGACCGGTGACGGTGATGACAGAGAGAAATTCAGAATGTTTGCAAAAACTTTATCTTACGCAATAGGAAATCCTCTTTATCATTGGACTCACCTTGAGCTTTCAAGATATTTCGGAATTGAACAACCTCTTACAGAAAAAACAGCAGATGAAATTTTCGATAAATGTAATGAGTTGTTACAGACCGATGATTTTACGCCACAGAAATTGATTGAACGCTCAAAAGTAAAAGTTGTTTGCACAACTGATGCACCAATGGATGATCTCAGATATCACAAACAACTTGCAAAAGAATTTACTGCTTGTAAAGTCTTACCTACTTTCAGACCTGACTTATTGGTTGAAATAACAGCAAAAACTTTTATGCCGTACATTAAAAACGCGAATATTACAACTTACGATGAATTGTTAAATACAATAACTGAACGAATCGACTATTTTCATCAAAACGGTTGTAGAATTTCTGATCACGCGCTTACTTACATTCCGTATCAGCTTGGAAATGCTGAAAAAGTATTCAATAAGTCAATAAAAGGCGAAGAAATTTCTGATATTGAAGCTGATATTTACAGAACTGCTATTTTAGAACATTGTGCAAAAGAATATTCAAAACGTGATTGGACTATGCAAATTCACATCGGCGCACTTAGAAACAACAATGCTAAAATGTATGAAAAATTAGGTCCAGACGTAGGTTTTGACTCTATTGCAGATGAAAATATAGCCGCGAATTTATCGAAGTTATTAAATAAATTTGCAAACAGCAATTATCTTCCTAAAACAATACTTTATAATCTTAATCCCAAAGATAATTATGTATTAGGTACCATGCTTGGAAATTTTCAGGCTGCCCCCTATTTCGGTAAAATCCAATTAGGCTCAGGTTGGTGGTTCTGTGATCAGAGAGACGGAATGGAAGCACAACTTAAAACACTTGCTAATTTAGGAGTATTAGGAACATTTGTAGGAATGCTTACGGATTCACGTAGTTTCATTTCATACACACGTCACGAATACTTCAGAAGAATATTATGTAATTTACTCGGAGAGTGGGTTGAAAATGGAGAATACCCTTATGACCACGAAATGCTAGGAAAAATCATTAGCGGTATTTGTCTGCATAACGCAGAAAACTATTTCAATTTTTAATTAAAAAAGCTGTAACAAATAATGTTACAGCTTTTTTATTGTAAAAAAATATGCGCTCTAATTTAGAGCGCATATATTTTTAGTAAATTAACCAACGATACCTGATTTAGCGATAGATTCAGTGAATTTTCTCTGGAATATCAAGAAAATAATGAGAAGCGGAATAATATAAAGAATAATTCCTGCACGCCAAATAGGAAATACCAAGAGTGGGTCAACGCCTGAATATAAACCACCTACAGTTGTCATATTCTGGTACATATTACTGAGTGAACCTGAAAGAACTTCAGTTCTTGGTAAGAATAACGGTACTGTATAGTAATCGTTATAGTACCAAACAAGACTGAGAAGAAATACAGTTACAAATGAAGGAACTGCATTGGGAACAATAATTTTGATAAATGTTTTTATTGAACCACAACCGTCAATGTAAGCAGCTTCTTCAAGTTCTTTAGGAATACCTTTAAAGAACTGTCTATATGTAAATATAAACAAACCACTCTTAAGACCGTTTGCAAACAAAGCAGGTAATATAAATGACCACAATGTATCAGTAATATCAATATAATTATCCGGTAAAACACCAACTAAGTTAAGACCTGAACAAATATAGAATGGGTCATAATAACGGAAAGTTGTAAAGAGAGGAACTGAAATTGCCTGAGGCGGAACTATAAAAGTAAGAAGTGCACAAGCAAAAAGAATACCTCTGCCTTTAAACTTAAATCTCGCAAAACCGTAACCTGCAAGAGCACAAGTTACAAGTTGCAAAAGTGTTGGCCACAAAGAAACGTTTACTGTGTTCATAAGAATCTTTGGATACTCAAGAAAGTCCCATGCATCTATAAAGTTTTGTAAAGTAACATTTCTGGGAATGTAAATAACTGTAGGATCATACATATCCATAGGATCACGGAATGCCTGTGATATACAGAAAATAAGAGGATACAGAATTACATATGCAAGGCCGACCAAAATGATTGTTACAGCAAGTTTTCCAAAGAATTTGGTTAAAATATTAAGCCACAAACGCTTATCTGTTTTTTTACCTTTATGAGTGGTAAACTGAGAAACAACAGCTTTAGTAATATTCATTCTAATCCACCTCCTTAATCTACTTCATAGAAGATAAGTTTCTTACATACAAGGAACACAAGTCCGATAATAGCAAGAACTATTACGAAATATACCCAAACCATTGCAGCTGCCTGACCATAGTCAAATGTTGCAGTGATAAGCTCATCTATCTGATGGAGAACCGCATTTGATGGGTCAGAGAATGTATCAACAATGGTATAGATAATGTTAACAAGGATAATCGGCGAAACGCTTGGAAAAGTGATAAGCCAGAATTTTTCCCATGCAGTAGCACCTTCAACGTCACAAGCTTCATAAAGAGCCGGTGAAATACCTTGAAGAGCTGAAAGGAAGAGAATTATCTGAATACCTGAATCCCAAACAACGTCAAATATTCTGTCAGATATAGAAATCAAATATCCTGTTATCTGTTCTGAAAGACCAAGTTCTTTAAGAACTGCAGTTGAGTTCATAGTTGAGAACAAGATACCGTTAGAAACGTCACCTTCAAATACTTTTGAAGAGTCAGATGCACCGTTAAATGCAGTCATAACAACACCGGTTGTAACGATAACCGGAAGGAAGAATACCGCTCTTGCAAGACCACGTCCAATAAATTTTCTGTTCAAAAGTACAGCTACAAACAAGCTGAAAACAAGAATTACAGGTACGTTGATGGCAAGATCACCAAACGTAGTTGAAAGATTCTGAATGAAGTTAACGTTTTTAGTAAAAATAGTAATATAGTTTGCAAAATTGTTCCATTCAGTTGCATAGTTTTCAAAGATTTTTACATCTGAGAAAGAAAACTCAATAGATTTAATTGCAGGAACAAAGAAAAACATAAGAAAACCGATGAGCCAAGGCAAAGTAAACATAAAACCAACAAAGCCCTGTTTTTTCTCATAAGATATAACCTTTTTCTTCTTTGGTGCTTTTATCTTAGTAACAGAAGTTACTGTTACAGCAGCATCTGCAGTGGATTTTTTAAGAAAATTAAGTTTAGCCATTATTTTCCACCTCCTACTGCTACATAACCTCTTGCAGGTACTTTAACACCATTTACAATGGTTTCTTTATCGCCATAGTTAACATAAACTTTAGCGCCGTTTACATATGATGTGATTCTGACATTTTCGTTGAAAATCTGATGTCCGTTAATAGCACTTGTACCAACAGCATCATAAACAGCTTTCATTCTGTTATATGTATCAACTAAAATGCCTGAGTAATCATCATAAGAACAAGCATAATAATCAGCGAAAGATGTATCAAGCAAATCTGTTGAAGGTGCATCCATAAGCTGATAGAACAAGCTAAGACCTGATTCAGCACACTTGAGTTCAAGTTCTGTAACCTCTGATGAAAGGTTTAATGCCTCAGGCGCCATATTTACATAACCACGAAGTGCAATCTGATAGAACGGAACTGAAGTCTGTGACATAATCAAATAGCTTGAATATACAGGAGTTTCAACTATATTGTCGACGCTTCCGAGAACAAATGAATTACCAACTTTAGTACTTATAATACCATCAGCTTTTGAAGCAACTGATTTAAAGAGTTCTCCCATAAGATTAACTGATTTATCTCTTGAAAGAAGATCATTTTTATTATAAGCAGCGTATGGATCAACACCTGCAGTCTTAAATGAAAAGTTTTCAACACCGTAAGATTTAGCGTTATCAACAAAACTACATGCAAATTCAACCATATATCTTGGATGAATCAAATGATGGAACTTACCTGTCATAACAGATGCATTCAAAGATTTAGAGAACGGGTACAAAGTTACAGGAGTTCTTGAAAGGGTAAACGCTGTATGCTGGAATTTTTTAACTTTAGATGTAGATGAATAATAAGACTGTACATCACTATCAAAAACAAGCGTAGCGCCTTGATCTTTTGCGAACTGAATAAGAGACTGAGCATCTTTCAATCCACCAATTTTAGATTCAGGATTGAATTTAGTAGAAACTGTAGTCTCAAGTCCGCCATCATTCCAACCTGAAAGAGTAATTACCATATTATTAACATTTTTACTTTTCAGTTCAGAAATAATATCCTTAACTTCATTGAAAGAAGTAAGTTCCTTTATACCTGTATAAGGAATACCGAGAAAATGCATTGGTGATTTTGCGGCACAGAACAAATCAATATTAACAGCATTTGCTACTGCACTCGATTTATCAAGCTTAGTAAGTCCCTGCTCTTTAATAAGGTATTGTCTGTACTTTTCTGCCATGCCAACATATGAAGATTTGTCAGAATCTAACGGATAAACTCTAAGTCCAAGGTTGCCACTTCTTTCCTCACTATAATAAACACCAAGACCTGCTGAACCTGTTGAATTCTTACGTGTCTGTGTATCTCTAACTATCATATGAGCACAAACATTGTTATAAGAGTTAAACAAACGGCTTACACTACATTTTATAGCAGCAACACCTGTTCCTTCTGTAACAACAGCAACATAACCTGCACCGTTTTTATTTATACCATAAACAGGAAGGCTAATTGTTTCATTCAAATCAACATATGTTGAAGAGTTAGAAGAAGCTGTTATGTCACGGTTATAAACATAACCGGTATACTGGCTAAGGTTCTTACATGTCTTATTGAAAGTCATAAGAGAACCACTACCGTCAGGAATAAGTGCATAACCATTGTCTTTCAATCCTGCTGCGCCTAAGAAAGGAAGGAGTGTTATCTGAGTAATTCTTGCATCAGAATTCTCTTCAATATCATCAACCATTACTTGAATATCAAGATAATCATCTTTAAGTTCATAAGATACAGGAATAGAAAAGTTACGGGTTGCACCGCTAAATACATAAGTTAAAATTTGTTTGTTGCCAGCATGTTCAGAAACTATATGAGCTTTTGTAGAAGCTATAGTCAATGTATCATAGCTTGCATTAAGATATGTAACAACAAGCTGTGAACGAAGCTGTTCCAAGTTGCTTGATTTAGCTATCTGGTCTTTTTCCCAATCAAGAGGGTTTGAGTACCAAATTGCGTTTGTCTTTTTATTAAGGATAGCAAAAAATCCTGTAATATCATTTAAATAAAAGGCAAGATTTTTATTTTCAGATACAAGTGTAAATGAAGCTAAATCTTCAATATTACCTGTTGTACCATCACCTGTCATACCTTCTTCGGTTACTATAACTTCACCATTTTCAGCCTTATCAACATCAGCTGATTCTTCTGTTGATTCGGTAGTTGCTGCTGTTGTATCTGTAGCTTCACCTGTTGTTTCGGTTTCATCTGCGAAAGCAAGAACTGAGAGCATTGAAAGCATCAAACATACAACCATAAGAAAACTTAAAAGTCTTTTAATTTTCATAATCAATACTCCCCTTTCTATCTCATTATAATTTCGGTAATTATAGTTGCAATGAAAATGTACAACTGTTGAACAAGAACAATAAACAGGAACAATAAGAAGAAAATGATTACCATTCCTACTATTGTTGCCAAAGCATTAAGAATCGTTTTTGTGAGTGTATAGTTATGAATTGTTTTTAATGCAAAAAGCATTAAAGAAATAAACCAAATATTAAGTGCCATAACTATCATACCGACAAATACGTATTCATCGTTGGTAAGAATATTTGATGTAATAGCCTCAAGAACTCTTGAGAAAACCAACGGAATCAAACAATAGCACGTTGATACATAAATATCAATTATCCTACCCTCACCATCAAGAAGAGTACAAAGTGCCCAGTTTGCAATTACGAAGAGCAAAACCATAAACAATGATCTTGCGAGAACCATAACTATATTAAAATCTTCAATACGAGCGGTGTTAAAAATAAAGCCTTTTGCTACAGTAAGAATAATTTCTGAAATTGTAAACAATAAAAGAATAATTGAAGCAGAAATAACAGAACCGTTTTTCTTTTCTTTTAAAGATTCTATTGTTTCAATAGGCTGTGTAATTATATTGAAAGGATTAATTGTACCTTTTAAACCAAAAGCTTTATCCATTAATAACACCTCCCTTTTTTTCTTTTATCTTTTTAATAATAATCGGAATAAATTTTCTTGCTAAAATAGCAAGTACAAGCAATACAACAATAATTGTAGCAAACAAACTGAAATTCTGTTTGATCAACTCAGTTCTGTAAAGTGAGAAAGAACGAGAATAGTTTTCACGGTCATTTGCGAGTTTGAACTCGTTCATAGCATTTTCGTACTCACCGTTCATGTAATAAACTTTACCGATACCAACATGAGCTATATCTGAGTTAGCGTTATAAAGAAGAACTTCACGCCACAGAGGATCTGCGTCTGAATAAAGACCCTTGTTGTAAAGAACAACTGCATCATGAAGAGCTTTACCGTAATCAGAAAGACCAAAAACTGTAATACTGCAAGTAGTAGCATCAACAATTAAAGTTTTCTTTCCGAGTTTAGCCATCGATGTTGCTTTTTCAAGAGTACCAACCTGCTGACCGTCACCACCATAAACAAATATGAGGTTACCTTCAGAGTCATACTCAAAAACTTTACAAAGTTTAGTATCAAGAACAGAGAAAAATCCATCATCATCAACCACAACATCAACAAAGTTATTGTCAATATGACCTCTGATTTGTAAGTCACCGTAGTTGGAAGAAAGAGAATCATTTACTTTTTTGGTACTTTTAGTTGTAGGACTTAATACGTTAGTACCAGTAAAATTAAGTTTTGAAACTTCTTGGGTTGATTTTTCATTTGCAATAACGGTAGTAAAAATAAATCCGTTATCATCAATATCCATATTTTCAAACTCAGTAGGAACAAAGGTTACGAAATCACCATCGGCATCAGCACCTCTGAAAGAACGATAAATCTGTCTCCAATAAATTTCAAAATAATCAGTTACAGAAAGCTGAACTTTAGGAGCTCCAAAGAATCTTACGAAATCACCTTTAGTATTAAACTCAAGAATACCATCAAGACAACCACGAGAAATTACGTAAGCCGAACCGTTAATACCGATAACAATTTTATATGGTTGATATGTATAGGATTCATCAAATACTTCTTTGCCGGGATGTTCATATTTCAAAAGGATTTTACCTTCTCTTGAAACTTTAAGAACAGCGCCGTTATCAGTATCACAAATATAAATGAAACCATTTTTATCAACAGTAACACCACTTGGATTTTTCATGTAATACGGTGAACCATCCAAATCTATAAGTGATCTGAACTCTTTTACAAGTCTGAAGTTTTTATCAAAGATACACAGACGACCTCTTGTATACTCAGCACCGAGATCCAAAAGGTATATTTCATTTTTATCACTAACAAAAATATCATTAGGATTATGAATTGAACTGATACCAAGATCTTCACTCAAATATATTGCTTCAGGAACATATCCGGAAGGACAACCAACTGTTTCACCATAGAAATTATAGTTATATGTATTATAAGGTACATAAGCAAAAGCAGGAACAGCGATTGAGAGAAGAATTGTTATTGCCAAAACAGCAACTAAAAGCTTTTTAATTTTGTTCATAACTATTCCCTCCTTAACCTTTAATACCGGCATGAGCCATTGTTTTAACAGTACTACTCTGAGCTATTATAAAGAATATAATAGGAGGAATCATCATAAGAACTGAAGCCGCATATGCCTCACCTGCACGAGCAACAGAACCGGCTGCTGTAATCTGGCTGAGTGCTGCAGGTAAAGTTTTAATTGTTTCAGTATAGATGTATGATGAAGAAGTAGCGTTCCAGTTTCTTTGGAAAGCAAAGATAGCAAGTGTAAGCCAAGCAGGTTTAACAGCAGGCATTGCTATTTTCCAAAGAATAGTCCATTCTTTAGCACCGTCAATACGTGCAGCTTCTATCATCGCGTCAGGAATTTCAGCCATATTCTGTTTCAAAAGGAAGGTACCCATTGCAACAGCAATTTCAGGAAGCCAATAAGCAAAATATGTATCTATAATTCCAAGATATGACATAACGAGGTAAACAGGTATTTCTGTAACACCACCTGAGAAAAGAAGTGACCAAACAACGATATTAAATATAATTTTTTTACCTGGGAAATTGTTTTTTGCCAAAGGATAAGCACACATTGCAGCTGCAAGAATATGAAGTACAGTACCAACAACTGTATTTAAAATAGTATTAAATACATATCTTGAAAACGGCACCCAAGTTGATGAAGTAAGGTCGAACAACTGAGTAAAGTTTGCAAGTGTAGGTTGTCTTGCAAAAAATCTAGGCGGGAAAATAAACAACTCATTATATGGTTTAAACGCCTGAATAATGGAATAGATCAGTGGCAAAGCCATAAATGCGCCGTATAACAAAAGTAAAACATAAGTTGTAATATCGCCTGCTATCGCAACTTTATTTCTTCGTAGTTTTGACATTTATTTTATCTCCTTTCCATTAATCATGTGAGAAAGGTTTCAACAGCTTATTAATTACACCTTTGATTGCAAGCATAATTACGAACAATACAACGGAAATAGCTGAAGCATAACCAAGCTCAAAACGTGTATGACCGAAGTCAGAAATATGAAGCACAAGCGTATGTGCTGCATAGTCTACAGATGGATTGCCGACAAGTGCAGCTGAGATTCCGCCAACAGAGAAAGCTGATGAAATCTGCATAACCGCACCAAACATGAGTGAACCGCCCATCTGTGGAAGAATAATGTAAATAAGTTCTTGAAATCTGTTTTTAATACCATCTATAGCACCAGCTTCAGCAAGTGACGGGTCAAGGTTCTGAAGACCTGCTACGAAAGCAAGGAATCCCGTACCCAAACTACACCAAAGCTGAACAAATATTACGATATCAAGCATATATGCAGTATTTGTAAGCCACTGAACAGGTTCATTGATCAAACCAAACTGGAGTAAAAAAGAGTTCAAAAGACCATACATATCACCACTAAAAATGTACTGCCAAATAAAGTAAATATTAGCAAGTGTAGGTGCATAGAAAACAACTGTAAATGTTGCTCTTGCAATAGGTGGAAGATCATTAATAAACCACGCAAACACAAAGCACAACAAGTAGGAAACAGGACCTGTTATAATTGCAAACTGGAATGTATTCTTCAAGGATATAATGAACACTTCATCTTCAAGAAACATTCTAAGATAGTTATCCCAACCAACAAATTCAGGTGAATTTAGGATATCATATCTAGTAAACGAAAGTACCATTGAAGCGCCAACAGGCAAGATTGTAAATAATACGAAAAAGATTAAAAACGGAAGAATGAGTAAATAATTAATTTTATTTTCTTTCATTCGTCTCCAAGTTAAATGAGCTTTTTCGCCAAAGGTCAAACGTGACTTTTTAAGTAATTCAACTTCTCTACTGGAAACTTTAGCCATTAATTATTCGCCTCCTCCGGAACTGACAAATCGTATTCCATTCTTTTACGCCATATTTCAGCGTTAATTTGATCGTTGTAATAGAACAACATTTCTCTTGGATTAGTATAATTGTTAGTTACGTTTCTAAATGCATTAATGATAGAACGTGAAACGTAATAACCACCAACGAGTTCAGGAATTTCTTTAACCCACTCACGCTGCTTCTTAATAGCGGCCGCTTCATCAGAAGTCCAATTAAGAAGTTCAAACGCTTCAAGGTTTGCTGTAGTATATCTCGCAACAGGACCGATTGCCATTTCTATTCTGTTACCATATTCAGCCATTATATCTGAAGAGGTCCACCATTTAAGAAACTCCCAAGAATCAGCTTCTTTTTGCTTTCTTGTTTTCTCATCAATTTTTTTGTTAACAACAATAGAACAACCCGAAAGACCTGAAGACCCCTCAGTTCTATTGAGCTTGCCTGTTGAATCTATTGTACCCGGAATTGGAGCAACGCTCCAAAGTCCACTAAGTTCAGGAGCAGATTCAGCAAGATAAGTAATATGTGAATATGCTTCAAATACCAATGGCATTTCGCCACTTCTAAAACGTGTATACCAGCTATATGAAAGCGGAAAATCATAAAGAGTATAGTAATCAGTCCATTTAGTAAATGCATCAACAGCGTACTGTTCTTCAAACATTGTGCCTGAACCGTCAGCGGCATAAACCTCACCGCCATTCTGCATCATAAATGTAAAGAATGTATTAGTAGAAATTCCCGATTCGATACCAACCGTCATGTTGTTTTCCTGAATTACCGGAAGGATCTGATCAAATTCATCCCAAGTATTAGGAACTTTAATATCAAGTTCATCAAAAACATCTGTACGATAGAACATCATAGTAAAGTTCTGTGTTTCAGGAAGAGCAAAAGCTTTATTAACTTTATTTCCGTTTACATCTGTTGTTTCGAGAGTATACGGAACAGTAGCATAATCTGTAAATCTTTTTATAACTTCATCGTAATCATCAAACTGTTTAAGATTAACAAGAGCATTACGGAAACCAAGATTCAAAGGTTCTGTTCTAGAAACGTGAAGAGCTACTTCCGGTCCTCTGCCTGCAACAATAGCTTTCGAAAGCACAGCAAGAGGAACAAGAGATACATTTACTTTAATCCCCGTCTGAGGAGTAAAGTAGTTATCAACAAGTGTTTTAAGAGCTATAGCCTGGTCACGTCCTGTACCAACCCACGCTGTAATAACTCTTTCATCTTTAGCTGAAGTACCGCCAATAGCAGTATAGTCATCAATAAATGAAGATACAAAAGCTCTTACTTCGTGTAAAGTTTTTTCAAAGAAATTAGATTTATAATTAGGTACTTTTGCATCAGCACCAGCAAAAACAATTTTATCAAGCTGAAGCGGAATATCACGAATGTTAATCATCCAAGTACCAAGTGAACTTATATTATCTTTAAATGTCGAAAGACGTGAAGGAATGGTGTACGGCTTTTCAATAAAACTATCTACCTGAAGGGCAAGAGTATTAAGAATTTCACTCTCACCGCCGGCATTTGTAGAAACTTCATCAACTTCTGCTTTGATTTCTTTCAAGGTATCAGAAATCTGAAGAAGCATCGCCTGAAGATTAGCTACGTTTTCAAAAAGCTCGTAGTCACGATATGTATCAGGAGCTGTACCTGTAATCATAATTATCTTACGATAAATAAAATTCAGTTTATAAACAGCCTGTTCAACATCACGGCTCGCTTTTGCCATCTTACCGATAACAGCTTCAAGAGAAATTGTGTGTTTACCTTTTTCAAGATAAATCTTATACGGCTCATATGTGCCATCCTCTTTTTCTCTTCCCGCTACAGTGTACTGGTAACCGTTGCCATATTCAAATTCAATAGTGTCAGCTTCAGCAAAAGGAACTACATTATCAACATAAAGTCTTCTGTATATAGTAGTACCACGCATAAAAGACTGTCTGTATCTAAACGAAAGTTCATAATAACCAGATTCTTCTACATTTATAGTATAGTTGATTCTGCCAAGACTTGTATTCCAGTTTGTACCACCGATAGTGTTTAAAGCAGTTTTACTTACACTGTAAGGAGTAACCTTAGGGTCACTTCTGTCGTAAGCTTTCTGAATAATAGAATCAGTCTTATCAGTATAATCTTCAGCTTCGAGCTCTAAAAACTTGGTAGAATCTTTTGCACCTTTAGCATCAAGTTTAGATTTATAATCATCATATGATACTAAATCGCCATCGTTATGCACACGAATCTGCGCTAATACTAATGTACCTGAAACAGATTTCAATGTAATCTGATGTTCACCAGCTTTAAGTAAATACATCAAAGGCTCATTGTAGTTACCATTAGGCTCATAAAAATCAGTTGTCATCCATTTAGGAGTAAGAACCTGTGTTGGAAGAAGTTCATTACCAACAGGATCATAGCTTGGTATGTCAGATTCATCACCCCAGTTACGTTTTAAGGTCAAGCTTTCCGAGCTACTAAATGGAGCTTTGCCATCAATCAAGATAGCGAATTCAAGATCTCTGGTGATTCTGTCAGCCAACGCATAATATGTAAGTTCAACATTATACATACCTGTTTCAGGAACGTTTACTGTATAAACAAATTCTCCATTTTTGTTGACTTTAAGAACGTTTTTCTTACCTTCGAATTCGCCGAGCAATTCTACACCTGCCGTAGTCGAGGTGTAAGACGCAGGATCAATCACGATCTCAGGCAGCTTTTTATCATACTTGATATTTTCAAGAAAATAATCAGCATATTCGCCTTTTCTCTCAAAACCTTCGATGTAAAGATTTTTCAAAGCTTCAACATCGACGGATTCAGTCTGATTTTTATCAGAACCGCCAACTACTACTGCGTTATTTTTCTTCGCACCTGAATCTTCGGATTCAGAAGTAGCCTCTGTTCCAACAGCTTCTGTAGTCTCAGCTATAGCTTCAACATCATCTGCCGCAAGAACAAAAACACTCAATGAAGAAACGAACACAGAAACAGCCAACAGCACTAAAATCATTCTGAATGCAAGTTTGGTCATTTTGCCGTTACTCATTATGTATACCTCCGCAAAAATAATTTCCTAAATTAGTGGTGATAAAATATTTTGCCAATGCTGCAAAACATTGTTACACACCATACCATTCAATATTATACATATTTATTACCATATACGCAAGAGAATATTTGACACAAATTATTTTAATATTATCTTTTCAACACAAGATTGTATTTTTTACATTTTTTGGTTTTATTTTTTTGATTTAGCGACAAAAAAATTGTGCAATATCACCAAAAATAGAACTTTAACAAAAATCACAAGAGTTTTTTGGTGTTATTGCACAAATTGTAAACAATATTTAATTAAATTTTTCTAACAAATCGTTTTTTATCTGCCATAATTCGGGAGTTAAATCGACATAATATTTATGTGGATTTTCAAATCTTTTAACTTCATCCCATAAAGTATCAATCTGAGCTAAGCAATATTCACGAATATCAACCGCTTTTGGAGCTTTATATACAAGTTTTCCGTTTTTAAATATAGGCTTCAAAATATTTATTGCTGTAAAATTATCAACCGTTTTCGACTTCCACGTATGAACAGGATCAAAAAGCTTATATGGTTTAGTATCATCAATTTCTTCGTTATAAAGAGAAATTAGATCCGCCATTGCCTTGCCTGTTTCATTAGAATAAAGTCTATACACCTTTTTGAAATGCGGTAAAGTAATCTTCTCTACGTTTTCGGAAATTTTAATTTTAGGTTGTATTTTTCCATCAGATGTTTCAACAGCAACTAATTTGTAAACACCGCCAAAAACAGGTTCACTTTTTGAAGTTATAAGGCGTTCTCCTACACCAAACATATCAATTTTAGCACCTTGGATAATCGTATCACGAATGATATATTCATCCAATGAATTTGACACCATAATTTTACAATCTTCAAAGCCATTATCATCAAGAATCTTTCTCAGTTTTTGAGAAAGATATGTTATATCCCCCGAATCAATACGAACTCCTTTAGGACGATAACCTTTCGGTAAAAGAACATCATTAAACACTTTTATAGCGTTAACTATACCAGATTTGAGAACATTATATGTATCAATAAGCAGAATACAATTATCAGGATAAATTTCTGCATAAGCTTTAAAAGCTTCATATTCCGTTTCAAAATTCTGAACCCAGCTATGTGCCATTGTACCGTTTGACGGAATTCCATACAGCATATCGCACAAAGTATTCGATGTTCCGACACATCCTGCAATATAAGCAGCTCTTGCACCAAGCAACGCACCTACATACCCCTGTGCTCTTCTCGCACCAAATTCACTGACAGCTCTGCCGTTTGCCGCACGTACTATTCTGGATGCTTTTGTGGCAATGAGTGATTGATGATTTACAGTGAGCAATATCATAGTTTCTATAAGTTGCGCCTGAATAACAGGACCTTTTACTGTAATAATCGGTTCACCCGGAAAAATCGGTGTGCCTTCCGGAACGGCATATACATCACAAGAAAATTTGAAATCAGACAAATATTTTAAAAAATCTTCAGAAAAAATACCTTTTGAACGTAAAAACTCAATATCTTCATTATCAAATTTTAAATTTTGCAAATAATCTATAACCTGTTCCAGTCCTGCTGCAATCGCAAATCCGCCACCGTCAGGTATTCTTCTGAAAAACATATCGAAATATGCTATTTCATCTTTCTTGCCACTTTCAAAATAACCATTACTCATTGTAAATTCATAAAAATCAGTAAGCATAGTAAGCTTTAGTTCTTTATCATTCACCATATTAAACATCTCCGTTATTAAATATTTTTAAATTTAAAAATTCTTCTTTTGTAAATCTATCATTCAGTATTTTAAGCAAAAACGCATTAGATATATTGTTTTGTACACCAAGAAAATTCAATAGTACATTCTTTTTTTCTTTAGATCCTTCCCTACCTGTTAAGCCAAGCAAGTACAAATCAGTAACCGTAATATCATCTTTATTTTTTTTACATTGACACGTAAAATTTTGCAAAGCAGCCAAAATGATATCATCAGATATACCCTCAACACCTAAAAAACCTTGCGCTGAATAAGCTTTTTTTCTACTTTCTTTTCCTTTTATCTGAGGAACGAATACATTTACGATTTTATTATTAGAAAGAACTTTAGATAAATAGACACGTATTTTATATCCCGCAGCATCACTATCAGTAATAATCAAAATTTCTCTGTCACGAGCAATGGATTTTATAGTATCAATTTCTTTTTTGTTGTTAAAAATACGAAAACCGTCAATAGCAAGTATATCAGCATCAACAATATTTTCAAGCTTGATTTTATCGTATTTACCTTCAACTATAATTAATTTGTCAATAGATATTTTTTTCATAAGAATCTCTGTATGAAATTATTTCTCCTATAAAAGATATAATTAAATCTTTCTTGTTATACGGTAAACTTTTCATTTCTCTATCCAATTTCAACGAACGTTCCAAAGCATATTGCAAAACCGCTAATGTGACAAGTTTTGAATTTTTAATTATTTTCCCTGCGGCATAAGGATTAAGTTTAAAATCAGATGCTAATTCCGACGAAGTTTTTCCGTTTTTCATTGCGAGTTTTGCTTTCCACATATCAGAAAACGCTCTGTAAAATACATTTGCAATAATTATATCATCAACATTTTGCTTATAAAGTTTATCCAAAATGCTAAATATTTTAGTATAGTTTTTGCCACAAAAAGCGTCAGCTATTTCATATCTGTTGGTTTCAACACTTTTTGTTGTCAGGCTATCAATATCGGATTTTGAAATTTCATCAGAATCAACATAATTACACAACTTCGAAATTTCATTGCTTAATGACATCATATCATTATCTGTTATATCTATCAAATAATGTATATCAGAAACAGATATTACCTTACCTGAATTTTTAAAATGGCGCATCGCCCAATTGGTAAGGCTCGATAAATCCGGTTTTTTCACTTCAACAGAAATCCCACCCGAAGAAGTAATTACTTTCTCTAAAGGATTAGATTTAGAATAAGGCTTAAGAATTGTATCAAAAAACACAACTACACAAAAATCCGGAATGTTTTTCAAAAACTCCCCAAATTCTTTAGTAAAATCTTTCTTTAAAAGTGAATTATCAAAATCAGTAACACAAACAAGTTTTTTATCTGACATAACCGGATAGCTGTTAACTGTATTAGAAAAATCTAAAAACGAAAAGTTGCTTTCATTGAATTCAATGACATTAAATTCAACAAATTCAGTAACCACTTTAGATTTCAACTGTCCAAAGTAATGATTTTTAAGATATTCTTCTTCTCCAAAAATATAATACAAAGAAGAAAACTTTCCTGTTTTTAAATTTTCATTAAGAATTTTCACACTCATTATTTTGCAAATTCATATCCTTTTTTATTAAGTTTAAAAATAACAGTAGAAACATCTGCCGTAGTAAGAACGTCAGAATATTGTTCCAGTCTATCCACCACACGTTTGTCAGGCAGATTATATTTATTGTCAGATGCTACACTTATTATTGATATATCAGGAGAATATAACTCGAGTATTCCTTTATATGATGAAGAAAATGAACCATGATGAGGTACTAATAAAACATCGCAGTTCAATTTTTCCCCATATTTTTGATATACATATTCCTGACCAAGAGACATATCACCTGTAAAACAAACCGAGTTATCATAATATGAGAACTTATATAATGCACTTGTGTTTTCTGTAGGTTTTGATAGATATGCTTTTTCTACAAATGCTTCAATAGTTGAAAAACCTAATACATCAAACTTCAAATCTTTTGATAATTCGATAATTTCAACATCATTACTTTTTGCAATATCGATTATATCAGAAAGATTATCTTTGTTTGCAAATACAGGAAATATTATCTTATCAACCTCATACGTATTTAAAATTCTATCCAGAAATCCGATATGATCATAATCAGCATGAGTAATCGCTATAAGTTCTATGCGTTTAACATTTGATCTTCTCAACTCATTTTGTACTTCGTTATAGTAGTCTCCGCCACAGTCAATTATAACAGCACTTTCATCTTTTGAAACAACTGAACAACTTCCCTGTCCTACATCGACAAACTTTAACATAACATTACCATCAGAAGATAAAAAGCTATGTGTAAATATAACCAAACAGATAAGAAAATAAACTAAGATATACGGATAAATAATTTTAATCGCTTTATTGCGTTTAAACCACGCGATACCAAAAACAAGGACTAAAAGAATTACAAAAACAAAATAGAAATAAATATTACCATCACTTACTGTTGTATTTTTTATATTATAACACAATTTTACAATTTTCAAAACAAAATCATAAAATATCTGCAAAATTGGTGAAATTGCAGTCTTAACAAAACCAAAGGGTAACAAAAGCACTATAAAGGAAAGATAAAAAATAAGTTGTATAGGTGTTATTAAAATCAGATTTATAACAGGAGAAATAATGCTTACCTGTTTAAAAACAAATAAAAATACAGGCAGACAAGCAATATTTGCGCCTAACGGTATAGTAATTGCACTGCGAAGAATATGTAAAAATTTGTTAGCTATAAAGTTGATATCACCGTTAATTGGAATCAACTCATTAATCAAAGGAGATATAACTATCATTCCAAAAGTAGCTAAAACAGAAAGGACAAAAGAAATATTCAAAATATTAAACGGAGAGAAGCAAACTATCAAAAAAGCAGAAAAAGAAAGCGATGTGAGTGATTCGGAAATTCTGTCAGTTGCAACACCGTAATAAAACAAAATTATCATTATAAGCGATCTTATGCAAGAAACTGCAAAACCGCTTATAAACGAAAAGGCTATAGCAGATAAAATACCAATCAATGCACGTTTCTTATGAGAAACGCCGAAAATAATCAAAACATAATTAAGGAACACAACGGCAAACATCAAATGCATACCGCTGACGGACATAATATGCGAAAGTCCAACCGTCTTAAACATATTCATTAACACTCCTGAAATTTCAGAAGTATCACCAATCAGAATGCCACGGATAAAAGAAGATAACTCTTTATTATCAAAAGTAAGAACTTCGCTGAGTTTTTGTCTGAAATTGTAATATTTATAAATTATTGAGTCATTATCATATTCAGAGATTATATTAACTTTATCTGCATTAGCTGAAATATGAATAAGCCCATAAGAATTCCGTTTGCTTTCGTTAAATCTGACTGAAACATTGATTTTAGCAGAAGGAATTAAATTTTGTTCTTCTTCAAAAAACAAATTAGAAACAAACCCTAAGTTTTTATCGTTATCATTCTTAGTAAAATATACTGTTGCACAATCGTTTTGCGACTCTATAACGATACATTCAGCAATTATGTCAGAATTTTCAAAAGAAGCCACATTCTCATATACAAATCTACAATAACAAAATTGTGATAAAGACATAATAAGGCAAAGAGAAATCATAACAATAAAAGGTTTTTTGACGTCAAATTTCAATGGAAGCGACAGAAGCAACAGCACTAAAAGCGAAGCAAAAAGCACAAGTATTCCAATGCTTGATAAAAAAGAGCATAAGACAGCAATAAACAACGCTGCAATACACCCACAAAACAATTGCCTTGTCAAAAAGAAATTTTTCAACGCCTATCCCCCTTATTTAACATAAGTATACAACCAATCAATATTAAAGTAAACTATTTTGAATAAAAATATAAAGCAGTTGGCCGAGCCAACTGCTTTAATATTACAGAATTATACAAATAAGACCACCGCTACCTTCATTTATAATTCTTGATAAGGTTTCCTGAAGTTTGAATCTTGCATCTTCGGGCATTTTAGAAAGTTTGTTCTGAAGCCCTTCGTTAACAAGTTCGTGAACAGATTTTCCAAAAATATTTGATTCCCAAATTTTTTGTGGATTTTCTTCAAAATCTTCCATCAGATACATAATCAACTCTTCACTCTGACGCTCACTTCCTACTATCGGACTAACTTCTGCTTTAATGTTCGCCTGAATGATATGATATGACGGTGCGCTCGCTTTTAACTTAACACCGAATCTGCCTCCTTGCTTGAAAATTTCAGGCTCATCCAAAGTGAGATCTTCCATACCCGGATTTACAATCCCATACCCCGTGGCTTTTGCTTCCTCGAATGCACTTTTAATTTTGTCATATTTTGATTTTATTTCTGACATTTCAACAATAAAATCAATAAGTTCTCCATCATTATTTATGTTAATTCCCGCTGTTTCACTGAGAATTTTATAATATAGCTCTTTATCAAAATCGAGTTTTATATTTGCGCTTCCCTGCCCTAAATCCATATCTTTTATATCGCAAAGTTCAAGAGAATTAATATTCTTAAGAGAATCAACCATCTTGTTTACTTCACGGATATTATTAACTTCTTTCGCACTGCTTAAAATATCGTTAAACAATTCTTTTTTCAGCCAGTGTTCGCTGTCTAAAGAATTAATCCATTCAGGGATATTAACTTCGATCTGTTTTACTGGAAACTCCATGAGAATTGATTTTATTATTTCTAATATTCTGCCTTTGTCAAGTTCAAGACAATTTACGCACAAAACGGGTACATCGTACTCCGCCTCAAGCTCTTCTCTGAGTTTCAATGCGCTTTGACTTTCGGGAAACATTGAATTAAGTAAAATAACAAAAGGTTTGTTTATAGCTTTTAATTCATCGATAATTCGTTTTTCGGCTTGTTGATATTCATATCTGGGTATTTCACCGATACTACCGTCCGTCGTTATAACAAGCCCTATTGTAGAATGTTCGCAGATGACTTTTTTTGTGCCTATCTCAGCCGCCTTCTGAAACTCCATATCATTCTCGTCCCAGGGCGTCATAACTCTTCTCGGCTGCTCGTTTTCTATATACCCGAGCGCACTGTCAACAACATATCCGACACAATCTATCATTCTGACATTAAACCTTGCATTATCATCCATAACAATCTCAACAGCTTCATCAGGAATAAATTTCGGCTCGGTTGTCATTATTGTTTTCCCTGATGAAGATTGCGGAAGTTCATCGACTGCGCGTTCTCTTTTATATTCATTAGGAATATTAGGGATAACAAGCGTATCCATAAACTTTTTAATAAAAGTAGATTTTCCGGTTCTCACCGGACCAACAACACCAATATAAATATCACCGCCGGTTCTTGCAGCAATATCTCGGTATATTTTTGTTTGCGTAGTCATACCCATTCCTCCGTATAAACATTCATTTGTAAAGGCTATGAATGTTTATTGAAAAATATACCAAAAAAAGATTTAATTATTTTTAAAAAAGACTTGAATTTTATCAATATGGTGTTATAATAATAACATATTCCTCCTTAGCTCAGTCGGTAGAGCATGCGGCTGTTAACCGCAGGGTCGTTGGTTCGAGTCCAACAGGGGGAGCCAATAAAAGTCCTTGAGAATTATCTCAAGGACTTTTTTAAACTAATATATATCAGGAAAAACTATGAAACTATTAAAATTCAGAATAAGTGATTTCAGTGAAAATCAAATAAAAGAATTCTCAAAATACGTTGATGCTAAAAGAAATAAAATATTAAGTCAGAGTGCAATAGCTCACTATAAGACGAAAGAATACTTATCAGATATAATGTCTGTAGCTTTAAAAGATATTCAATTTAAATATAATAAAAACGGAAAACCTTACGTTGAAAACGGACCTCATTTCAGCATATCACATTCAGGAGATTATATTTTTATAGTCTTTGATAATAAAGAGATAGGTATTGACGTCGAAAGAATACGTGATGTAAATCCAAAACTGCTTGGCAAAATTGCAACAGATGAAGAAATAAACAATTTCGATAACGAAAATTTCAACACTGAATTTTTAAAATTATGGACTTTAAAAGAAGCTTATTTTAAATATAAAGGCACAGGCATTACAGATTTAAAATCAGTAAACAAAAAACAAATAGAATCTTTGTATGAAATACATACAGAAATAACAAACGAATATATTTTAACAATCATAACTACCGGCTAAGCCGGTAGTTATGATTTTTTCTATAATAAAATAGCAGACATATTTTTAGCCATAATAAAAATATGCACCTCCAAAAGTGTCTAACTTTTGGGGTGCATATCATTCTATACATCTGCTATTTATAAATTATACTTTTTCTACACCGATAGTTACTTTTTCGCCGTTTATATTCCATTCTTTTACATAACCGTTAAGGTTACCTGCTGTAAGATTATCGGCAAGTGTATCTGCAGTGATATCGTCAGACATATCAATCGCGATTTTAACGATTTTTTCACTGCCATCAATAGCGATGTTAATATGGTCAGTTACATTAAATCCTGCTTCTTTACGCATTGTCTGGATTTTTGAAATAAGTTCTCTTACGTTACCTTCATTAACAAGTTCTTGTGTAAGGTTAATGTCAAGAGCAACACTTACACCTCTATCGCTGAGAGTAAAGAATCCTTCTTTTTGTTCTGTTTCAATAAGAAGATCAGCAGTTTCAAGAACAACTTCACCACTTGCAAGTGAAAGAGTAATACTTCCCTTTTCGTCAAGTTCTTTTTTAGCAGCATTGCCATCAAGTTCGGAAAGTGCGGTTCTTATTTCACCAAGTTGTTTACCGTATTTCGGTCCGACAGTTTTAAGCTGCGGTTTGAATTTGTACGTTACAAGGTTATCCATCTCACCTGTGAAATCAACGTTTTTAATGTTAAGTTCATTTGCAATGATATCAACATAAATACTATCGAGTTCACGTTCTGTCTGAACGTACATATTGCCAAGAGGCTGTCTGTTTTTCATATTTGAACCGTTTCTTGCGGCTCTGCCGAGAACAACGATTTCGAGTACTTTTTCCATACTGTATTCAAGCTCTTTGTCGATATATTTATCCATAACTTCGGGGAAATCGCAAAGATGAATACTTTCGGGGGCTGATTTATCAACAGAGCAAACCATATTCTGATAAATATCTTCTGCCATAAACGGAATCATCGGTGCTGCTGCTTTAGCAGTTGTAACAAGCGCAGTATAAAGTGTCATATATGCTGCAGTCTTATCGTCAGTTTCACCCTGAACCCAATAACGTTCACGACCGCGTCTTACATACCAGTTAGAAAGGTCATCAACAAATTCCTGAAGTGCACGGGCAGCTTCGGGAATCTTATAGTTATCAAGATTATTATCTACTGCCGCAACCATACTGTTAAGACGTGAAAGAATCCATTTATCCATAACAGTAAGTTTACAGTCATTGATATTATATTTAGTGGGGTCAAACTTATCTATATTTGCATAGAGAATATAGAAAGCATAAGTATTCCAAAGAGTACCCATAAACTTACGCTGACCTTCAACAACAGCTTTACCGTGGAATCTGTTAGGAAGCCAGGGAGCTGAATTTGTATAGAAATACCAACGAATTGCATCGGCACCGTAAGTTTCCAGAGCTTCAAACGGATCTACTGCGTTACCTTTTGATTTAGACATTTTCTGACCGTTTTCGTCCTGAACGTGTCCAAGAACAATAACGTTTTTAAATGGAGCTTTATCAAAAATAAGTGTAGATATTGCAAGAAGTGAATAGAACCAACCACGAGTCTGGTCAACTGCTTCTGAAATAAAGTCTGCAGGAAATTGAGATTCAAACAGTTCCTTGTTTTCAAAAGGATAATGATGCTGTGCAAAAGGCATTGAACCGGAGTCAAACCAGCAGTCAATAACCTCAGGAACACGTTTCATCTGTTTTCCGCAAACAGGACATTTGATTGTAACTTCATCAATATAAGGACGGTGAAGTTCTATATCATCAGGACAGTTATCTGACATTGATTTAAGTTCTTCAATACTTCCTATTGAATGTAAATGTCCGCATTCACATTCCCAGATATTAAGAGGAGTTCCCCAATATCTGTTACGTGATACGCCCCAGTCCTGAACATTTTCAAGCCAATCACCAAAACGGCCTTTACCAATACTCTCAGGAATCCAGTTAATTGTATTATTGTTCTTGATAAGGTTATCACGAACTTCTGTCATTTTAATAAACCATGATTCTCTTGCATAGTAAATAAGCGGAGTATCACAGCGCCAGCAGAACGGATAATCATGTTCAAACTTAGGAGCATCAAAAAGAAGTCCTTTTGCATCAAGGTCAACCAAAACCTTGGGGTCTGCATCTTTAACGAATATACCTGCATAAGGTGTCTCTTCTGTAAGGTTACCCTGACCGTCAACGAACTGAACGAAAGGAAGGTCATATTTACGTCCTACGTTTGCGTCGTCTTCACCGAAAGCAGGAGCAATATGAACGATACCTGTACCGTCGCTTGTTGTAACGTATGAATCACAAGTAATATAATGGCCTTTTTTGTTTTGTTTTTCGCAAACAGGTTTAACAAAATCAAAGAGAGGTTCATATTCTTTATGTTCAAGGTTAGAACCTTTGAAATTTTCAATAACTGTATAAGCAGGAGCATCTTCTGTGGCAAGTTTACCAAGAACTTTATCCAAAAGTGCATCTGCCATATAGTAAGTGTATCCGTCAGCGGCTTTTACTTTACTGTAATCAACATCAGGATTAACACAAAGAGCAACGTTACTGGGAAGAGTCCACGGAGTTGTTGTCCAAGCAAGAAAATAAGCATCTTCCCCTACTACTTTAAAACGAACAACTGCTGAACGTTCTTTAACATTTTTATATCCCTGTGCAACCTCGTGAGAAGAAAGCGGTGTTCCGCAACGGGGACAATAAGGAACTATTTTAAAGCCTTTATAAAGAAGTTTTTTATCAAAAATCTGTTTTAATGCCCACCATTCAGATTCAATGAATTCGTTATGGTATGTAACATAAGGATTTTCCATATCAGCCCAGAAACCAACAGTGCGTGAAAAATCCTCCCACATACCTTTATATTTCCAGACACTTTCTTTACAATGGTCAATAAAAGGATCAAGTCCGTATTCTTCAATTTGTTCTTTACCGTCAAGACCAAGCATTTTTTCTACTTCAAGCTCAACAGGAAGTCCATGAGTATCCCAACCTGCTTTTCTTGGTACCATACAGCCTTTCATTGTTCTGTATCTCGGAATCATATCTTTGATTACACGGGTAAGAACATGGCCTATATGAGGTTTACCGTTAGCAGTTGGCGGACCATCATAAAATATATATGGCGCAGCTTTTGATTTTGAATCGATACTTTTCTTAAAAATATCTTTTTCGCGCCAAAACTTTTCAATATTTTTTTCTCTTTCTACAAAGTTTAAATTTGTAGGCACTTCTTTATACATATTGACCCTCCGAAAAAAATTAATCAGCTTCCATCCATAACAGGATGAAAGCTGAAAAATAACATCACTATTATAGCATATTTATACTTATAATATGCTAACATACATAAATAGAAATTTCAAGTGTAATTTTTATACGCCTGAATATGCCGAAAATCCACCATCTACAGGGATTACAACTCCTGTGATAAAACTTGCTGCATCATTGTTAACAAGGAAAAGTAAGCTTCCGTCAAGTTCTTTACTTTCGCCAAAACGTCCCATAGGTGTTGCAGCAAGGATTTTACCTGTTCTTGCAGTAGGAGTACCGTCTTCATTCCAAAGCAAAGCTGCATTTTGTTTTGTAGAGAAAAATCCGGGGGCTATTGCATTAACTCTGATTCCTACACGGCTGAAATGAACAGCAAGCCACTGTGTAAAGTTTGAGATAGCCGCTTTTGCACCTGAGTAAGCAGGAATTTTAGTAAGCGGAGTATAAGCGTTCATACTGCTTATGTTTACAATATTACAACCCTCTCTTCCAACCATCTGTCTTGCAAATGCCTGAGTAGGTATCAATGTACCTAAGAAGTTAAGGTTAAAAACAAATCCGACACCGTCTGCATCAAGGTCAAAAAAGCTCTTGGTATCAGCATCAATGTCACCAATTTCAAAGTATTCTTTATCGGTTGTAGCTCTCGGATTATTACCGCCTGCACCGTTTATAAGAATATCACAAAGTCCGAAATCTTTCTGAACTTCATCGGCTACAGAATAACAGATTTCTTTATCAAGCACGTTACATTTATATGCTTTGGCAATTCCTCCTTCATTAACAATTTCTTGTGCAATTACCTTTGCCGCTTCTTCGTTTAAATCAAGCAAAGCAACCTTAGCTCCTGCTCTTGCAAGTGTTTTAGAAAATGCTCCGCAGATAACACCTCCTGCACCTGTAACAACAGCAACTTTTCCTGTAAGGTTTGTATCAAGTACGTTTTTCATAAAATACTCCTTTATTTTGCTTTTTCACAAGCTTCAAAAAGTCCGTTTATATACATCGCACCCAAAGCTCTGTCATAAAGACCGTAACCGGGTTTGCCCGTTTCTCCCCAAATCATTCTTCCATGATCGGGACGAACGTAACCGTCAAACCCTGTATCAACCAAAGCTTTAACTATTTCGTACATATCAAGGCTACCGCATTTTGAAATATGTCCGCTTTCTTCAAAACTACCATCTTCCATAATAAGAACATTACGCATATGCATAAAAGCAATTCTATCCATAGCGCTGTATTTGCGAATCATTTTAATTACGTCGTTTGTTTTAGCGCATCCCAAAGACCCTGTACACAGACAAAGACTGTTTGCAGGAGAATCAACAATAGAAAGCATTCTGTCAATATTTTCTTCACAAGTAATAATTCTCGGTATACCAAAAATTGAATAAGGCGGATCATCTGGATGAATAGCCATTCTTACACCGCATTCCTCGGCAACAGGTATAACTTTTTTGAGGAATTTTTCAAGGTTATTCCACAAACCTTCTTCCCCTATTTCATTGTAAGCCGCAATAAGATCTCTGACTTCTTGCTGAGTATAGCTTGAATCCCATCCAGGAAGATGAATATCATCTTTCAGCGGGTCAAGGCCTTTCATTTGTTCCCAATACATAACAAGACTTGTTGAGCCGTCTTCAGATTTTTTATCAAGCTGAGTACGTGTCCAGTCAAACACCGGCATAAAGTTATACGTTACACATTTAACACCGTATTTTGCGCAGCGTCTGATATTTTCAGCATATACATCAATAAGTTCATCAACGTTATCTCTGCCGAGTTTTATATTTTCATGCACAGGAATTGATTCAACAACGTCAAAAACCATGCCGTTTTTCTCAACAAGATTTTTCATCTTCTCAAGGCTTTTTTCAGGCCATACTTCACCCGGAGGCACATCATAAACAGCAGATACAATTGAACGCATATTAGGTATCTGACGAATATATTCAAGTGATATAGAATCAGATTCACCATACCATCTGAAAGAAAGTTTCATAAAATTTCTCCTAACTTTTATACTACCAAAATTATAAACAAAATTTTCTTTTTTTTCAATAGCTACACTTATTTTTTATGTTTTAATTTTATTTACAATTTATCATTGATGATATAGGATTATTACAAACAAAGGGGTTTGATTTTAATAGAAAAATTTAATTTAGGTATAGTTTATCATGGCAGTAGATTTATATGTTTTCGCACAATGACTGGGTACGCAGTTCTAAAGTAATGCAAGATATTTTTTAATGTACAACATATTGTTGTTATAGCTGTAAAAAACTAAGGATATAGATATATAACTCAAACGGACCTACTTAGCAGATCCGTTTTTCTTGACAAGGATTTTAATGTATTATATAATATTTCATCATTTGCAAAGGAGATAACAGTATTGAACATTCTTCATATGAAATACGCTGTTGAAGTTGCCAAAGCAGGTTCTCTGAATAAAGCATCTGAAACGTTATTAATTGCACAACCAAACCTTAGCAGATCAATTAAAGAATTAGAAAATGATTTGGGAATTACAGTTTTTGACAGATCTGCAAAAGGAATGTTCTTAACTCCCGAAGGTGAAGAATTTATCGGTTATGCAAAAGGTATTTTAAAGCAAATTGATCAAGTTGAACAGCTTTATAAATCCGGCATAGCAATAAAGCAAAAGTTTTCAATTTCTGTTCCCAGAGCATGTTATATTTCTGAAGCTTTTTCACAATTTTCAAAACAAATAACAAACGATCCTGCTGAAATCTTTTATAAAGAAACCAACTCACTTAGAACGATAAACAATATTTTAAATCACGATTATAAATTAGGTATTATCAGATACGCTAAAAACTATGATAAATATTTCAAAGCGATGCTTGACGAAAAAGATCTTGATTTTGAGGTGGTAACTGAATTTACGTACAATCTTCTGATGAGCAAGGATAATAAATTAGCTAAAAAAGACAATGTTTTGTTTTCTGATTTAGAACCGTATATCGAAATTGCCCATGCAGACCCATACGTTCCGTCACTTCCAATGTCAAAAGTTGTTAAAGAAGAACTTCCCGATAATATTTATAGAAGAATATTCATTTTCGAAAGAGCAAGTCAGTTTGAACTTCTTTCTGAAAACAAAGAAACTTTTATGTGGGTTTCCCCTACTCCTGATAAACTTATCAACAAATACGGACTAATACAGAAAAAATGTGAAGAAAACAAAAAAGTTTATAAAGACTTGCTTATATACAGAAAAGGTTATAAACTGACTGATATTGATAAAATTTTTATATCTGAACTCACAAAATCAAAACTGACATATATAAAATAAGGTTTGGCAAATAGCCAAACCTTTTTTAGTTATATCGAAAAATATAACACCATATACTTTTCTTATAATTCCCAAAATCAAATGTTTTTGTTAAAATGTTTGTTGGAATTTCAAATTGTTCTATGCCGTAAACTCGGTAAACGGAGGAAAGAAGAAATGAAAAATAATTATGAAATAATTGACAGTGTAGAAACACTTGAATGCGCTATAGCACGTACAAGAAAGGCGCAGAAGGTATTTGCAACCTATACACAGCAGCAGGTTGACAAAATTTTTTTAGCTGCTGCATCGGCTGCAAACAAGGCAAGAATTCCTCTTGCAAAAATGGCAGTTGAAGAAACTGGTATGGGTATTGTAGAAGATAAAGTTATTAAAAATAACTATGCTTCAGAATATATTTATAACGCATATAAAGAAACAAAAACCTGTGGTATTATAGAAGAAGATAAAGCTTTCGGTATAAAGAAAATAGCTGAGCCTATCGGTGTAATTGCTGCAGTTATTCCAACCACCAACCCTACTTCTACCGCTATCTTTAAATGTCTTCTTGCACTTAAAACAAGAAACGCGATCATAATCTCTCCACACCCAAGAGCAAAAGACTGTACAATAGCTGCTGCTAAGCTTATACTTGAAGCCGCAGTTGCTGCAGGTGCTCCCGAAGGTATCATTGACTGGATTGACGTTCCTTCACTTGAAATGACAAATACTATAATGAAAGAAGCAGATATAATTCTTGCAACAGGCGGTCCCGGAATGGTTAAAGCCGCTTATTCAAGCGGAAAACCTGCTGTTGGTGTTGGTGCCGGTAACACGCCTGCTATCATTGATGATTCTGCAGATATTCTTCTTGCAGTTAACTCAATCATTCATTCAAAAACATTTGATAACGGTATGATATGCGCATCTGAACAGTCAGTAATTGTTCTGGAAAGTATATATGATGTAGTGAAAAAAGAATTCGCTACACGTGGTTGTTATTTTATGAATGCTGACGAAACAGAAAAAGTTCGTAAAACTATCATAATCAATGGCGCACTTAATGCTAAAATCGTTGGTCAGAGCGCCGCTAAAATAGCTGAACTTGCCGGCGTAAAAGTACCTGAAGGCACAAAAATACTTATCGGCGAAGTAGAAAGCGTTGAACTTTCAGAAGAATTTGCTCACGAAAAACTCAGCCCTGTACTTGCTATGTATAAGGCAAAGGATTTCGCAGAAGCTCTTGATAAGGCTGATAAGCTCGTTGAAGACGGTGGCTTTGGTCATACCTCATCTGTATATCTTAACGAAGTTACTGAAACTGAAAAGCTTAATGCTTTTGCGGCACGTATGAAGACCTGCCGTATCCTTGTAAATACTCCTTCTTCTCACGGCGGTATCGGTGACCTTTACAACTTTAAACTTGCCCCCTCACTCACACTCGGTTGCGGTTCATGGGGCGGTAATTCAGTATCTGAAAATGTTGGTGTAAAACACCTCTTAAATATCAAAACAGTAGCAGAAAGAAGGGAAAATATGCTTTGGTTCCGTGCACCTGAAAAGGTATATATCAAGAAAGGTTGTCTGCCTGTAGCTCTCGATGAACTAAGAACAGTACGTGGCGCTAAAAAAGCATTTATCGTAACAGATACTTTCCTTTATCAAAACGGTTATACAAAACCGATAACAGATAAGCTTGATGAAATGGGCATCGCTCATACTACATTCTTTGATGTTCAGCCTGATCCTACACTTAAAAACGCACAAGACGGTGCAAAACAGATGACAGCATTCCAGCCTGACACAATCATTGCTCTTGGTGGCGGTTCTGCAATGGACGCTGCTAAGATTATGTGGGTTCTCTATGAACATCCCGAAGCAGATTTTATGGATATGGCAATGAGATTTATTGATATCCGTAAGAGAGTATATACTTTCCCGAAAATGGGCGAAAAAGCTTACTTTATCGCTCTGCCTACTTCAGCAGGTACAGGCTCAGAAGTCACACCTTTTGCAGTTATAACTGACGGCGATACAGGTGTTAAGTATCCTCTTGCTGACTACGAACTTCTTCCAAATATGGCAATCATTGATACTGATTTCCATATGAGTGCTCCTAAAGGACTTACCGCAGCTTCCGGTATTGACGCCGTAACCCACGCTGTTGAAGCTTATGCCGCAATGCTCGCAACCGACTATACTGACGGTCTTGCTTTACAGGCTCTTAAAAATATCTTCAAGTATCTCCCGAGAGCATACGAGAACGGTCAGACAGACGTTGAAGCTCGTGAAAAGATGGCTAATGCCGCTACAATGGCAGGTATGGCATTTGCGAATGCTTTCCTTGGTGTATGTCACTCTATGGCTCACAAGCTCGGTGCTTTCCATCACTTGCCTCACGGTGTTGCTAACGCTCTTATGATTGAAGAGGTTCTTCGTTTCAACGCTTCTGAAGCTCCTGCAAAGATGGGTACCTTCTCTCAGTACGATCATCCTCGCACCCTTGCTCGCTATGCTGAAATTGCTGATTATCTCGGTCTCGGCGGCAAGACTGACGAAGAAAAGCTTGAAAATCTTATTAAGGCTATCAACGACCTCAAGTCAACCGTTGGCATCAAAGAAACAATCAAGGATTACGACATTGACGAAAACGACTTCCTTGCTCGTCTTGACGATATGGTCGAGCAGGCATTTGACGATCAGTGCACAGGCGCTAACCCAAGATACCCATTAATGAGTGAAATTAAGCAGATGTATCTCAATGCTTACTACGGAAAACATTTTGTTGAAAAAGAAATGCCAAAAGCATAATAATCGGGGAGGAAAACTAAATGAAATTAGATACAATTATTGCTGAAAGAAAAAACAAAAAAATATACCGTGACGGTAATTTATGTATTAAATTATTTGATTCAGATTTTTCTAAAGCTGACGTTCTTAACGAAGCTTTGAATCAGGCAAGAATAGAAGAAACAGGTCTTAATATTCCTAAAATTCACGAAGTATTGACAATTGACGGTAAATGGGCAATTGCAGCAGATTTTATTGAAGGAAAAACACTTGAAGAACTTATGAGTGAAAATCCTGAAAAAAAAGACGAATACCTCGAACTCTTGGTTGATCTTCAGCTTACAGTTCACCAAAAGAAAGCTCCTCTTCTTAACAAATTAAAAGATAAAATGAATCGTAAAATAAGCGAGACAACACTTGATGCAACAACACGTTACGAACTCCACACAAGACTCGAAGGTATGCCCAAACACAAAAAAGTTTGTCACGGCGACTTCAACCCATCTAATATAATTATCACTAAAGATGGTACACCTTATATAATTGACTGGTCACACGCAACTCAAGGTAATGCTTCTGCTGACGTTGCAAGAACATATTTACTTTTTTGTTTAAACAACGACACAGAAACTGCTAAAAAATATCTTGATTTATTCTGCAAAAAAAGCAACACAGCAAAACAGTACGTTCAGAAATGGATGCCTATCGTAGCCGCTTCACAGTCAGTTAAAGGAAACGAAAAAGAAAGAGAATTCCTTCTTTCTTGGGTTGACGTTGTAGATTACGAATAATTAATTTTATTTTTTCAAAATTAAACCCCTGTGTACAAAATACACAGGGGTTTTATTATTTTGAAATTTTTGATGCAGAAATAAGTGAACTTTCTGAATCAATGTAACTTATAGTAACAGAATCACCTATATTATAAGTTACGATTTCATTATTCGATACAACACTCATCATAAAGGTTTTTTCCGAGCTGTCAAGTTTAAAGAAATAGAATGAATTGCCTTCGATTACCGCCGTTCTGATATCCACAACAGTACCTTGTAAATCAACAGCATTTTCATTTGAAACATCCGTAGAAATTCCGGCATCTTTAATGAGTTTTATATAATTATTTTCGCACTCTTTTAACGTATCACCTGTAGAAACTATCTGATACTGTTTTACATTAACCATAGCATATTTTTTAACAAGCTGAGCATTATCTTTAAGAGCCATAAAATATGTCGGTTCATTACCTACGTTAAGCAAAAGCGGAAAAGTCGATGTATATCTTAAATTCTGAACCTCACCCTCTGCAGAACTCATAGCTGAATATTCCTCAGCACCTGCTATTTCATAAAATTTAGTATCTTTTGTTCTTTGATTTGTAAGTATGAAACCTATATTTGACTGGTCACTGGAAACAGAAGTAATTCCGGTATACATATAAACGTCATCATTCATTGCTATATAGTTATAACCATCTGTTGTAACCTGACAGTCTTTTTGGCCGAACACAGAATTTATAAATCCATGTTTAAGGGTTCCGTGAAAATCAAATTGTTCAATAATAAGTTCAGCGTTATATACTCTGTCAACCCATGAAGGAACATCTTTAACATCATAGTAAGTGCATTCACCGTTGATTGCATTTACAAGTACAACACCGCCTATATCCTGTCCACCGTACAAACCGATTTTAAATTCTTTTTTAGCACATACCCAATATGGAATACCATTTTCATCTATTTCAAAATTAGGATTTTCAAAAATATACGTTGGATACTTAAATCTCAGATGACGATAAAGATTTCTGTTAAAATGTTCAGATGTTGAATATTTCATATTTTCCGAACCTAATTCTGAAAATCTCACAAGTTCAACATCCTGAGTAACCATATTAATTTTGACATATCCCGGGACACCGGTTTTAACATTGTTAAACCATTTAAATACATCAACATATTCCAAAGGAGTAACTCTAACAGGAACATTATTATAGTTTATTTGTGTATAATAGCTATCGACAACCGAAAACTGGCTGACAAGGTCCGAAAGTTCTCCTAATTTTTTATCCCCGAGTTTAACAGCACTTGCGCTATCAAGGCGGGGTATCTGGTCATATGATATAGTATCTACATCTTTTACAAAATCTCCTGATTCTACTGATAAAAGCTGCTGATATTTTTTGGCGTTAAAAAATACTGCACCGCTTATTTCACCAACGCCCCAGACAATAAGAGCAATAATCGCTATAGCAACAGTTATTTTCACAGCACTTAAAATTTCTCTATAGTTTAATTTCCCGTTTTTATCAAGAATTCCAACAATGAAATTTTTTCTGTAACAAAATGCAAAAACTGCGGTATATACCACGCAAAGAACAACCACATCAAATAAAAGACCCGGATTATGAATAGATATTGCGGGTAAAGTAAAATAGAAACCTACTGCTGCAAAAATCAAGGTAACAATCAAAGCAATGATATGGCTTTTTATTTTTTGTTTCATAATCTATCACCTATTTTTATAATTTCAATTTTTTCAACCGCTCTTTGAATTAAAGCTTCAGTATCAAGTTTTGATTCTTCGTACATTATTTCTTTAAGATTCGGTTTGGTTTTTGGATGTTTTGGAGTAAATACTGTACAACAATCTTCATATGGCTGTACAGATGTATCAAAAGTATCAATTTTTCTTGAAATTACAACAATTTCATCTTTATCCATTCCGATAAGCGGTCTCAAAACCAATCTATCGGAAATTTCATTTGTTATATTAAGAGCCTCCATTGTCTGACTGGCAACCTGCCCTAAACTTTCACCTGTAACAAGAGCTTTTGCACCGGACATTTCTGCTACTACGTTAGCTAATCTTACCATATATCTACGCATTATCACTGTAAACAAATCTTCTTTACAGCTTTTTTTGATTTGTTCTTGTATCTCTGTAAAATGAACCATATATAAATCCATATCAGGACAGTAATCGCTCAGAATATTTGCTAGTGAAATAACTTTTTCTTTTGCAAGTTCACCTGTATAAGGTGGACTGTAAAAATGTACTGCAGATAATTTAAGTCCGCGTTTTGCCATCATATATCCTGCAACAGGGCTATCTATACCTCCGGAAAGTAACAAACAAGCTTTACCGTTACTTCCATATGGCATACCGCCTGCGCCTACATCGTTTTCACAATGTATGTATGCACCGAAATCTCTGATTTCAACAGTTATAATAGCTTGTGGCTGGTGAACATCAACCTTAAGTCCGTTAACATTTGCAAGAAGATATCCACCCACTTCTTTACATATTTCAGGAGAATTATAAGGAAAACGCTTATCCGAACGTTTTGCCATAACTTTAAACGTTCTAACAGACTCAAGCTTTTCTTTTGAATATTCAAGAGCTGTCTTTTTTATCTGTTCTATATCTTTGTCACACACTGCAACTTTACAAAGTGAAGCTATACCAAAAACTTTTTTCACTTTTTCATATACTTCGTCAATATCGTAAAAATCTTCTTTATCAATATAAACAGTTGATTGAGCAATATTAATATCAAATTCACCAAAAGAAGATATTGCCCTTTTAATATTTTTCACAAGCGTTTTTTCAAAGCTATTTCTGTTAAGACCTTTTAAAACCAGCTCTCCGCATTTTGCAAGAATAATCTCTTTCATATCATTTTCCTTTACTTATATAGTTTAATCAAATTATCGGGAATCTTTGCACAAATTTCAAAAAACTCATCAATTTCCTGCTTAGTATTTATATAGTCAAAACTGATTCGCAGGGAACCGTCTGCAGTTTTTTTATCCGCACCAAGTGTTTGTATTATTTTACCTTTTTGTTTGCTATGAGATGAACAAGCAGACCCCTGTGATGCATAAATTCCGTAATTTTCAAGATAGTGAAGTACATTCTCTCCTAAATACCCATCAAATGAAATATTTATTATATGGTAACAATGATTTCCGTAAGAATTAAGTTTAATAAATTCAAAATCATTCATACGCCAAACAAAATATTCATAAAGATTTTTAAGGGAAGCATAATTATTACTTCTCATTTGTTCTACTGCAGCTGAAAAACCTGCAACCGCAGGAGTGTTATAAGTGCCGGGAACTAATCCACCTTCTTGTTCGCCACCAAAAACAATAGGATGAATATGTACACCTTTTTTCACATATAAAGCGCCGATTCCTTTAGGTCCATTAATTTTATGAGCAGAAACAGTTAAAAAATCACATTTGAGTTTTTTTACGTTAACAGGCATTTTACCAAAAGCCTGAACAGCATCAATATGCAAAAGCGCAAACGATCCATTTGCTTCAATTATTGATTTTAATTTTTCTATAGGAAGAATCAAGCCCGTTTCATTATTAACCATCATACAGGATACTAAAATAGTATTGCTGTTAATTGCCTCTTTAAATTCATCTACAGAACGAGGATCACAATAAACCACTTCAAATCCCTGATCTTCAAATTGAGCCATACATTCTGCAACACTTGGATGTTCAATACTGGAAACAACTATTCTGTTTCCCCTTCTCTTGAGTGACTTTACCGCACTGAACAATGCAAGATTATTACTGTAGGTTCCGCCTGAAGTTAAAATTATTTCCGAAGGCATACAACCTAAAGCGGCCGAAATATTCTTTTTTGCAGTATCAATCCACTTATGTGCTTTTACGCCTGCCAAATGAAGTGACGATGAATTTGCAAAATCATCATTAAGCGCAATATTCATTGCTTGAATACAAGCTTCAGATGGTTTGGTTGTAGCACTGTTATCAAAATAAATCATACAATCTCCAAAAATTAATTTAATATTAATTATATACTATAAATACAAATTATTCAAGGAGGAAATGCACAATGATAAAAGTCGCAGTTTTAGGAGAAGTCAAAAACGAAAAACCAGATATTAATAAGAAATACTTTGATCATTTAAAAACGTCCAACACCGAATGTAATGAAATTTATCCGTCACCCCCTGAGGAAGCAGTTAAAAACAACGACTGTCTTGTGGTTTGTGGCGGCGGTGACATACATCCACGGTTATACAAAGACAAAGTAAGATACAAAGGCAAATATGATATTGATTTTGATAATTATGAAAGTAATATGATCAAAGAATTCATCAAATATGAAAAGCCTGTATTAGGAATATGCAGAGGTATGCAAGCTATTAATGTAGCTCTTGGCGGAACATTAATTCAGGATATACCTGAAATGTTAGGATTATATCATCAGAATTATGGCGGCAAAGAATGTACTCATGAAATAAAGATTTCAAAAAAATCCAATTTATCAAAAATCTTAGGTATAAGGGCAATAGTTAATTCTTATCATCATCAAAGCGTACATAAATTAGGAAAAAATCTTATTGTAACCGCTGCAGCGCACGATGGAGTTATTGAAGCTATCGAAGGAACAGAATTCCCTATTCTCGGTGTTCAATGGCATCCGGAAAGAATGCTTGGAAACGATTTATTTGACTATTTTTTTAGTCTTATCCAAAAATAAAGGACCGAAACGGTCCTTTATTTATTTTCTATTGTCTGTACTAAAGAATTAACTGTATAAACAGCTGCAATTTTAGCTTCTTCTAAAGTATTAGCGCTACTCCCGATTTCCATTAAAAACGAATAATTTGTTTTATGTGTATTGAATCTATCGCCTCTTAAATTTACAGGTCTTGAAAGTAAACCGTAATTTTTACCCATAGTTCTTGAAACGTCAAGTGCAAACTTGAAATTTTCTCTCCAGTCAGGATGGCTCAAACCTTTTTCATCTGTGCCACACACAAACATAACCTGTGCACAGTTTTTTCCTTCAATTGTTGTTAAAGGTAAATATGTATTTCCGTTTTCTGATGTAATTGCATCACGGTGTATATCAAAAATAAGTTGTATTGTAGGATACTCTTCAATTGCTTTTTCTATGCCTTTTACAGACCTTGAATATGAACCGCTGAACTTTTCTTTATCATAACTTTCAGTAATATGAATTGTTTTATAGCCAAGTTTTTCAAACTCTTCTTTCATAACCTTACCTATATCAACTACACTGCCTCCTCCATGGTAGCCTTCTGAAGTGTGAGTATGATAGATTAGTATAGCCGGTTGATTTTTATCTATACTCGGTTTTTTATAGTCTGAATATAACAAATCTGTTATCGGGTAATCAGTATTATTAATTACAGATGTTCCGTTGTAATTCTTATATTTTCCTGAAAGTGCTGATAAATTAACAGCAATCGCCGATTCATTTTTTAAATTTGTATCAGTAACCAACGCCTCTTTGTCATTCTCATTCTCTTGACTTCCTAAAAAAGTCAAAAAATCATTTTCATAATTGGCAGCTGAATCTGTTGATGACAACTCCGTTAAACCAATATCCTTCGAAATAAAATCACAGGCGCTTTTTGCTATTGTATTTCCATAAATTTTCAAAAACGAAAAAGATATCACAACAGTAAAAAGCAATGATAAAGCAATTTTAATAATAGTTAAAAAATTATTTTGTCTATCTTTTCTATATCTCAATTCAATCACTTCCTTCAAACTAAACATATGCTTGAAAAAAGTAAATTAATACAAAAACTTTAATATATCTTCAGTAGAAATATTATAATGAAGTGCTTTATTAAGAGAAAATGCTATTAATTTTGCAGCTATATCTGTTGCTGAATCAATATTAATTGGAGTTATGATCAATTCGTCTGTAAAGTCTTCTATCTTTACAGATATTTCTTTAAGTTTCATAACCGTAGGCATACCTATAGAAATCATACTTGTGTGTATTGTTTCAGAAGATATTTTTTCTCTTTCGTTTCCAACTCCTCCGCCTGGAATTAATGATGTATTTGAAATCTGTATTGTTTTACAAAGACGAGATAAAGAAGTTGTAGCAAGAGAATCTATAACAATTACTATAGAAGGTTTTAAAACATGTGTTATCCCCTCAATAACTTCAACACTTTCCACTCCTGTGATTCCAAAAACGTTTGATGTAATCGCACTGACATTTGAAAATTCACCGTCACCTATAAGTTCTGGCATTGTTTTTTCAAAACCTCTCGTAACAATAATTCTGTCAATTGTTTTAGGACCTAAACTGTCAGGAGTTGTATTTCTGTTTCCGATACCTACAATAAGAACTCTGCTATCATTTTTTATACTTATCATTTTTTTAAATATCTCTGTTATATCTTCAACTATATTATCAAAGTCTGAATCGGTTATTTTATATACCTCATCCATTTCTACTGTGATATATATACCTTTCTCTTTATTAAATCTTTTAGAATCACTATCGTTTTTGATTTCTACGGTTGTTATTGTGCATTTTTCTTTGTTTTCCACCTTACATTCTGTAGTATCTTTTAATACTTTTTGTCTTGCGGCTTCAAAATCATCTAAAAATATATTTGATATATTCGTTTTCATAGCTTCACATCCTAAAAATATTGTAATTGTTATTGAAAAATATATTAAAATCTGTTATTATTTTTTAAAATATAATTATATGGAGACGTAATATGACAAAAGTAAAATCAAAAACTCCTATACTTTCTTTATTGGACCACATCTTTATTGACGGTTTATCAGGAATGGCATTAGGTTTATTTTCAACTTTGATAATAGGCACAATTACCGAACAAATCGGTTCTTTTATCGGTGGTGACATAGGAAATTTAATAATTATAATTTCTAAGGTTGCTAAGGTGCTTATGGGAATAGGTATCGGTATCGGTGTAGCTTGTAAATTCAGCTGCACTCCCCTTCTTACTGTTTCTGCCGGTGTCTGCGGAATGGTTGGTGGATTTGCATCTAAAATTCTTGACGGTACTATTCTCAACGGCAGTGTTATATCACTCGCAGGTGTAGGCGAACCACTTGGAGCTTTCGTTGCAGCTCTTGTGGGGATTGAAGTAGGCAAACTTGTTGCCGGAAAAACAAAAATGGATATCATATTAACACCTCTTGTTACAATAACATGCGGTTCGGCAGTTGGTATACTTATGGGACCACCTATTTCTAAATTTATGAAATTTATCGGTGAGCTTATTAACTTCAACGTGGAACAGTCACCTATTTTAGGCGGCATAATTGTTTCTGTGCTTATGGGACTTGCCCTTACTCTCCCGATAAGTTCAGCTGCTATTGGTGTATCTCTTGGACTCTCAGGTCTCGCTGCAGGTGCTGCCACAGTAGGTTGCTGTGCTCAGATGGTAGGATTCGCAGTAGCAAGCTACAGAGAGAATAAATTCAGCGGACTTGTTGCTCAAGGTGTTGGTACTTCTATGATACAAATGCCGAATATCGTAAAAAATATACGTATATGGATTCCGGCTACAGTTGCATCATTTATTTTAGGACCAATTTCTTCTGCTGTACTAAAAATGACAAGTAATGCTGTGGGTTCCGGTATGGGAACATCAGGTCTTGTAGGTGTCATATCCGCTTTTCAGGTAATGACTGCAAACGGAGCAGATTCCACTCTTGTTTTAATTGAAATTTTACTGATGTATTTTATTGCTCCGGCAGCAATTTCATTCGGTGTAAGCGAACTACTTAGAAAATTAGGGTGGATAAAATACGGAGATATGAAACTTAGTGTTTAAATTCTAAATTTCACTTTTATTTTTATTTGTTTTATGGTAAAATATACTTAATTGGAGGAAGTTATAATGAGTAACGAATATGGAAATGATATAATTACACTTACAGATGAAGACGGAAGAGAAATTCAATTCGAACATTTCGGTTCAGTTGAAATGGATGGAACTGTTTATGTCGGACTTATTGAAGTATTTGACAATCCGCAAAAGCAGCTTGAAAGCGATGGTACTCTTTTCATTCTCAAAACCGTTGAAGATGATGCAGGAGAAGAAATTCTCGTAACTATTGACGATGAAGAATTGGAAAGAGTTTCAAAAGTTTTTGAAGAAAACTACGAAGATCTCATTCTTGACTGATTTTGTCGCCTGCGGAGTACGTTTGCTGTTTATTTTAAACCTACATTAATTCTACGGGAATGATGCTCGATACTCTGTGTGCACGCCCTCCCGAATTTTCCGGAGGGAAGCCTGTGAAGAGATATCGGCTAACACCCACCTGTGTATATCGCAGGGATTAAAGTCTACGGCAGACGGCTCATGCGGGTTTAGTAAAAATAACAGGCTGCCTGATAGGCAGCCTTAATTAATGGAGTGTTTTATGTTTACAAGAAGTATTGCATTACTTGGCAATGACAATATAAACAAGTTGAAATCATCTCATATTGTTTTATGCGGTTGCGGAGGAGTCGGCTCATATACTCTGGAAGCTTTGGTAAGATCAGGCATAGGTAAAATAACTGTTATTGACAATGATAAAGTTGATATCAGCAATATCAACAGACAAATAATTGCCACTCAAAATACTGTTGGTCAAATCAAAGTCCAGATAGCAAAAGAACGCTCTAAAAGTATAAATCCCGACATATGTTTTATTGACAAATGTGAATTTCTTGACAAAGATAATATAGAAAATATTTTGCCTTATGATGCTCATTACATTATTGATGCAATTGACTTTATACCGGCAAAAATAGGTTTGGCTTTGTTTGCCAAAAAACATAATATTCCAATCATCTCATGTCTTGGTACAGGAAAAAGATTAGATGCCACAAAATTCGAGTTTTGTGATATTTTTAAAACTGAAGGATGCCCTCTTGCACGTAAAATGAGATATGAACTAAAAAAAGAAGGAATTAATAAGCTTAATGTTTTGTTTTCAAAAGCAAAGGTTATCCCCTGTGAAGGCATAGGTTCTGTCGCCTACGTTCCTTCGGTAGCAGGATTATTATTAGCGCAAAAAGTTATATGTGATTTAACAGGAGAAGATCAATGAGATTAAGAAGAAAGAAAAACAGAGATATCAGATACGATAAATGTATAGAACTTGCTTTAAACCCCGAAATCAGTCTTAAAGAAAGCTTCTATGATATATTTAAAAAAGATTCAAAACTTGAAATTGAAATTGGTTCTGGAAAAGGCGGATTTATAACGGAAACTGCATATCAGAATCCTGATAAACAGTACATATCTGTTGAAAGAGTAAAAGACTGTATTCTAATGGGAATGGAGAAAGCAGTCAATAAAGACTTATCAAATATACGTTTTTTATGTGCAGATGCTGAAGTTTTAACTGATATTTTACCCCAAAAATGCGCAGATGTTATTTACATAAATTTCTGTGATCCCTGGCCTAAAGACAGACACGCAAAACGCAGACTTACCCATAGAAGAATGATAGCTCACTATCTGCCCCTTTTAAAAGATGGTGGAGAGATTCATTTTAAAACAGATAATGACGGACTTTTTGATTTTTCTGTTGAAGAAATGAAAGAAATAGGCTTTGAACTTAAAAATGTTACTTATGATCTTCATTCTACAAACACACCTAATATTATGACTGAATATGAAAAAAGATTTTCAGATATGGGAGTTAAAATTAAACGTCTGGAAGCAGTACCAACTTTGAAAACATATGAAATATTAAAATAAGGAGTTGCAATTGCATCTCCTTTCAGACTGTCAAAAAACTATATAAACGCCCCCGTTTCTGGTATAATAGAAGAAACGGGGGTGTGTTTATGGAAGCGTGAAAAAAAGACGCAAGAAACGAAGTGATGATCGTAGATATATAGAGGTTGGTGCCTCAAAATC